>JBEGTL010000373.1:0-7997 GCA_041179425.1 Pseudomonadota bacterium | reverse complement strand
TAGATGGGATTGACCACGAAGTCGCAAAACTGCGCAGGCTCCGCCTTGGCCACGCTCGGTCCATTGAAGGGCAGGTGGAACCAGAACGAGGCCGCCTTGGCAAAGTTGGCAGTGCAGGTCCGATCTGCGCTCAGGTTGGAAAAGGTCGAGGTCCAGGCCACCGTGCTGGTCTGGTCGGGGTTGACGACGTGGGTGAACGAGCTGTTGGTCGTGGCGCAGTCGCCCCAACTCCTGAGTACTGGCAGTGGTCGTACACCGCCCGCACGCACGGCCAGCCGCACCACGACAGTCGCGCTCCCTCCAGCCGGAACGGCTGCAGTGCAGGCACCCGGAGCGCAAGTGGCTCCGTTCACGGTAACCGTCACGCTGGTGATGTCTCCGGCGGCCGGCACGATCCCATCAAAAGTCTGCTGCACGTTGAACGCAAGGGTGTGTGCCGTGGGAAACAGCGGCGGAAAAACAGGAGGCTGCGCCACGGGTGGACCCCCGGGCGCCACATCGCAGCGCGCGCCAGAGAAACCGCCGATGCAGCTGCACGCGAAACCGAGCAGCGTCTCCGCGCAGGTTCCGCCGTTGAGGCAGGGATTGGGAGAACACTCAGGAATGAAGATGCTGGCCTGCTCGTCCGCATCTTCGCTGCTGGGCGCCTGGGTGTCGTCACCTGGCTCCGCCGCACAGCTACTCAGGACCACGAGCACCGCGCTCACCAACAAAAACATCCTGCTCGATCGGGTTGTCATGCATGTCGACTAACACGCGCTGCATGACCCGGCCGAGCTAGTTGGGGTGCTCGCGAGGTGTTGAAGGGGTGAGCGTTGCAAGGATGTCGAGTGCGGCGCTTGCGCGCGATCGACGATCGCGCCACTTGGTGAGCGTAGGCGGGCGACACAATCTATCGGCAGGACTGTTTCCTCGTCTCGTTCATGCCGGAGCAGTTCAGGCCGTTCATGCCGCACGTGGTGTACTCAGCGCCCTCACCACAGGTGGGCACCTCTTTGGAGTAGCCGACCTTGGCTTTGCAATCGAGACCGAGCAGCCCGCCACAAGCGTCCGGCAAGGGCCCGAGGCGCGGCGTCACCTTGCCGTCGCAGTCGTAGTCGTAGTTGCGCACCGGCCGACCACCGGGACCGTAGCCATCTTCGAAGTAGTCAGTCTGTCCGGGAAACACGTCTGCTCCCCGTGTGACGGGGTCGTCCCAGCAGTCGTGTCTACTGCGGTCTTCGGGGCTGGCCACGGGGATGGACGTCCTTGGGCACTGGCACGCCAGGACGCCCATGCCATCCAAGTTGGGGTAGCCGTCGCCGTCGAGATCGGGGTAGCAGCGCAGCTTGACCAAGCCCTCGTCGATCTCGCGTCGGCTGTCGCAGTTGTTGTCGATGCCGTCGCAGATCTCGAGGGCGGTCGGCGCGATCATGGGGTTGTCGTCGTTGCAGTCGCCACCCATGTGGCCAGAGCCGGCACGGCAGACAAAAGGAGAGAAGCCGTCGCTGTCGGCATCGATCAAACGATAGGTGCACGTTGCCCCCGCAGCATCGCAGCCGTCGACCGTGCATGGGTCGTTGTCGGAGCAAACGTTGCCGTCGCCGCACACACCAGGGCCGCCGTTGCTGGCATCGACCACGCTGACCGATCCGTCGACGACGACGTTTGCATCGACCACACCCGGCTCGCCGGAGTCGGTCACAACCGTGTTCGAGCCGTCTGCAGCATCGGTGACCACGCGGGCATCTCCGCCAGGCGTAGCCGCATCGTTGCGCCCCGCGCCGCTGTCGCCCTGCCCGTCGGCCTCGCGCGCGGCGTGGAACTTGTCGAAGTCGTCGATGAAGCTGCAGCTCCAAAGCGAGCCGCTGGCGACCAGGAACCCGAGCCAGACGCGTGCACTACTTCTCATGCTTGGCCTCAAAACCGCGCTCGGAAACGAGCACCGGCAGCATCGAACCCGAACGCGAGGTGACCTCGCTCGTCACTCTTCTTGACGTCGACGACCCACAACACCGCCGCGGTGCCCAGGAGGGCGAGCGACACGAAGGTGAGGCCCGTGGAGGCGCGCGACAAAGCTCGCCCATGGTTACGGTCGGAGGCAAACGAAGGATCGCAGGCGGCGTCTGCATCACAACGTTTCTCGAGATCGTTGTAGACGCCGTGCGCCGCGAGACCCGTGCCCAGGGCTGCGGCACCGACCGCGAGGGCGGCCCCGCCCACCAGCAGCGTCGGCAACGAAGGCGGCCAGACACTGCGCTTGGTGGCGGGCACTGGAGCCGGCTCGACCAGGGGTGTGGCGATTGTTGCGGGGGCGGGTGCCGGCTCAGTCGTGGGGACCGGGCGCGCCTCGGGCGGCGGGGGCACGGCGGGCACCGCGGCCAGCTTTGCGCGCATGGTGTCGAGGCGCTGCAGAGCCTCGCCGCGATACGAGGTCTCGGCGTGCACGGACAACAGCAGCTCGAGGTCGGCGATCGCCGCCACCAGCTCCCCGTTGCGCTCGTGGGCCCGGGACAAGTTGATCAACATCTCGGGGCGGTGCGACAGCTCGTAAGCCAGGGAAAACTCGCGCTCGGCGTCGTGCCAGCGCTCGGACGCGAAGTGCGACTCGCCGGCCACGAAGTGAGCGCGCGCGCGCTCGTCGTCGAGCGGCTCTTGGGCACGGGCGACCCGACCCGCCGAACAGAGCAAGAGCGCGAACATTAAAAAAGGAAAGAAGGGACCAAGCGCGCCCTGTGGCGCGCGAGCAAAGAATAGCCAGGGCACGTGCCGCATCGTCGAAGCCTATCGTAGCGCCGCCTGGGGCAAGCGCGTCATCTCGTGCGGCGTCAATACATGCGCCACCAGCAAGACTATGCCCGGCAGCCGCACGACGACTGAGGCAGCTTGCCTCGCAAGTCCGTTCTGCTGCGTGTCACCTTTGCGCGCACCGACAAAGCTGCGCATGTCCAATGCACCTACCTTGGATTGCGAGCTGCCGCGTCGCGCACAAAGCGCCCGGCAAACGTGGGTAAATCATCGACAACACGAGCCCTTCTTATAGAGTCTCGGGGTGCAGCTCGAACACATTGGGGTCGTCGGCAACTGCCAGTTCGCTGCGTTGATCGAACGCACCGGCGCGGTAGTCTTTTGTTGTCTACCGCGCTTCGACTCGGAGCCGGTGTTCTCCACCATGCTGGATGAGCAAGACGGCGGGTCCTTCAAGGTCTGCGCCGCCGACGGCTCGCCCGGTGTGCAGCGCTACCTCGACAACACCAACGTCCTCGAGACGCGTTTCACCACGCCCGAGGGCACGTTTCGTGTGCTCGATTTCGCACCGCGCTTCGTGCAGTTCGAGCGCATGTTCCGGCCGACCAAGCTGATCCGCATCGTCGAGCCCATCACGGGCACGCCCATGGTGCGCATCCAGTGCGATCCGCGGCTCGGCTGGAGCAAACAAAAGCCCAAGCGCGACGTCGGCTCGCACCACATCTCCTACCACGGCTTTCCGTCCGAGCTGCGCCTCACCACCGACGTGCCGCTCTCCTATCTCGACGGCATTCCGTTCGCGCTCACCGAGAAAAAGCACCTGGTATTGGCCTGGGGCGACCCGGTGCAAGAGCCGCTCCCCTCGCTCTGCGACAGGTTTTTGGTCGAGACCACGCGCTACTGGCAGCGCTGGGTCAAGCACTGCGACATCCCGCCCATGTTTCAGCAGCAGGTCATCCGCTCGGCGCTCGCGCTCAAGCTGCACTGCTACGAAGACACCGGCGCCATCGTCGCGGCGATCACCACATCCATTCCCGAGGCGCCCGGCAGTGGTCGCAACTGGGACTACCGCTACTGCTGGCTGCGCGACGCCTACTACGTGCTCGACGCGTTCCGTCTGCTCGGTCACTTCGAAGAGCGGGAGCAGTTCATCGGCTATCTGCTCAACATTGCGGCCGGCAAGCCCGACCTCGACCTCGCCCCGCTCTACCGCGTCGACGGCACGTGTGATCTCGACGAGTACATCCTCGAGAACTGGCCCGGCTACGAGGGCAACCGCCCGGTGCGCATCGGCAACGGCGCGGCCACGCACCACCAACACGACATCTTTGGCGAGATGGTGCTCGCCCTCGCCCCCGTGTTCCTCGACGACCGCTTCAAGGCCGAGCAGACCAAGTCCACACTCGAGCTGCTGTTCTCCCTCGGCAAAAAGGCCATCAAGGTGGCGGGCACGCCCGACGCGGGCATCTGGGAGGTGCGCAAGGCCTGGGAGCCGCAGACCTTCTCCACGGTCATGTGCTGGGCCGCAGCCGACCGGGTCGCCAAGGTCGCCGCGCGGCACGCACCTGGGCGGCACAGCGAGTTCGCGCAGGCCGCCGAGAAGATCCGCGCCGAGATCCTCGACCGCGCCTACGATCCCAAGCTCAACAGCTTGGTCGCGCAGTACGGCTCCAAAGACCTCGACGCCTCGTTGCTACAAGCCGTCACGCTGCGCTTCTTACCGCCCGGCGACCCGGCCATGCGCGGCACCATCGATGCGGTCGTCAAAGACCTCGGCCAAGAGCGCTGGCTCCTGCGCTACCGCCAAGACGACGGGCTCGGCGCCACCACCGCGGCCTTCGTCATCTGCACGTTCTGGCTGATCGAGGCGCTGGCCGTGGTGGGCCGCGTCGACGAAGCACGCGAAGCCCTCGCCCGCGCCATCGAGCAGCTCGCGCCGCTAGGTCTCATGTCAGAAGACTGGGAGACCGCGAGCATGCGCATGTACGGCAACTTCCCGCAGGCCTACTCGCATGTGGGTTTGATCCACGCAGCGTTCGCCGCTTCTCCCAAGTGGGATGACATCCTGTAAGTTGGATTCGTCGCCGTCGCCGTCGCCGCCGTCGCCGTCAACGTCAACGTCAACGACTACGTCAGCCGGACGGGCTCTTCGTTGACGTTGACGTTGACGTGAACCTTGACGGCGACGGCGACGGCGACGAATCGGGCACAACGCACAGAACGAAGATCGTCCACCGGCACGGGCACGCGTACGTTAGCGCTGTGCTCGGCGGGTGCCGTTAGTGGAAGGCGGCGACCTTTTGGACCGGCCTACCCGTTCTGTCGTGCTCGTCGACTAGCTGCTTGGCGCGGGCCGCACAGCCGACGCAGTGGGGGAAGTCCGAGCCGTGCTGACAGCGGTAGAAGGTTGCCCCGCTGGCCTCGCCGAAGTCGTTCGGGTCGAGGTGCTTGCCACAGGCGATGCAGTGGATGTGTTCGTGCTCGTGCTGGTGTCCCGCATTCGGAGCCGCTTTGCGTGGCCCGCCCTGCACAACGCCGCCTGATGCAGCCTTGCGCTCTTTTTTCGTCGTTCTCTTTTCGCGCTTCATGTTGACGCTCCGGCCGGCTGTTCTGCCATGCACTGGCGAGGCTGCCAACTCTTCCGGCGTACGGAGCGGCGCGCGACACACACCTTCGCGCACTGAAAAATAGCTGGCGAACGAAACAGTCTGTCCGCGCCGACGCGCAACGATGACAATAGAGCCTGCACCTCCTCCGATGCGTAGTACCTCTCCCCCAGCTCTAGGTCCCAGCGCGTTCACGCGCTCGCGAACCCCGTCGACACATAGCTCTCGCGCGGAAGAGCCGCGCGCGAGCATGCGTAGCTCTCGCGCGGACGACGCGCGCCCGAGCACCCTGGCAACGAGTCTTCGTCCGCGCGCGGAAGAACCACGCGCTGCGAGCGGCGTCACGGTGAAGGGCTTCTACATGCGGGCCCTGATCAAAGAGCTGGCCAGCCAGGGTCATCACGCCAACCCGGCGGTCAGCTACCGCGACTTTGGAGACTACCCCGTCGCGGCGGCCCACGACCTCTTGCTCGACTGCAAGCAGCGCATGTACCCCAACGAGCGGCCCAGCGAAGGCATGCGACGCCTCGGCTGGATCATCTACCCGACCTTGTTGTCGACCATGCTAGGCCGCGTGATCTTCGGCTCCTTCGGCAACGACCTGCTCGCCGTGCTGCGCGCTGCGGGGCGCGGCTTCGAGGTGTCGATAAGTCAGGTTCGTTACGAGCCCATGGAGCTCAACGAGCGCAGCGCGAAGGTGCACGTGTACGACTTTCCGCTCTTCCCTGACAGCTTTTTGGTCGGCGTGTTCGAGGGAGCCTTCGCGCACTACGGCTACGACGAAGCCGTGGTCAGCGCACGCATGCTGTCGACGCAAGACGTAGAGCTGTCGCTCAGCTGGTGAGCCCCGCGCCCTGCACACGCTCAGGGTGCAAAGTGGATGGTCAGCTCGGCGGCCACCTTGGGACGACCAGGAGCACGCTTGAGCACCGAGCCGACACAGATGGGCGCGCGCTCGTTGGCGACGGTGCTCTTGCCGGCCGTGACGTTGCCGCGTGCGTCGAGCGTGAACAGCAGGTCCCCCTCGGGCGAGGCCAGCTTGCTGGCGCGGCGACGGCAGTCGAACAGACCCGGTAGCGCGGCGCGCACCACGTTGTGCAAGGGCTCGACGTGGGCCTTGTCGCGCGCGCGCACGTCGAACGAGACCTCCCCCTCGGTGCTCTGCCCGTGCGACGTAAAGCTGCCATCGGAGCCCGCGCTGACCGCGACCTGACTCTCTTTCTGCTGCTGATTGCGCACCTCGCCGACACTCTCGGCGGCGCTGTTGGTGAGCGCGAGCGCGACGCGTGCCCCTGCAGGCCGCGGCACGGACGAGACGTCGAGCTTGCCGAAGGCCTTGTCCACACACACTTTCATGGGCGCGAGTGCACCCGCGGCGGCCTCTGGCGCGCGCACCAACAGCTTGCCCTCGGCGGGGAGCTCCAGCTCGACGTGCAGGGTGCCGACCACCTCGGGGTGTTCTTTGACCACCTCGCCGTAGCAGCTCTTGGCTGCGGTCAGCGGCGAGCTCAAGGTCTTGGCGAGCGCCTGCAGCTTGGCGCCGCTGGTACCGGGCACCCCCTCGATGGACATCTTGATGTCCGAGCGCGTGGTGATGCGTCCCTTCTCACCCACCTGCGCCGCCCCGGATGCGAGGGGAAAGGCGAGCGACGAGAGGAGGACCAATGCGGGGAAAAGCGGGGTCTTCTGCATCGGGCAGCGAGCCTATCACGCTCTCCACCGGGCGTGCGCTATACACCCGCCACCATGGACGTGAGCCAACAATCAGAGGCACTCGGCGCACCGGCAGAGCAACGCGCTTCGACGCAGCACTGGCTCACCCACGTCGGCTTTGCCGCCATGCTCGTGGGCTGCCCGGCCATCACTTGGTACGTCACCATCGCGATTCGTTACTACGACGCCGCGTTGGTGCTGCCCGATCGCGCGTTCTTCTCGCACGTGGCCCCGCCGTCGCTCACGGCCCTCGGCTTTTACCTGGCCTGGTTCGCTCTCCAGGCGGGTCTCGCAGCACTCGTGCCTGGCAAGATCGAGTACGGCATCGAGCTCGAGTCACCCGGCCACGAGCGCCGCGCGCTGCCCTACAAGATGAACGGCCTGAGCGCCTTCGTGCTCACGCTGCTGTTGGCTCTGGGTCTGGTCCTCTCTGGCGTGCTGCCTGCCACGTTCTTGTACACGCAGCTCGATGCGCTGGTCACCACCACCAACATCGTCGTGCTGGCGTTGTGCGTCTACGTCTTCGTGCTCGGGCGCGCCCAGGCCACGCCCCAAGAGCGCACCCGCAACGTGCTCGAGGCGTACGTCATCGGTGCTGCACTCAACCCGCGCAACGGCTCCTTCGACTGGAAGTTTTTCTGCGAGTCGCGTCCCGGCATGATCTTGTGGGTGCTGCTCAACTTCTCGTTCGCGGCGGCACAGGTCGCGCAGAACGGCGAGGTCTCGCTCTCGATGTGGCTCGTGTGCGCGTTCCAGCTGCTCTACGTAGCCGACTACTTCGTGATGGAAGACGCCATCCTCACCACCTGGGACATCCGCCACGAGCCGTTTGGCTTCATGCTGTGCTGGGGCTGCCTGGTGTGGATCCCGTTCATGTTCTCGCTTCAAGCGCTGTACCTGGTCGACCATCCCATCCAGCTGTCGGTCCCCGCCGCGGTCGCGCTCGTGATC
>JBEGTL010000372.1:0-8039 GCA_041179425.1 Pseudomonadota bacterium | reverse complement strand
TCCTGCATCTGTCGACGTTGCGCTCGCGACCACTTCGGCCATCACGAAACGGAATCCCTGCATCCAGTCCCAGCTCGCGCCGGGTGCCTGCAGCGGTCCGGGGTGCAGCGAGGGGTCGGCATGATTGAGCGTCTCGGGCACGCCCTCCACGAAGGCAAGCCCATTGTAGGTGCCCGAGGGCACCGTCCCGGTGATCGTCGTATTGGTGCCGGTGTCGAACGGGTCGCAGCTCCCCGTGCCGTCTGCAAAGTCGATCAGCGTGATCTCCTTGGACTGATACGGCAGCCGTTCGTCGAGCTGCACGGGCACCTCGGTCCCCGTCGCCGAGATCAGCCGCACGTTGTGCACGAAGAACCGGAAGTCGCGCGGCGTGACGGTGCTGCTCTTGCTGCCCTGCCCCGGGTAGCTCTGCCCGCAGGCGAGATCTTGGCTGCCGACCTTGCCCTTGAAGCGCAGCGTCACGGCCTGACGAGGGGCACTCGCATCGACGGCTGCATCGGTCGTGGTGGACCCGCCTGCGTCGAGGCCAGCGTCGCGACCCGCGTCGGTGCCGGCGTCCGAGCCTGCATCGGTCACGACCGGTCGCCCATCCGCACCGTCGTCCGCGCTCTCCGAGTCGTCACACGCGCCGAGCGCCAGTGCCGCGCTGCTCGCGAGAGCCAGCACAATCGATGCTTTTTTCATGGTGAGTCCTGGGGGCGCGTGCTGAAGAAGAGTAGTCGAAGTGTAAAGCTCACTACGCAGACCTACGTGGTAGCGCATCGGAGCACGTAAATCGTGCGACATGATGACGCATCGTGAGCCGCGCTTGACTAATGGCATGCGCAGCCGCACGACGAATCTGTGACGCAGCACAACGATCTCCTCTCGACGCTCCGCTTCGACAACAGCTTCGTGCGTGAGCTCCCCGCCGACCCCGAGACGGAAAATCGCCCACGTCCCGTCCGCTCCGCCAGCTTCACGCGGGTCAAACCCACCCGCGTCTCCGCGCCTCGTCTGGTAGCTTACTCGCGCGAAGTGCTCGCCCTGCTCGACCTCCCGCCCGCTGCCGCAGAGAGCCCGTCGTTCGCCGAAGTGTTCGTAGGCAACCGTCAGCTCCCCGGCATGGACCCCTACGCCGCCTGCTATGGGGGACACCAGTTCGGCAACTGGGCAGGTCAGCTCGGCGACGGTCGCGCCATCTCACTCGGTGAGGTCGTCAACAAACAAGGGCAGCGCTGGGAGCTTCAGCTCAAGGGCGCCGGCCCCACGCCGTACTCCCGTCACGCCGATGGGCGCGCCGTGCTGCGCTCCTCGCTGCGCGAGTTCTTGTGCAGCGAGGCGATGTTCCACCTCGGCGTCCCCACCACGCGTGCACTCTCGCTCGTCACCACCGGAGACTCGGTCGTGCGCGACATCCTGTACGACGGACATCCTCGCCCCGAGCCTGGTGCAGTCGTGTGTCGTGTCGCGCCGTCGTTCTTGCGCTTTGGCAACTTCGAGCTGCCCGCCGCGCGCGAAGAGCTCGCGCTGCTCGAGCAGCTGGCGAGCTACACGCTACGCACGCACTACCCCGAGCTCGGCGCGCCTGGCCCCGAGGCCTATGCGGCGATGCTCGCCGAGCTCAGCAAGCGC
This sequence comes from Pseudomonadota bacterium, assembly GCA_041179425.1. Classification (GTDB taxonomy): domain Bacteria; phylum Myxococcota_A; class Polyangia; order Polyangiales; family DASUME01; genus DASUME01. The sequence continues at coordinate 6,425 of JBEGTL010000372.1, read as the reverse complement.
ACCGCCAAGCTGATGATGCACTGGACACGCGTCGGCTTCGTGCACGGCGTGATGAACACCGACAACATGTCGATGCTCGGTCTCACCATCGACTACGGACCTTACGGTTGGCTCGACAACTACGACCCTGACTGGACGCCCAACACGACTGACGCACAGGGTCGTCGTTATCGTTTCGGGAGCCAGTCGCGTATCGCCCTGTGGAACCTGGTGCAGCTCGCCAACGCGCTCTACCCGCTGGTCGGCAGTGCGCCGCCACTCGAGCAAGCACTCGATGTCTACCGCACCACGCTCGAGGCCGAGCAGCGCGCGACGTTCGAGAACAAGCTCGGCCTCCGCGAGCTCCAGCTGCAAGACGACAAGTCGAGCGACACACGCCTCGTCAGCTCGCTCGTCGAGGTGCTCACGAGCGTCGAGACCGACTATTCCATCTTCTACCGCAAGCTTGCCGACGTGAGCGCGACGTCCGACTTCACCTCGCTCGATGATGCCGCGCTGATCGCACCACTCTTGCCTGCGTACTACGCGCCGTCCGAGCTGACAGAACCACAGCGCGCGCGCATCGCAACCTGGCTGCGCAGCTACCTTGCGCGCGTCGCACAAGACGGCACACCCGACGCGCTGCGCCGCGAGACGATGAACCGCACCAACCCCAAGTACGTGCTGCGCAACTATCTCGCGCAGACGGCCATCGACCAGGCTGAGGCAGGAGACCCCAGCATGATCGCCGAGCTGCTCGAGGTGGTTCGTCGTCCGTACGACGAGCAGCCCGAGCGCGAACGATTCGCAGAAAAGCGGCCCGACTGGGCACGCCGCAGGGCAGGTTGCTCGATGCTCTCTTGCAGCTCCTGATCGCGCACCAAGAGTTACGGTTTGCGCCGCGGGGTCTACCTCCCCTCCAGAGGGGTGCGTATGGCCAATGTTCACGAAAAGAGCGAGCTCGGGACCCAGCCGACAGAAAAGATCCAGCCGCAGAGCCCACACGAGTCGCGGCGGGTCGGTGGCGGTCTCGATCTCAACCAGGCCAGCGAGTCCGACATCGCCGAGATCGACATGATCGGCAAAAAGCTGGCGCACGCCATCGTCGAGCAACGAACCAGCAGCGGTGGGTTCCAGAGCTGGGACGATCTCAAGAAGGTTCCAGGTCTCGACGCGATGAAGATCGCGGAGCTGCAGCGAGCAGCGCGCCTAGTCGACCGCTCCTGAGTTAAGGTCTCGCCATGGAAGACAACTCACGAACGCGCCGCGGTTTCATCGGCCAGACGCTCGCTGCGAGCGCCGCCGTTCTCATCGCCGGCAAGGTCGCAGCGCAGGCCGGTGTGCCTGCGTCTGCTCCCGCAGTCCACCCCAACAAGCCCGCTGCCAAACCACCCACGGCAATCGGCATGGGAGGTGCCCCACCTGCCGTCGATGCGGGCGTTGCACCTCCGACGCCCGCCGTGCCGGCGCCGTCGCACCCGTCGTTGGTACAGCCGCCGCTGCCGTACGCACAGAACGCGCTCGAGCCCTACATCTCGAGCACCACGCTGTCGTTCCACTACGGCAAGCACCACAAGGCGTACTTCGACAAGACCAACACGCTCGTCGAGAGCACGCCGCTCAAGGGCAAGTCGCTCGACGAGATCGTCAAAGGTGCCGCGAAGGGCAAGCAGTACAGCAAGCTCTTCAACAACGCGGCACAAGCCTGGAACCACAACTTCTACTGGCTGAGCATGAAGCAGAAGGGTGGCGGCGCTCCCACCGGCGAGCTCAAGCAGCGCATCGACAAGGACTTCGGCAGCTACGACGAGTTCCGCGCGTTGTTCACCACGGCCGGTGTCGACCACTTCTCCAACGGCTGGGTGTGGCTGGTGCTCGACAAAAACAAGCTCAAGATCGTCGACACGCACGATGCCGACACGCCGGTGGTGCACGGTCTCAAGCCGCTGGCCGTCAGCGACGTGTGGGAACACGCGTACTATCTCGACTACAAAAACGCGCGCAAAGACTACCTCGCGGCGTTCGTCGATCACCTGCTCAACTGGGACTTCGTCGCTCAAAACCTGGCGTAACGAGAGCCTCTAGAGCGTCATCTGCTCGATCTCTTTGCGCTCCGTGAGGGGGCCGCAGGCGGCGTCGCGCGTGGCGCGGAAGTCTTGCAGCTTGTGCAGCAAGCTCGCGGCGGCTGCGCTCATCACGCCGTTGGCCGTCTCTACCGAGGGCATGTACACGTACGTCGCGCCCGCCACGTAGAGCTCGTGCACGCGGTCGGCGCGCGAGGCGCACGCAAAGATCTCTGCGTGGGGCGCGACCGAGCGCACTGCCTTGACGATGGCCTCGTTGGAGGTTCGTTTGAGCAGCTCGTCGGGCACGGTGGAGATCACCAGCTCCGCGGTGTCCACGTGCGCGTGGCGTAGCGTCTCCACGTTGCCGGCGTCGCCGTACACCACGCGCGCGCCGAGCTCGCGGATGGCCTCGTGCGTCTGCACGTTGATGTCGACCACCATCACGTCCGGCAGCCACTCCGGGTGCTGACGACCGATGTCTTGGAGCAGCGCGAAGCCCACGCGATGAAACCCGAGCACCACGATCCTGGGCCGCGCCAGGTGACCGAGACCATCGGTCATGCGCTCGGGCATCTTGAAGCCCAGCTTGTCGAGCAGCGGCCCGACGCGGATGGGCACGGTGCGCGACAGCGTCATCAGCATGGGTGTGAGCAGCGCCGTGATCACGAACGCAAAGATCACCACGCTGACGAACGTGGAGTCGATGTGTCCCGCCTTCTCGCCGAGGTACACGATGACGAGACAAAACTCGGAGATCTGCCCGAGCTTGACGCTGGCATCGAGCGCGTTGTTGCGGTCGAGGCCGGTCAGGTAGAGCAGCGGAAAGAACACCACGAAGCGCGCAAGCAGCGTGGCCACCGAGAGCACCAAGGCGAGCACGAGCACGTGCACACCCGACGGCACCGGAATGCTCATGCCGAGTGCGACGAAGAACAACGTGACGAAGAAGTCGCGCAGGTACGACACCCGCGAGGCCACGTCGTGATGGTAGGGGAACGACGCGATGGTCATGCCCGCGATCAGTGCGCCCATCTCGAGCGAGACGGAGAGCGGGATGTGCAGACCCAACCACGACAGCAGCGTGCCCAAGTTGGAGCCGGCGAGACCGACCAAAAAGCACCACGCGAGTGCGACGGAGACAATCAGGTCGGGCACCTTGGCGACCGACTGAAACACCGACGGCAACAAAAAGCGTGCGCCCAGCGTGGCGAGACCGACCAACAAAAAGATGCCCACGAACGTGAGCACGATGGGCGCGAGCTTGGGCGACTCGAAGCTCGGCTGCAGCGCCAGCAGGATGATGGCCCAGATGTCTTGAAAGATCAGTAGGCCGACGGCGAGTCGTCCGGCGAGCGTGTCCATCCAGCGCCGCTCTTGCAGCGCGCGCACGACCAACAACGTCGACGAAAAGGCGCTCGCTATGCCCAGGTACACGATCGAAAACGGACTGCTGAACGTGTCGGGCAAGACCGGCGACAACAGCATGAACAAGCCGACGACGGCGACGATGGTGAGCGGCACCTGCGCCGCGCCAGTGAGCAACAACGTGCGGCCACTCGCGAGCAACGCGCGGGGATTGACCTCGAGGCCGATCACGAACAGCAAGAGCGTGAGGCCCAGGTTGGCGATCGTCTCGACCTGCTCGGAGTGCACGAGCCCGAGCCCCGCCGTGGGGCCCAAGATGACGCCCGCGCCCAACAGCGCGGCGATGGTGGGGATACGCAGCCGCTCGAACAGCGCCGACAAAAAACCAGCTGCGAGCAGGCACAGACCCAGCTCGGTCACCAGCGGGCTCGGACCCGTTCCCATCAGCACGAGCGGTGCGTCTGCAGGCGCTGTTTGGACGAGGGCTCGCAGGAGATGCATGGGTCGCGCAGAACCTATCACACGGCTCACGGACCGCCCGAGCCGGATGAAGCGTGTGTGACGTTCGTGCCTGTGGCCATCCGCCTCATTCGGCTAATGCGCCTCAGTCGCCTGGCATCACCCGTGCCTCGAGGAGCGTGTGCGTAAGCGCGCGCGTAGGACTCTAGGGAGCCGCTTTCAGATGCCCTGGCGGAACGAACACGCGCGACCGCACGGGCGCTCGGCGCGGCACGACGGTTGCCTTGTAGCTTCTCGTATCGACTGGAGAAAAGGTCTGATGGGTCGTGTGTTGTTAGCTTCTAATCGTTTGCCGGTCAGGCTCTCCGCGACAGGCGAAGCGCCCGCGTTGGTGCCGTCTTCCGGGGGGCTGGCCACTGCATTGCGCGAGGTCCATGCGGATAGCGACGGCCGCTGGATCGGCTGGGTGGGTGACCTAGGCAGGCTGCCCACCAGCGCGCGCGAAGGCGTCCAGCGCGACCTGCACGAGCGGCGTCTCAGCGCTGTGCCACTGAGTGCCAGCGAAGTCGCGCTGTACTACGACGGCTTTTCCAACGCGGTGCTCTGGCCGCTCTTTCACTACCGGCTCGACAAGGCCCGCCTCGACGCCAGCAACGAGTGGCGTGCGTACAAGGCCGTCAACGAACGTTTTGCCGATGCCATCGCGGCCGAGCTGCGTCCCGGCGACACGGTCTGGGTGCACGACTATCAACTCATGCTCGTGCCGGCCTACCTGCGCAAGCGTGTGCCCGACGCGCGCATCGGGTTCTTTTTGCACGTGCCGTGGCCCGCTTCCGATGTGTTCCGCATCTTGCCCACGCGCGAGGAGATCTTGCAGGGCGTGCTGGGCGCGGACCTGATCGGCTTTCACACGGAGTCGTACCGCTCCAACTTCATGCACTCCGCCGCCAAGGTCCTCAACCTCGATCTCGGCATCGACAACATCGTGTGGGAAGAGCGCAACGTACACGCGGGCGTGTACCCCATCAGCATCGACCTCGAAGAGTTCGAGCGTGTTTCGCCCGAGGTCGACCAGCTGGTCGAGCAGCTGCGCAGCGAGACGCGTGGCAAAAAGACGGTGTTGGGCGTCGACCGCCTCGACTACACCAAGGGTGTGCCGCGGCGTCTGTTGGCCTTCGATCGCCTGCTCGAGCGCGAGCCGCAGCTCAAGAGCAAGGTCCACATGATCCAGATCGCGGTGCCCACGCGCGAGAAGATCGACTCGTACGCGGAGCTGCGCAGCGAGGTCAACGAGCTGGTCGGCCGCATCAACTCGCAGCACGGGTCGCCTACCGGCAGCCCCATTCAGTCGCTCTACCGAAGTGTCGGCAGCGACGAGCTGCTGGCTCTGTACCGCGCGGCCGACGTGATGATGGTCACGCCACTGCGCGACGGCATGAACCTGGTGGCCAAGGAGTACGTGGCCGCTCGCACCGACGTCGAAGGTGTGCTGCTGCTCAGCGAGTTTGCGGGGGCTGCGTCCGAGCTCGACGCGGCGCTCATCGTCAATCCGTACGACATCGGCGGCATGGCCTCGACCTTGCGACGTGCGCTCGTCATGTCGACGGCAGAGCAACGCGTGCGTATGAACCGGCTGCGCGCAGCCGTGCGCAACAACCCGGTCCAAGAGTGGGCACGCTCATTCCTCGAAGACCTCGGAAAAACAGAGCCCGTGACGAAGACAGCAGTAACCACCGCAGGCCAGCTCGAGCTCGAGCTCGCCGCACTCCGCGAAGCGCCCCACAAGACCTTTTTGTTCGACTACGACGGCACGCTGGTGCCGCTCGCGCCGCTGCCCGATCTGGCGGCGCCCGATCAGCCTCTGCTCGACTTGTTGCAGCGCTTGGTGCGTACGCCCAACGTCGACGTTCACATCGTGTCTGGTCGCTCGCGCAGCTCGCTCGAGGGTTGGCTCGGGGGCCTGCCGGTGTCTCTGCACATCGAACACGGCTTCTGGTCGCGCGATGCGACGGGGAGCTGGTCCCAAGTGTCCCAGGTGCCGCCCGACTTCCTCAAGCGCATCTACGAGATCATGAAACGCCACGCGTTCCGCGCACCGGGCACGTTGGTCGAGCAGAAGTCGGCGTCCATGGCGTTCCACTATCGAGGTGCCGACCCGCACGTCGCGTCGTCCCGCCTGCGTGCGCTGCGCGCCGAGCTCAACAACTCGCTCGGTCCCAACGCCGAGCTGCTCGAGGGCAACAAGGTGCTCGAGGTGCGGCTTCGCGGTGTTCACAAGGGAACCGTGGTCGGCCGCGTCCTCGAACACGCGCCGCGTGGCACGCGCGTCTTTGCAGCCGGTGACGACCGCACCGACGAAGACATGTTCGGCGCCCTGCCCGCGGACGCCATCTCCATCCGCATCGGACCCGGTCAGACACGCGCGCGTTTCCGCCTACAGAGCCCGTTCGAGCTGCGCAGACTCCTCGGCAGCATGGTCAGTTGATCGCGCGCTCGAAGCGGCGCGCGTCCGTGCCTAGAAACGAACCGGACAGCCTTCGTTGCCGAGCTCGATCG
>JBEGTL010000371.1:0-8048 GCA_041179425.1 Pseudomonadota bacterium | reverse complement strand
GCGCGCCGCCAGCGCGTCGTGAGCCCGGCTTGGGCATGGGCAAGATGCCGGCGGAGCCTGACACCTCGAGCTCGCCGCGTTTGTACATGTCGAGCTCGGCGTCGTCGCGCGAGCCGCCGCCTGCACCCGAGCGCGACAGCGCGTAGATGCCGCCCGCGATGGCGATCAGTGCGACGGCCGCGAGCCCCACGCCAACCTTGAAGAACGCGCCACGCGTCTCGCTCTTCTCGGCCGTGGCCAGCTCGTCCGCGCGCTGCTGCTCGCCACGACGCAGCTCGTACTGCGCCAAGAAGTCTTTGAACTCGGCAAACTCCGAGAGCTTGCCGCGTGTGCCGGTGTCGCTGTTGAGCACTTCGTGATCGCTCAGCGCTTCGCCTTGCACGATCATGTTGACCAGCTGACGACCCGAAAACGGCCCGTGGTCCATGCCGTTTTTGACGACCATCCAGCGCGGGGCGTCGTCTTCGGTGATCTTGGCGAGCACGTTTTTGAGGTCGACCTCGCCGAGCGACCTGCGCTCGCGTGCGGCCTCGACTTCGTTCATGTCGACTTCGATGAGCGACGGCCGAAAAGCCTCGCCGATGGACACGCGTGTGCCCGCCTCGGGTGCGACACCAGGTAGCTGCGGCATCCGTGGCGCTTGCGGAATCGAGATGGGGATCTCGCCGGTGCGATAGCCAGGGCGGCGCGACGGCGGGAGAGAGGCGAGGTTGACCTCGACCTCTACGTCGACACCGAAGTCGGCCGTGGTCTCTTGTTCGGCGTCGCCGAGCAACGCGAGCAGCGCGACACGAAACGCGTCGGGCGAGGCGTGCCGTGCGCGTGGATCGGGGGCGAGCGCGCGCAAGAGCTCGTTGTCGACGGCAGGTGTCGCCTCGGCGTGCGCTTGCGACGGTGCGATGAACGCCTCTTGGGGAGAGCGCCCGGTGAGCAACACGTAGAGCAGCGCGCCGAGGCCAAACAAGTCGCTCGCCGGTGTGGGAGCGAGTCCACTCTTGAGCTCGGGTGCCAGGTACGCAGCCTCGGCCTCGGGCAAGCCGCCCGTGCCACCGCCGGCGAGCACGGCGCGTGCGATCACGAGATCGGAGAGCTGCACACGACCGTCGTCGCCGATCCAGACGGCACCTGGACGGACTGCGCCGTGCGGACCTGCGTGGGCGCCCGGCCCATGAATGCTCGTCAGCGCGTTGCACACGTGTGCGACCACGTTGTAGGCGCCACGCAGGCTGATCGGCTTGCCACCGCTGCGTCGCGCAGCGACGTACGCACCGAGCTGCTGTCCTGCGAGTGGACCCTGTACCAGCAGTGCATCGCTGCCCGAGGCGACGATGCCGAAGCTAGGCACCACGTGCGGATCGCTCAGACTACTGACGGCGCGCAGGGCCGCGCGCGCGGCTGCCGTGATGGACTCGTTCTGCAGCCGGCGCAGCGTGACGGGCTTGTTGGTCTTCTGATCGAAGGCGCTCAGCACCTGCCCAAAGCCGTCTTCGTAAGCAGGGCCGCGCAGCTCGAAGCGGCCTGCGATCACGTCCGGCGTACTCGATGGGGATCTCTCCAGCTGCGAGCTCATGCGCTATCGAGGGTACTCGTGCAGCTGGCGCGACGTAAAGCGTCAGCGTGGGCCCGGTTGCGAGATGACCTCGATCGGGATGGTCGCCGCGACCTCCAGCGGCGCCCCAGGCACGGGAGAGCGCAAGCTGCCGGCAGTCGCGCGCTGCTCGAGACAGCGCAGCGCGCTCGCGGGCTGACCGGGTGCATCGGCGGTGGCGCGCGTGATGCGGCCGCTGGGAACCGCGTGCGCGGTCACGACGATGGTCACACGACCCCCGGACGAGGCCACGGTGGCAAGCTCGAGACACTCTCCGGCTCGGCCGATCAGCGCGGTCAGCTCGGCGGGAAGGTCGCGTTGTGCGACCGTGTCGTGCGGCAGAGGGCTCGTCGGCACAACGGCGCCAGCGTCTTCTTCGTCCGCACTCGGCACGGGACGCTGCAGCGCACCGGGATCGGGAGTCTTCGGCGCGAACGGACTGGCGAGCGTGGAAGGCGCAGCTCTGGGCGGCGGTGGCGGAGGGGGCGCGACGACGGGTGCCGTCACGCTGCCGAGCGGCCGCTCTTCGCCCGGTGCCAGGCCCTGCTGACGCGGCTGCTGCACGGTCTTTTCGGTGCATCCTAGCCACGGCGCACAGAGCAAGAGCGCGAGCGCGAGTCTGCGCCACGGGCGGCGCTCGCGATCGTCAGTGTGCGGACGAATGGTGCGCGTCCACGTACCTCGACGCGGCGATCGAACTGCGCTCTCGGTCTGCTTCATGTTCGCGCGAGCTCCACGTGTAGACAGCGAAGCCGCTATCCGTTCGTGTCTATGGTCTCGCGATCGACGCGGGCAGGGAACCAAGAAGCGCGTGTGCGCGTGGCTCAGCTGCGCGCGCGCTCGACGTGTAGAGCGCGGCTGCGCACGAGCTGGCCCTCGAGCACCGCGATGATGGCGTCGGCGCGCTCGGTCGGGACACCGACGAACGTGTGGCGCTCTTTGACACGCACACGGCCGATGTCTTCGCTGCCCAGCTCGCACGCGCTCGTGAGCAAGTCGGCCAGATCTTTGGCCTCGAGGCCGTCGCGCTTGCCCACGTTGAAGTAGAGCGTGACGATGTTCTCGAGCTCGGGCGGCGGCTCTTCGGGCAGCGCATCGTGGACCGCGTGCTCCATCTGTGACTCGGCCGGCTCGTCGTAGGCTGGCTCGGGGTCGAAGCGCGCCGTCGGGGAAGAGTCGACGGGCTCGGCGCGCTGTGCGCTGCGCCCCGCAGATGCGCGCGGCTCGCTCGTCGTCGCGCCGCCGCTCGTCTCCGCCTGTCCTTCGCGACCGCCGCGCCGACGACGCTTGCGACGACGACCGCCCTCGCTCGTGTCGACCACCGTGTCGCTGTCGCTCGCCTCTTCAAGCTCGCCCTGTTCGAGCTCGCTGCTCGCGCTGCGTGGGAGCGCAACGACGGGTGCAGCGGGCCGCTCGCGCCGTGCGGCCGCGGCTGCCTCGTCGAGATCGAACGTGACGCTGGAGAAAAAGCTGCGCACGAGGCCGGTGAGCACGCGCTCCGAGTCCGGGTGCGTGAGCAGCCTGCGCACGGTCTCCCGGTGCTCGTCGAGCGGACCGTTCTTGAACGCTTCGGTGAGCAGCGCGAGGCGGTCGGCTTCTTGTCGCGTCTTGTTCTCGGTCAAGCTCGGCAGCGAGCGCTCGATGGGGAAGATCTTGAACGTGAGCCGCAGGTAGTAGAGCGCGCCCAGGTTCGAGGGCCCGAGCACCGAGATGGCGGTGCCTGTGCGCCCTGCACGGCCCGTGCGACCCGTGCGGTGCACGTACTGCTCGGCCGACTCCGGGAAGCCGTAGTTGATGACGTGCGTGAGGTGCGAGATGTCGATGCCGCGTGCCGCGACGTCGGTGGCGACCATGTAGCGAAGCTTGCCCTCGCGCGTGGCCTTCATGATCTGCTCGCGGTCGCGCTGCGGCAGGTCGCCGTTGAGCCAGTCGGCATTGAAGCCGTACGACGACAGGTGGCGCGCGACCGTCTCGGTCTCGGCCTTGGTGTTGCAGAAGATGATCGCGCTCTCCGGGTCTTCGACCTCGAGCACGCGGATGAGCGCACTGAGCTTGTCGCCCAGCACCATGTAGAAGAAGTGGCTGATCGACGCGGCGCCGACCTGATCGCTCGACAGCGCGATGAACTGCGGATCTTTCATCCGCCGCTCGGCCATGCGCTGCACGTTGCCGTCGATCGTGGCCGAGAAACAGAGCAGCTGCCGCTTGGTCGGCAACGCGTCCATGATGGCGTTCAGCTCTTTGGCGAAGCCCATGGAGAACATCTCGTCGGCTTCGTCGAGCACGAGCACGCGGATGTTGAGCGGGTCGAGCGTGCCGCGCTTGATGTGGTCGAGCACGCGACCCGGGGTGCCCGACACGATCTCCACGCCTTGTTTGAGGGCGGAGACCTGCTTTTCCATCGGCGCGCCGCCGTAGACGGCACAGGTCCGGATGTTTTTGTACTTGCCGACCTGCTCGATGGCGCGCTGGCTCTGCAGCGCGAGCTCACGCGTGGGCGCGAGGATGAGCGCCTGCAGTCCATGGCCCTCGAACACCAGCCGATCGACCAGTGGCAGGCCGAACGCCAGCGTCTTACCGGTGCCGGTACGCGACTGCACGATCATGTCGTGGCCGAGGCCGGCGGGCTCGAATGCCGCGCGCTGCACTGCGGTGGGCGTGACGAAGCCGAGCTCGTCGATGGCGCGTCGTACTTGCGGAGAAAGTGGAATCGCGTCGAACGTCAGTGCCGCGTCGTCGCTCGGTGCCGTGTCTTCACTCATGGGTGTGCTCATTTGGAGGGTTGGGCATTCGCCTTCCCGTGTCCCGAAGCGTGTGCGCCGAGCAGCAACTCGAGACGCTCGATACGCGGCGATTGCTCGCGCCCAGCGCGCTCGACCAGGCCCTGCATGCCGTGGCGCAGGCGGACGAGCTCGACCCAGGCGTCGTCCTCGTCGCCCTTGCAGGCCGACCGCGCTTCGTACAGGCGCTGGTCCCAGCGGTCGAACCACACGAGTAACTCGGGCCTCTCGGTGTCGGAGGAGGCGGATGCGATACTTTGACTGGTGCGCGCGAGCAGCTCGTCTCGCAGCTCGCGCAGGGCGGGGCGACACGAGGCAGCGTCGCTGTGCGCGTCACCATTGGGCCAGAAGATCTGCGGAATGATGGAGCTGAGGCCGACCGTAGTCAGCCACGCGGAGAGCAGCCAAAAGACGAGCGCCCCCGCATACCAACCCGCGCTGTGCTGCGATTTCTCTGCCAATTGCTAGACCCGGCCCGTCAACCGTCCACTCATAGGAGGGGGGCTGAGTCCTGTCAACAGTATGGCGTGCGGGCGGGCCCCGGGGAGCCTCAAGGGACGAGCTTGTAGCCCAGGCCGTAGACCGTGAGGATGTGCCGCGGCTGGGCTGGCTCGACCTCGATCTTTTTCCTCAGCTTCACCACGAAGTTGTCGACCGTGCGGTTGGTCGGGTTGGCGTCGATGCCCCAGACCCTGCGCAGGATGTCTTCTCTCGAGACGGGGCTGCCTTTGCGCTCGTAGAGCAGCTTGAGCAGCTCGACCTCGTAGAACGAGAGCTGCTCGAGCGTGGGGTCGCCCTCGCGCAGGAGCGTGTGCGCGGAGGGGTCGATGGTGGCGTCGCCGATGGTGAAGGGCGCCTCGAGCGTGCTGCTGCGAACGGCTCGGCGCAGCACGGCCCGGATGCGCGCGACCAGCTCGCCCACCGAGAAGGGCTTGGTGACGTAGTCGTCTGCACCCGAGTCGAGGCCGCGGATCTTGTCGGCCTCTTGGCTGCGCGCGGTGAGCATGACGATGGGCGTGCGCGGGTCGAAGCGACGAATCTCTTCGCACACCTGGTAGCCGTTGAGGTCGGGCAGCATGAGGTCGAGGATGATGCACTCGGGCGCGCTCTTTTTGGCGTGCTCGATGGCGTCGCTGCCGCGCTCGGCGTGCACCACCCGAAAGCCCTCGAACTCGAGTGCGTCGCACAGGCCGAGTGCCAGGTTGGGGTCGTCCTCGACGAGCAGAATGGTCTTTGGCGGGATGGCCGTCATGCGCGACTCACGACGATACACTCTCACGAGGATCGGGCAATCTTGGCTCCGACTCGAGGCGTCGCCCGCGGCCCCGCGCGTCGAGCGCCACCGAGAAGCTGACCACCGCACCGCCGTCCGGCGCGTTGTCGGCCCAGGCGCGGCCGCCGTGTGCGTCGGCGATGTGTTTGACGAGCGAGAGCCCAATGCCCGAGCCGCGCTGGTGCTGGCCGGGCCGTCGCACGCGGTAGAAGCGGTCGAACACGCGGCGCACCTCGCCGCGCGGGATGCCGGGCCCGCGGTCGCGCACGGAGATCGCGATCTCCCGCTGTTGCACGTCGATGTTGACGTCGATGGGCGTACCCTCGCCGTACTTGAGTGCGTTGTCGAGCAGGTTGATGGTCGCGAGCAATACCGCTTGCGCGTCGACCAGGACACGCGGCGTAGACTCTGCGACGAACATGGTGATCTCGCTGCCCTCGACGCGGTGTCGCACGGTCTCGACCGCGCGCGAGACGATCTCGTCGATCGCGGCCTCTTCCGGGGCGTAGGTCTGCTTGCCGCGCTCGAGCGCCGCGAAGTCGAGCACGTTCTCGATCAGGGCACTGAGCGTCTCGGCCTCGCGCACGATGATCTCGAGGTACTGCTTGCGCTTTTGTTCGTTGGCGATGCGCTGGGTGAGCAGCATCTCGCCGAACATGCGCACGGCAGAGAGCGGCGTCTTGAGCTCGTGCGAGACGTTGGCGATGAAGTCGCTCTTCAGCGCATTGAGGCGCCGCTCTTGCACGATGGCGTACAAAAGAAAGCCCACGCCCACCAGCATGATGGCGACCGAAAGCGCGATCATGGCCGCCTTGTTGAACTCGCGGCGCCTGGCTTGCTCCTGGAGCAGCGGCGCGTCTTTGGGTGCGACCTGCAGGCGCCAGCGGTAGAGCGTGGTGGGAAAACGCTGGCCGACGAGGTAGTCGGCGACCTGCGCCAAGCTGTCGCCAAAGATGCGGCGTGAGTCCTCGTCGACGATGTTGAGGTACGCGCCGCCCTCTTCGTTGCCGACCAAGCGCGGGAACTCTTCGCGCACCAGATAGCCGGTGTCGTGGTGCAGCGCGATGACGAAGGTCTCGCCTTCGTACGTGGTCACCATGTACGAGATGAGGTAGCTCGTGCCGTTGATCGTGGTGTGCAGGTGGCGCAGCTGCTCGGTCGTCAGCGCATCGACCTCGATCTCGGGCGCGATGTGTTTGCGAAATAGCCGCAAAAACTGAGGTTGTTCGCGCTGCGCCGCGCGGCTGACGTACTCGACGAGCTCGAGGTCCGCCTTGAGGATCATGACGGCGCGGACGCTGGGCGAGATGCGCTCGACGATGGGCAGCCAGCGCTCGCGGAAGCTCGCCGGATCAGCGAGATCGACCAGCCGGAACACGGCGTTGTCGCTGTCGATGATCAGGCTCTCGATGCGGTCGACTTTTTCGTTCGCGAGGAACAGCCAGCTGCGCGCGATGGAGAGCTCGCCGAGCTCCTCGTAGCGAGATGCCGTCTCCCACGTGTAGTAACTGAGCACGCCGGCGGCCGCGATGATCAGCGGCAGCAGGACGATGTACAGAAACTGTGGGCGGCGCTTCAGCACGTCAGCAGCCTAGCTGCTTTCTAGGCGCCCGTGGAATCGTCAGAAGTCGCGCTCGGGCCTTGGTGCGCGGGACATCAGGTCGGCGACCTCTTTGCGCGGGTCGCTGTCCTCGTAGAGCACGCGGTAGATGCCCTCGGTGAGGGGCATCTCGACACCCTCGCGGCGGCTCAGCTCGTAGGCGCTCTTGGCGGTGCGGACACCCTCGGCGACCATCGTCATCTCGCCCAGGATCTCGGCGAGCTTTCGGCCCTTGCCCAGCTCGAGGCCGACCTGTCGGTTGCGCGACAGATCGCCCGTGCAGGTGAGCACCAGGTCGCCCATGCCGGACAGGCCGCTGACCGTCATGGGGTGGGCCCCGAGCTTGTTCGCGAGCCTGCCGATCTCGGCCAGCCCGCGGGTGATCAGCGCCGCGCGGGAGTTGTGGCCAAAGCCCAGGCCGTCGCTGATGCCTGCTGCGATGGCGACCACATTTTTGAGCGCGCCGCCCAGCTCGACCCCGATGACGTCGTCGGTGCGGTACACGCGCAGCCGCGGGTTGCCGAGCACCTCTTGCGCGAGGCAGGCGTAGCCTTCGTCGCGGCCGGCCACGAGCACACCCGTGGGAATGCCGAGGGCCACCTCTTTGGCGAAGCTTGGGCCGCTGAGGTACGTGAGCTGCGGGTGCAGGCGCGCCGGCAACGTACCCGCGAGGATCTGCGAGGGCAGCTCGAGCGACTCGTTCTCGATGCCCTTGACCGCTGCCACGATCGGCACGCCACTCGGCAGTAGGTCGACCAGCTGCTTGGCCACCGAGCGCAGGTGGTGCGAAGGCACGACCAACATGAC
>JBEGTL010000370.1:0-8056 GCA_041179425.1 Pseudomonadota bacterium | reverse complement strand
CTGGCATCGCGTGAGGAGGCCTGAGTCATGGGTCAAAAGACACATCCGCATGGATTTCGCCTGGGCGTCAATCGCTCGTGGTCGTCGAAGTGGTTCGAAGACAAGAACTACGCTCGCTGGCTTCACGAGGACCAGAAGCTGCGCGCCGGCATCAAGAAGAAGTTCGCGCACGCGGGCATCGCTGCGATTGATATCGAGCGCGCGGCCAACAAGGCCAAGGTGGTCATCCACACCTCGCGTCCCGGCATCATCATCGGCAAGCGCGGCGCGGGCGTCGATCAGCTCAAGCAGGATCTGCAGCGGCTGACCGAGAACGAGCTCTTCATCGACATCCAGGAGATCCGCAAGGCGGAGACCAATGCTCAGCTCGTCGCCGAGAACATCGCGACTCAGCTCGAGCGTCGTGTCGCCTTCCGGCGTGCGATGAAGAAGGCGCTCCAGACCGCCATCAAGTTCGGCGCCAAGGGCGTGCGCGTTCGTACCTCCGGCCGACTGGGCGGGGCCGAGATCGCCCGTACCGAGAGCTACCGCGAAGGACGCGTTCCGCTCCACACCCTGCGCGCCGACATCGAGCTCGGCGAGGCCACTGCCTTCACCACCTACGGAACGATCGGCGTGAAGTGCTGGATCTTCAAGGGTGAAATCGTTCCCCAGCGCCGTCGCCAAAAGGCACCGGCCCAGCCGGCCCGCTGAGCGCGGCTGAGTCGACGGAGATATCCAGATGCTTTCCCCAAAGCGAACCAAGTTCCGCAAGCAGCAGAAGGGCAAGAACCGCGGTTTGTCCTATCGCGCGGCCAATGTCGACTTCGGCGATTTCGGTCTGCAGGTGCTCGAGCCCGGCCGCATCACGTCGCGTCAGATCGAGGCGGCTCGTATGGCTATCCAGCGCGCTACCAAGCGCCAGGGCAAGCTGTTCATCCGCATCTTCCCTGACAAGCCCGTCACCAAGAAGCCCCTCGAGACTCGTATGGGTCACGGTAAGGGCAGCGTCGAAGAGTGGGTCTGCTTGGTCCAGCCGGGCCGCATGCTGTACGAGCTCGAAGGCGTGACCGAGGAAATCGCGCGCGAGGCATTCAACCTGGCCGGCATCAAGCTGCCCCTGCCCACGCGCTTCATGAAGCGGGAGGGTCAGCTATGAGCACGGCAGCAGAACTCCGGGAGAAGAGCCCGGAAGAGTTGAAGACCCTCGCCGGCGAGATCCGAGTCGAGTTGTTCAAGGCTCGCATCAAGAATCACACGAACCAACTCGACTCCACGGCCAAGCTCCGTGGGCTGCGTCGCGACATCGCGCGCATCAATACGGTGTTGCGTCAGCGCGAGATCGAAACGCTCGTCGCTGAGACGCCTGCTTCGAACAAAGCAGAAGCCGGTAAGGACGCCTGATCATGAGTGAAGTTCTGCATCACGAAGAGGGTCGCGGCTTCAAGCGCCACCTCGTCGGTCGTGTCGTCAACGACACCGCCAACGTGGGTCGCATGTCGAAGACCGTGGTCGTCGAAGTCGTCAGCCGCTACCGCGATCCGGTCTACGGCAAGTACATCAAGCGCCGCAAGCGCTTCCACGCGCACGACGAGTCGCAGGAGTACCGTACCTCCGACGTCATCGAGATCCGCGAGAGCCGTCCGCTCTCGAAGACCAAGCGCTGGGTAGCCGTTCGGCTCATCTCGCGGCCTGAGGAGGTCTAACGTGATCCAGACCGAAACCAACCTCGACGTCGCTGACAACAGCGGAGCACGCCGCGTGCAGTGCATCCGTGTGCTCGGTGGCTCGCAGCGTCGTTACGCAGGCCTCGGCGACATCATCGTCGTCGCAGTGCAAGAAGCTCTTCCCAACGCCAAGGTGAAGAAGGGTGAAGTTGCCAAGGCCGTAGTCGTGCGCACCGCGCGCGAGTACCAGCGCGCCGACGGCACCTACATCAAGTTCGACACCAACAGTGCGGTGCTCATCAACGCTCAGAACGAGCCGATCGGCACGCGCATCTTCGGACCGGTCGCTCGCGAGCTGCGCGGCAAGAAGTTCATGAAGATCATCTCGCTCGCACCCGAGGTGGTGTGATGGCTAGCAAGATCAAGAAGGGCGACAACGTCGTCGTCATCGCCGGCGCCGCCAGGGGCACCACCGGCACCGTCAGCAAGGTCATTCCCGAGTTCGGTCAGGTGATCGTCGAGGGTGTGAACCGCGTCAAGCGTCACATGAAGCCCACTCCGCGTGCACCGGAGGGGGGCATCATCGAGAAGGATCGCCCGATCAACATCTCGAACGTGGCTCTCGTCGACCCCACCACCGGCAAAGCCACTCGCGTGCGCTTCGAGGTCGATGCGGACGGCAACAAGAACCGCGTCGCAGTGAAGAGCGGCACGGTCATCGCAGCAAAGAAACCCGGAAACCAGTCCGCGCCAGACGCGGGCTGAACCCGGCAAGGGATTAGGCAATGGCTGACAACGTTCCGCGGCTTAAGCAGCGCTACACCGACTCCGTGATCCCGGCGTTGGTGAAGCAGTTCTCGTACAAGAGCTCGATGGAGGTCCCGCGCCTCGAGAAGATCGTGCTCAACATGGGTCTGGGCAGTGCCGTGCAGAACGGCAAGATCATCGACGTGGCTACGGGCGAGCTCGCCTTGATCGCTGGCCAGAAGCCGGTGATCACCAAGGCGAAGAAGTCCATCTCGAGCTTCAAGCTGCGAGAGGGCCAGGCCATCGGCGCGATGGTCACGCTGCGCCGCGAGCGTATGTGGGAGTTCTTCGACCGCCTTGTCTCGTTTGGTTTGCCGCGCGTTCGTGACTTCCGAGGCGTTAGCCCGAAGGCATTCGACGGTCGTGGCAACTACACGCTCGGCATCAAAGAGCAGATTGTTTTCCCGGAGATCGAGTACGACAAGGTCGACAAAATCCACGGCATGAACGTGTCGTTCGTCACGACGGCGAAGAACGACGAGCAGGGGCGGGCGCTGTTGGCCGAGCTCGGAATGCCGTTCCGAAAGTAAGGATATTGCAATGACGTCCGATCCCATCTCAGACATGCTCGCCCGCATTCGCAATGCGCAGCTCGCTCGACTCGAGCGCGCTGAGCTCCCCCTTTCGAAGCTCAAGCTCAACGTCGCCGAGATCCTCAAGCGCGAGGGCTTCGTCGCAGAAGTCAGCTCCGAAGAGGGTATCCCCGGCACGCTCACGATCGTCCTCAAGTACGGTCAGGGTCACCAGGGTGCCATCGCTGGCATTCGCCGTCGCAGCCGCCCCGGCCGCCGGCTCTACGTGGGCCACACGGAACTGCCCAAGGTCATGAACGGACTTGGTATCGCCATCCTCTCCACCTCGCGTGGCGTGATGACGGACAAAGACGCGCGTCGCGAGCAGGTTGGCGGCGAGCTGTTGTGTGAGGTTTGGTGATGGCTACGACTTCGCAAACCGCTGAGAAGGCTGGCGAGGCTGGCGAACAGCGTCAGTCGCGCGTGGGCAAGCGCCCCATCCTCGTGCCCAAGGGCGTCGAGTTCAGCACCGCTGACAACGTCGTCAAGATCAAGGGACCGAAGGGCTCGCTCGAGCGCAAGCTCCCGCCCTTCGTCGGCGTCAAAAAAGACGGCGACAACCTCATCATCGGCATCACGTCCAACGAGACCGGCGAGGGACCCAAGTTTCAGGGTCTCACGCGCGCGCTCGTGCAGAACATGGTGCAGGGTGTGTCGGCCGGTTACGTCATCGCGCTCGACTTGCACGGCGTCGGTTACCGCGCCGAGCTCAAGGGCCGCGAGCTCACGCTCTCGCTCGGTCTGAGCCATCAGATCAAGTACCCACTGCCCGCCAGCATCAACGCCCGCGTCGAGACGCTCGACGAGGGTGGTATCAAGCGTCCGCGCGTCCACCTCGACAGCCCTGACAAAGAGCTGCTCGGCCAGGTTGCCGCCCGCATCCGCTCGTTCCGCCCGCCGGAGCCCTACAAGGGCAAGGGCGTCCGATACATGGGTGAAAAGATTCGTACGAAGGCCGGTAAGGCCGGTAAGTCCGGCGCGAAGGGTAAGTAGTTTTTACCATCGCGGTGGCAGTAGCGCCGAGTAGGCGCGAGAGGGTTTCGCATCATGTCCGACAAAGATGAAGGCCGCGCGCGGCGCAAGCGCCGTATTCGCAAAAAGATCTCAGGCAGTGGCGATCGTCCACGCGTCAGTGTGTTTCGCAGCTCGAAGCACATCTACGCGCAGGCCATCGACGACAGCACGAGCTCCACGGTGGCTACCGTCTCCACGCTCTCCGAGGGCGTGAAAGAGGGCCTCGCGGATGGCAGCAAGATCGACGACGCCAAGGCAGTTGGCGCCGCACTGGCGAAGGTGCTCAAGGACAAGGGCATCGAGCAAATCATTTTCGACCGCAACGGGTACCTGTATCACGGCCGCGTGAAGGCGCTGGCCGAGGGTGCACGCGAAGCGGGACTCAAGTTCTAGGCACTTCGTCGGAAGTCAGAGGATCTCCATGGCATTTATTGACGCGAATCAGCTCGAAGACCTGAAAGAGCGCGTGGTTCACATCAACCGCGTTGCGAAGGTCGTCAAGGGCGGTCGTCGCTTCGGTTTCAGTGCGCTGATCGTGGTCGGTGATGGCCATGGCCACGTTGGCGTGGGTCTCGGCAAGGCGAACGAAGTGCCTGACTCGATCCGCAAGGGCAACGATCAGGCGCGTAAGGCGCTGCAGAAGATCCCGCTCGTCAACGGCACCATCACGCACGAAGTGATCGGTCGGCACGGCTCGGCGCGCGTGATCCTCAAGCCCGCGAGCCCCGGTACGGGCGTTATCGCCGGCGGCGCGGTGCGTGCGGTCGTGGAGGCGGCGGGTATCCGCGACGTGCTCTCCAAGATCATCGGCACCACCAACGCACACAACGTCGTTCACGCAACGCTCGATGCGATGCGCCGACTCGAGAGCTCGGATGACGTGGCGCGTCGGCGCGGCGTGTCGGTCGAGCAGGTCCTTTCCGGGAACGCCGGCTGAGCAGAGGGGTAACCCTCGCAGCAGCCGGACAAGAGAGTGTAGCCATGTCGACCAAGCTCAAGGTCACGCAGATTCGAAGCGGCGCAGGCCGCATCCCCAACCAGCGCCTGGTGCTGAAGGGGCTGGGGCTTCGCGGCCCGCATACCACGGTGACGGTGGACAACACGCCATCGTTCCGCGGCATGGTGAAGAAGGTTCTTCACCTCGTTACGGTGGAGGAGACCGATGTCTGACGCACAAGAGAAGCGAGTTCCCCTGCTGTCGCGCCTTCGCGCGCCCGAGGGCGCCGTCAAGGTCAAGCATCGCGTCGGTCGCGGCATCGGCTCCGGCTGGGGCAAGACCGCTGGCAAGGGCCAGAAGGGCCAGAAGGCCCGCGGCACGATGAAGCGCCTTGGTTTCCAGGGCGGTCAGATGCCGCTCCAGCGTCGCCTCCCCAAGATCGGCTTCAACAACATCTTCGGCGTGCACTACGCGCCAGTGAATGTCGTCGAGCTCAACATCTTCGACGCCGGCTCGGTGATCGACGAGGCCGAGCTTCGTCAGCAGCGCATCGTCCGTGGTCGCTGGGATGGCGTGAAGATCCTCGGCGAGGGCGAGCTCACCCGCGCGCTCACCGTCAAGGTGCACGCCATCAGTGGTGCGGCCCGCGAGAAGATCGAAAAGGCTGGCGGCACCGTAGACCTCATTCCGCGTCCGAATAAGGGTCCTCGCGCATCCGAATGATACGATTCCGGCCTTCTGGGCCGGCATCGTAGCTTCGACGTTGCGGTCGAAAGGTGGTTCACGTTGAGCATCCTTGCCAACATCGGCAAAGTTCCGGAGCTGCGTCGGCGCATTTTGTTCACGGTGTTGATGCTGGCGGTCTACCGCGTAGGCATCTTCGTGACGACGCCTGGCGTCGATCGCAACGTGATGAAGTCGATCGTCGCCGACCAAAGTGCGACGTTCCTGGGCATGTTCAACATGTTCTCGGGCGGTGCGCTCGAGCAGCTCTCCATCTTCGCGCTCGGCATCATGCCGTACGTGTCGGCGAGCATCATCCTCCAGCTGATGACCGTGGTCATCAAGCCGCTCGAGGAGATGCGCAAAGAGGGCGAAGCCGGGCAGCGCAAGATCAACCAGTACACCCGCTACGGCACCGTCGTGATCAGCATCGTGCAGAGCACGGGCCTCGCGATGTACTTCGAGGGGCTCAACGGCTCCACGCAGTATGGCGACGTCGTGCGCGATCCTGGCTGGGGCTTCCGACTGATGACCATGGTCTCGCTGACCACCGGCACCGCATTCATCATGTGGCTCGGTGAGCAGATCGGAGAGCGCGGTATCGGCAACGGCACCTCGATGATCATCTTCGCCGGTATCGTCTCCGATCTGCCCGACGCGTTGTTCCGCACGGCTTCGCTGCTCAAGACGAGCGAGAGCTTGCAGCCTGTCAGCCTGTTGTTGGTGGCGGCGCTGTGCCTTGGCATCGTGTGGATCATCTGCCGCGTCGAGCGAGCCCAGCGTCGTATCCCCATCCACTACGCACGGCGCATGGTCGGGCGAAAGATGTACGGCGGCCAGACCTCGCACCTGCCGTTGCGCGTGAACATGAGCGGCGTCATCGCGCCCATCTTCGCGTCGTCGCTGCTGCTGTTCCCGCAGACGCTGCAGCGCCTCAACCTGCCCGGCATGGAGTGGGTCACCACCGCTCTGCAGCCCGGCAGCTGGGCCTACCTCACCGTCTTCGTCGTGATGATCGTGTTTTTTGCTTTCTTCTACACGTCGGTGACGTTTCAGCCGGTCGAGGTAGCGGACAATCTCAAAAAGCAGAACGCGTTCATCCCTGGCGTGCGGCCCGGTAAGAGCACCGCGGACTACATCGACCGCATCGCCATGCGGCTGACGGCCGGCGGCGCACTGTACGTGGCCTTCGTGTGCACAGTCCCGTCACTCATGCAGTCATACTTCCATGTTCCGTTTTACTTCGGCGGAACCTCCATCATGATCGTCGTCGGCACGGCGCTGGACACGGTACAGCAGGTGGAGTCGTACCTAATCACGCGTCACTACGAAGGGCTCACCGGTCCCCGGGGCCCTCGAATCCGAGCGCGAAAGGCATAGCGGTGGATCTCGTACTGTTTGGACCGCCCGGCGCGGGCAAGGGAACGCAGGCCAAGCGTTTGGTGAACCTGCTGCAGATTCCGCAGGTCTCCACTGGCGACATCATGCGCGCCGAGCGTGCGTCCGGGTCGGCCTTGGGGCAGCGCTTCGACACGTTCATGTCGCAGGGGCTGTTGGTGCCCGACGAGCTGGTCCTCGAGCTGATCGAGAAGCGGCTCGGCGACGCGGACAGCAGCAACGGGGCCATCTTCGACGGCTACCCGCGCACGGTGGCGCAGGCAGAGTCGTTCGACGCCATGCTCGGCAAGCTGAAGCGCAGGATCTCCAAGGTGGTCTCCATCGAGGTCCCCCTCGAAGAGATGATCGAGCGTGCGGTCGGCCGTCGGATCGACGAAGCCACTGGACGCATTTATCATCTGCGCTATGATCCGCCCCCCCAAGGTCTGGAGGCGAGCTTGGTGCAGCGTAAGGACGATACCGAAGAGGTCGTTCGCAAGCGCCACACCGAGTACGAGGACAAGACGCGGCCGGTGCTCGGTTACTACCTGAGCAAGGGTCTCGTGGCGGCCGTGAACGGTGTAGGCACGCTAGACGAAGTGACCACCCGCATCAGGGCGGCGTTAGGTTTGTGAGGTTTTAGGGAGGCCGCTGCTCATGGCGGCTCTTCCGCGAGGAGCAGAACACGGCGGCTGATGATTGGTCGGACGACGACTGGCCGAGAGACAGAAGGCACGGTAGAGCTGGCCCTCCCGAAGGGTCTGTTTCGTGTCCGCTGTGATGATGGAGCCATCATCACGGCATCGCTCGGCGGGGTTGCTCGGCAAGTCACGGTCAAGGTCATTCCAGGTGACCGCGTGGTGCTCGAAATTTCGGCGCTCGATCCCTCCCGAGGGCGGATCAAGGCGCGCACCAAGTAAACGGACAGAGGCACGTCATGAAGGTACGCCCGAGCGTCAAGAAGGTTTGCGAGAAGTGCA
>JBEGTL010000369.1:0-8068 GCA_041179425.1 Pseudomonadota bacterium | reverse complement strand
AGCGAGAGTCTGATTGGGCCAAACCCGAGAAACCGAGATCCGTCCCCTTCGGCTTGGTCCCCTTCGGCTTGGTCCCCTTCGGCTTGTCCAACGACAGAGCGAAATGAGTCGTCGCCACCGACCACTTTTGCGTGGCTTCAGCGCAGCGCGTCGACGTGCACGAGGTGCGCGCCGAGAGCGCGCGCGAGCGGTGCTGCGCGACCCAGGCGAAGCGGCCCGCGTTCGCAGTCGACCACCACGAGCTCGATGCTGTCGTCGCGAAGGAGGAGGTCGTGCACGGGCTCGCGCGTGCGACCGTCGGTGAGCAGGATGATCCGTTTGGCCACCTCGGGCGCGCGGAAACGTCGGCTCGTGCACACGCCGACCGCCTCGTGCAACGCGGCACGCAGCGGAGTGCCGCCTGCCGCACCGAGCTCGCCGAGTGCGCGCTCGCGTGTCGACCTTCGTTCGCCGGTGCTCGCCTCGAGTCTCGCGGCGGCGCCGCTGAACGAGAGCAGTGCGACGTGCGCGCCTGCCCGGACGGCCTGTGCTTCGAACGCGTGCGCGACACCCTTGGCTGCCGCCAGTGCGCCGCTGCGCAACATGGAGGCGGAGCAGTCGAGCGCCAGCACCCACAACGCGACGTGAGGCGCGCGGCGCGTGCGATAGCGCAGGTCGGCGCGAGTCGGGCGCGGCGTGTGCGCAAGCGTGGCAAACCAATCGACGGGCGTGGCGGGGAAGCGACTGTCGAGGCCGCGACGTCCTCGTGTTGCGTCACGCTTTGCGGGCCCACGCCGTCGCAGCTCGGCGCGTCGACCATGCGCACGCTTGAGCCAGCCAGGAAGGGTGGCGACTGCTTCCGCGCGCACGGGCACCGCGGGCAGCGCGCCTCGGTCGGGTCGCTCGGGATCACGATTCGTTTGCTGGGGTGGAGACGGGGCTTCGTGTTCTGCGTGCGAGCCTGCGTTCTCGTTCGGCGCCGCACGTGAAGAAGAACCGCTCGAGCCCGCGTGACTTGCACCCTGAGGCCCGCGCGGAGGAGGTGTGCCCCCACCGCTTGGCGGCGTGCTGCCGCCGCGTGGGCCCGACTTGGGAGGCTCGGGTGGACCGCTGCGCCGATGCACCAGCGCGAGCTCGGCCACGGCCTCCACGTCCGCTTCGGAGACGACGTCGCGTTCGTGCCACGCCGCATGGGCCCTCGCTGCGCGCAGCATCGCGAGATCGGCACGCACTCCCTCGACGTGCGCCCCGTGACACAGCTCGCTCACGCGCTCGAGCGCCGGACCCGGTAGCGCGATGTGAGGAGCGCGCTCGCGCGCACGGCGACAGCGCACGAGCAGCTGCTCTTGTTCGACGCGATACTGCTCTTGGAACGCGAGCGGGTCGGCGTCGAACGCGAGCCGCCGCTGCACGATGGACGCGCGCTCTTTGGGGGAGATCTCGGAGGCAGCGGACACGGAGAGACCAAAGCGGTCGGTGAGCTGGGGGCGGAGCTCGCCCTCTTCTGGGTTCATGGTGCCCACCAGCACGAAGCGCGCGGGATGCACGTGCGAGACACCGTCGCGCTCGACGCTGTTCTGTCCGGTGGCTGCCGCGTCGAGCAACAGGTCGACCAGAGCGTCGGGCAGCAGGTTGACCTCGTCGACGTAGAGCACGCCCTGGTGCGCGCGGGAGAGCAGACCGGGCGAGAAGACGACCTTACTTTCGCGCAGCGCAGTGTCGAGATCGAGCGAGCCGGTCACGCGCTCTTCGCTCGCGCCGAGCGGCAGCTCGACGAAGCTGCCATCGACCAGCTGTCCGAGCGCGCGCGCGAGGGTGGTCTTGGCGACGCCGCGCGGGCCTTGCACCAGCACACCGCCAATGCTCGGGTCGATGGCACACAACAACAAGGCGTGCTTGAGCGCGTCTTGGCCGACCACGGCGCTCCACGGGTAGATCGGCTTCACGGGACACTCTCCTCGGCGTCGAGCAGCACGCCCTCGATGGCCTCACGGTAGGCGCCGGGCTCTTGCCACATGCCCCGCTGCATCGCCTCGAGCAGGCGCTCGGCCATCTCGCGCAAGGCGCTCGGGTTCTCGCGCGTGAGGAAGGCGCGCGTGTCTTCGTCGAGCAGATAGGCGTCGCTGAGCAGGGCGTACTGGTAGTCGTCCACCACGTCGGTGGCGGCGTCGTAGCCGAACAAAAAGTCCACCGTGGCAGCCATCTCGGCCGCGCCCTTGTAGCCGTGGCGGCGCACACCGGCGATCCACTTGGGGTTGACCACACGACTGCGGAACACGCGGCCGATCTCCTCGCGCAAGCTGCGCACGCGCGGAGCCTCGGGGTTACTGTGGTCGCCGTGGTACAGCGCAGCGACGCTGCCTCGCGCAAGCTCGACCGCGGCACTCAGGCCGCCCTGGAACTGGTAGTAGTCGTCCGAGTCGAGCACGTCGTGCTCACGGTTGTCCTGGTTTTGCAGCACCGCGTCCACGTGGGACAGCTGCGTGCGCAAGAGCTCGCGCGCTTCTGTGCCGCGCTCGCCCGCGCCGTAGGCGTAGCCACCCCAGTCGAGAAACGCCTCGCCGAGGTCCGCGCGCTCGCGCCACGCACCGCCATCGATGAGCGCTTGCAGGCCCGCGCCGTACGCACCCGGTTTGCTGCCGAAGATGCGGAAGCGCGCCTTGTGCGCAGCCTCTTCGCTGGTCAGGCCGCGCTGCTCGAGCGCGCGTTGATCGGCTAGCACGCGCGCACGGATGGGGTTTTCGTGCGCTGGCTCGTCGAGCGCGACCACGGCGCGCACCGCGGCGTCGACCAGGCGAATCAGCTCGGGAAACGCGTCACGAAAGAAGCCCGAGATGCGCAGCACCACGTCGACGCGCGGACGGCGCAGCACGGAGGTGGGCAGCACCTCGGTGTCGATCACGCGGCCGCCGCCCTCGGCCCACACCGGGCGCACGCCCAGCAGCGAGAGCGCCTGCGCGATGTCGTCGCCGCCGGTGCGCATGGTGGCGGTGCCCCAGACCGAGAGTGCGATCGACTTGGGGTACTCGCCGTGATCCTGCACGTAGCGCTGGACGAGACGGGTCGCGGCGCGCTCCGCCAGCTGCCATGCGGCAGGCGTGGGGACTGTGCGCACGTCGACCGAGTAGAAGTTTTTGCCCGTGGGCAGCACGTCGAGGCGTCCGCGCGTGGGGGCGCCGCTCGGACCCGGCGACACGAAGCGGCCATCGAGACCGCGCAGCAGTCCCGCGAGCTCGCTGTCGCCGCAAGCGTCGAGGGCGGGTGCGACCTGCTCGAGGATGCGCGCGATCACGTCCTGTGCACCGAGAGGCGCCGTGCAGTCGCCGCACAGGACGGCGCGCGCGTAGAGCTCGAGCCGCTCGCGCGTGTCGCCCACGGTGCGCCACGGATCAGCCAACAGCGTCTCTAGCTCTCGAGGTCGTGGTCCTTCCCAGGGCGCGGCAAAGTCTGCTTCGAGCGGGTCGAACTTGGGGCTGTCCGCACCGAACAGCGCACTCGCGAGCGCGTGCAAGATGCCGCGGTCTTGGCCGAGGCCGCGGCGGTGGGGCAGACGGGTGAGCGCGACCAAGGTGTCGAGCCGCTGTCTGCCTTGGGGGGACTGCCCAAACACGTGCAGCCCGTCGCGGATCTGAGACTCTTTGAGCTCGCACAGGTAAGCGTCGATGGAGACCAAGAACCGTTCGTCGTCGGCGCCGAGTCGTTTGTCGCGCGCGCCCGACGCGAGCCCGTCGGCGCCGTCGAAGCCCAGCTCGCGATGCAGGTGTGCGGTGCGCGCCGTGCTGAGGATGTTGCGGCGCAGCACCTCGGCGCGCGGCGGGTCGAGCAGCAGCGCTTGGTAGTACTCGTCGACCAGGCGCTCGAGGTCGCGCAGCGGGCCGTAGCTCTCGGCGCGCGTCAGCGGGGGGACGAGGTGGTCGACGATCACGGCCTGCGCTCGTCGTTTGGCTTGGGTGCCCTCGCCGGGGTCGTTGACGATGAAAGGGTAGAGGTGCGGTAGCGCGCCCAGCACGGCGTCGGGCCAACACTCGTTGGAGAGCGCGACACTCTTGCCGGGCAGCCACTCGAGGCTGCCGTGCTTGCCTACGTGCACGACGGCGTGCGCGCCGTACACGCGCCGAAGCCAGGCGTAGAACGCGAGGTAGCCGTGCGGCGGGACCAAGTCGGGATCGTGGTAGGTGGACGCGACGTCGATCTCGTAGCCGCGCGCGGGCTGAATGCCGACGAACGTCCCGCCCAGCTGCACACCCGAGATGACGAAGCGAAGGTGCGTCTGCTCGCGCCCTTCGTGCCAAACCGAAGCTTCGCGCACGCGTGGGTCGCGTTCTGGTGGACCCCAGCGCGACTCGACGGCCGCCACCAACGAAGCGGGGAGGGTGGCGAGGAACGCGCGGTAGTCGTCGAGGTGCAGGCTCTGCTGCGTCGGACGCGAGTCGAGCAACGCGAGCTCGTTGGTCACGTGCGAGGTCAGCAAACGCATCAGCGCGCTGCCGTCTTCGGGGATGTCGGCGACGTCGTAGTCGGCACGCGCGAGCGCCGAGAGGATGGCGACGGTGGAAGCCGGTGTGTCGAGCCCCACGCCGTTGCCGAGTCGCCCGTCGCGTGCCGGGTAGTTCGCGAGCACGAGCGCGATGCGCCGCTGTCGTGACGGCGTGCGCGCGAGCGTGGCCCAGCCCTTGGCGAGCGCACACACGAACGCCGCGCGATCGGGCTCGAGCTGATACTCGGCCACGTCGATCTGTGCGCGCTCGCTGCGTCGCGCCAGACCCTTGAAGCTGACGGCGCGCGTGATGATGCGCCCATCGACCTCGGGCAGCACCACGTTCATGGCCAGATCGCTGGGTGACAGTCCGCCCAGCTGCGCGCGCCAGTCGTCCGCGTTGCCACCACTCACGATCGCCTGCAAAACAGGGCGCCCGAGGCCGAGCGCGCCGTCGTCGCTGCCGCCGCTCTCGAGACTCGAGATGGCAAAGCCCGTCGTGTTGAGCACGACGGCCGTCTCCGCGCGGAGGAGCAGCTGCTCGACCGCGTCGCGACACAAAGGCTCTTTGAGCGAGGCCACGGAGATGGGCAGTGGGTTGAGGCCGCTCGCTGTGAGCTGTGCGATCAACGCATCGAACGCGGCCAGGTTGCCGGCCTGCAAGTGCGCTCGGTAGAACAGTAAGGCTACCACCGGTGCGCCCGGTAGCCACTCGCGCTGCCAGCGCGCGAAGTCGGAGACGGCCTGTCGTGGGTGGTAGATGGCCACGCGCGGCAGCACACGCGGCTCCGCCGGCTCGTGCGTCGTGCCCAGGCGCTCTGGACCAAAGAAACGCGCGACGAGAAAGTGTACGAGTGCGCGTGCGTTGTCGGGTCCGCCCTCGCGCAGGTAGCGCCACACCCGAAAGCAGTCTGCTGCGCCGGCGGTGCTCAGCCGCTCGAGCTCCGGGTCGGGCGTGTCGTCGTGCGGCACCAAGACGAGCTCGACCTCGCGATCGCGTGCGCGCTCGACCAGCTGCTCGACACCGTAAGGCCAGTAGCCCGCGCCGCCGATCAACGACACCACGACCAGCTTGGCGTGGCGCAGCACGCTGTCGAAGTAGAGGTCGACCGACGAGTTGGCGCGCAGCGAGAGCAGGCTCGCCAGACGTAGCGAAGGTGCGTCTGCCGGCAGCGTGTCGCACGCATCGGCGAGCAGTCGCAGGTCGGTATCGGCAGCTGACAGGATCACGATCTCGGCGGGCGTCTGCGCGAGGTCGACGACTCCGTCGCCTGCCGCGTAGCCGCCCGGTCGTGTGGCCAGGACGTGCAAGACTCAGCTCCGCTCGATCGGGGTCGACGCGGGAGGTGCTCCCGGCGCTAGTGCGCTCGATGCCGTGGCGGTCGACTCCGTGGTCGGCGGGATGCGGCACAAGAAGTGACCGCGCAGCGGCTGTGGCCACTGCCTGAACGGCACGCCGCCGTCGGCGCTGTCGTTGTACATGGCGGCGTAGTCGAGCAGCGCGCGCGCCGTCTCGGCGGTGGGGGCCAGCTCGACGAGCACGTAGCCCGCGCGACCGGGCGCGCGCAGGTGCACCGCACAGCTGCGTTTGCAGGCCCACAAACAGCGCACGCTGGACAGCGTGACATTTGCATCGGCGGGGGCCCTACTCGTCTCGAGCTGAACCATCAACCGTTCGCCGCGCGTACGCCCGTGCTCGTCGCGATCGGCCCCGCCGCAGGTCGCGCACGCGATCAGCTCGACCCCTATACTCAAAACTCGATGCCTCGCTGCGCGCCGATGCCCGCCTTGTAAGGGTGTTTGATCATCTTCATCTCGGTGACCAGGTCGGCGCGCGCGATGAGCTCGTCGGTGGCACCGCGGCCGGTGAGCACCACGTGCAGGTCTTCACGCTTGGTCTCGAGCGCCGCGAACACCGTCTCGGGCTCGAGCTGCTTGAGCCGCATCGAGACGATGATCTCGTCGAGCACCACCATGCTCAGATCGGGCCGGGCCAAGAGCCCCACGGTGAGCTCCCACGCGCGGGCCGCAGCTTGACGGTCGCGCTCGGCGTCCTGCGTCAGCCACGAAAACCCCTCGCCCATCCGGTGCCACTCCACCTGCTGCCCAAAGCGCGCAAACGCGTCGACCTCGGCCGTGGGGATCGCGCCCTTCACGTACTGCACGACGGCAGCCTTCATGCCGTGCTGCAGCGTACGGAGCAGCATGCCAAAGGCCGCCGTGCTCTTGCCTTTGCCGGTGCCCGTAAACACACAGATCAGGCCTTTTTCGCGGGTGGCGGAGGCTTTGCGCTGCTCGTAGCTCTCACGGATTTTTTCGACTTTGCGCTGATAATCCGGATCTTGTTCCACGGGAAGCTCCTGAGTCCGGGGCGGGGGAGGGAGGTATGGCCCCTCCTCTGCCTTGTCAAGGGGCCAGAACTTCGAGGACGAGAACGAGTACGACCACGTAGACGGCGACGGCTACAAGCACGAGGACGCGCACGCGCACGCGCACGCGTAGGTGGACGAGCCCTCACCGCCGCGTACGTTGACCGAGGCGGTCCCCGTCTCCCTTGCGATCCGAACGCTCCCCCAACGGTCGGCCGGACAGCAGTGAAGCGACTCGTCGCCGTGCGCGTGCGCGTCCTCCTCCTCGTGCATGTAGTCGTAGTCGTAGTCGTAGCCGTAGCCGAGCCGTGCTCGTCCATGAGTTGTGCTCAAGACCGACGGCGAAGCACGTAGGTATCCATGATCCACCCATTCGCCGCACGGGCCGAGGCTCTCACCCTCTCGATCTCCTCCTTCACCTCCGACAACCTCCCCGCCACCAAGATCTCCTTCTCGGTCCCCGCGTAGGCGGCCCAGAAGATCTCGATGTCCTCTCCCTCCACCTTGTTGAACGCGCACTCTCCGTCGAGCATCACCACCACGTTGTCCTGCGCATTGAGCCACGTCTCGGCCGCGCCCTCGGCAAGCTTGCGGCCGGTCGTGATGTGGATCGCTCCCCCGATGTGGTTGAGCGGGATCTTGTGGCTCGCGGTCAGCGCTTGCAGGCTGGTGATGCCGGGGATGACCTCGTAGTCGAGCTCTACCTTGCCCCGCGCGAGCACGCGCTCCACCACGCGCAGCGTGCTGTCGTAGAGCGATGGGTCGCCCCACACCAAAAGTCCTCCTACTTCGTCGTCGCCGAGCTCGTTGGTGAGCAAGGCTTCGAAGATGCCGGCGCGCTCTCTGTGCCAGCGCTCGACGCGCTCGCCGTAGTCGACGATGGTCTCGTCGCGCACCGGGTCGGTCACGTCGACCGTTCGATACGACGGGTCCGCGATGTGCCGCGCGCACAGCTCCTTGCGCAGGCGCGCGAGGTCGCCTTTTTGCTGGCCCTTGTCGAGCACGAAGAACACGTCGACCGTGTTGAGCGCGCGCACGGCCTGCAGGGTCAGGTGGTCCGGATTGCCCGCACCCATGCCGATGATCAGGAGGCGTCTCATCCGGCCGGCTTTAGCACCAATGCCGTTCAGTTAGTGACCAATGGCGGGGTTTTCGCGCGTTTTCGTTTGAATTTGCTCATCTTGATTTTGACAACTCTCGGGTAGCGTCGTTCGGAGCGCCTGGGCGGCAGGACGAATTGTGC
>JBEGTL010000368.1:0-8070 GCA_041179425.1 Pseudomonadota bacterium | reverse complement strand
GACACTCGCGTTCTGCTCGAGCAGTGCGGTGGGGATGCCGAGCGCCGCTGCCGTGGCGACCATGGGACCGGCTGCGTAGCCGCCCACACCGATCACCAGGCTCGGCCGAAAGTTGCGCAGCAACTTGGCCGCCTCGTAGCCGGCGGTGGGGAGCGCGAGCAGGTTCTTGACCAGCTGCCCGCGCGTGCGGCCCTTGAGGGGACCCACGTCGAGGCACTCGAGCCGCTCTCCGAGCGCGGGAATCACCTTCGTCTCGATGCCGCGTGCCGTGCCGACGAAGAGACTCTCGAGCTCGGGCTCTCGCCGCTTGAGCTCTTCATGGACTGCGATGCCCGGGAACAAGTGTCCCCCCGTGCCGCCGCCCGCCAAGATGACGCGCTCGATCATTGCGCTCCCCCTTCCAGAGAAAACTCAGGCTCGCGCGCGCTGCCCCCGCTAGCGCGACGAGTGACGCCACCTTTGGAAGCGCCCTCTCGCGAGAGGCCCTTGCCTGGGCGGCTACTTGCTTCGGAACCAACCTCGTCCGCGGCTCGTTCAGCTCGCGACGTACCGAGTCGTGCGCGCCGTGGACGCGAAACGTTGAGCAGGATACCCACGGCCGCGCAGTTGACGAGAAGCGAAGAACCACCGGAGCTCAAAAAAGGCAGCGTCAGGCCCTTGGTGGGGAGCAGACCGAGCACCACCGAGAGGTTGGTCAGTGCCTGCATCCCGACGAACATGGTGAACCCGATCCCCAGGTACACACCGAAGTCGTCGACCGCCTTGAGCGACGCGCGCACCCCGCGCTGCACGATCAACAGGAACGCAAACACCAGCACGCCGAAGCCGATGAAGCCGAGCTCTTCGGCCACGATGGCAGCGATGAAATCCGTATGCGCTTCGGGCAGGTAGAGCAGCTTCTGGCGGCTGTCGCCGAGGCCCACGCCGGTCAGTCCGCCGGCGCCGAAGCTCATCCACGACTCGACGATCTGGTAGCCCCCGGTCATGCGGTGCTTGAGCGGATCGGTGAACGCCTCCCAGCGCTTGAGCCGGTACTCGGAGGACGTCACGAGCCAGATCGCCACCGGCGTGACGGCGGCCCCGCCGACGAGCATGTAACCGATCTTCGCACCTGCGGTGAACAGCAGGATGAAGGTCAGCAGCATGAGGATGACGCTGCTCCCGAAGTCGGGCTGCATCATGCACAGCGCGACCAGGCCGCTGGCGATCAGCACGTGCGGCAAGAAGCCGACGGCGAAGCTGCCCATGCGACCCACCTTGCTGGCGAGGGAGTCGGCCAGCCAGATGATGAGCGCGATCTTGGTGACCTCGGCCGGCTGCACGTGGATGGGGCCGATGGGGATCCAGCGCGCGGCGCCGCCGGCCTGGTGTCCCATGCCCGCCACCACCAGCGTGAGCAGCGCCGCGGCGAGAAACAGCAGCGGCTTGCCGAGGATGCGATAGCGGTGGTAGTCGACCTTACTGAGCAAGGTCATCATGGGGATGCCGACCGCCGCGTACAGCGCCTGGCGGACCAGGTAGTGATGGCCGTCGCCAAACTCGCGCTGCGCCCGCACCGAGCTCGCGCTGTACACCATCACCACGCCAAACACGATCAGCGCGAGCACGGTGCCGTAGAGGATGCCGTCGGTGCGGCCGACGACCTGCGGCCAGTTGCGCGGATCCCAGCTCGTGCGCCAACGCTCGATCAGCGTGGGCCCTAGCGCGGGCTTGAGCTTGGGCGGAAGCGAGCGCCGGTTTCTGGGCAGGCCCGCTTCGACGGTGAGCACCGGGGTCACGTGCTTGTTGGCTGTGCGGGTCATCCGTCGAGCTCCTTGTGCAGCGCGAGGACCGCATCGCGGAAGACGTCGCCACGATGCGCATACGACCGGAACATGTCGAAGCTTGCGCACGCGGGCGCAAGAACCACCGATTCACCCCAACGAGCCAGCCGGTGCGCCGCGACCACGGCTTCTTCCATGCTGTTGGCGCGCGCGATGGGCAGCGCGGTGCCGGCGAACGCGCTCGCGATCAGATCGCTTGCCTCGCCGATGAGGACGAGACCCGCCCCATGTTTCTCGAGCACTTCGCGCAGCGGCGCGTAGCTGCCGCCCTTGTCCTTGCCACCTGCGATGAGCACCACCTTGACCTTGGCGCGTGCAAAGCCGGTGAGCGCTGCCACGGCCGCACCCACGTTGGTGGCCTTACTGTCGTCGTAGTAGTCGACGTGCTGCACGGACGCGACGTGCTGCATCCGGTGCGGCAAGCCCTTGAAGCTGCGCAGCACGCTGGCGATGGCGTCGGGTGCAACACCCGCGAGCCGCGCCGCAAGCGCAGCAGCGGCCGCGTTGCTGATGTTGTGCTCGCCACGAATGCCGAGCTCGGCGATGGGGATACGCAGACCACTGACACGATCGACGAGTGTGTCGCCCTCGCGCGCCACTTCTCCGTCGACGCCCCCGAACGCGATCAACGTGCCCGCCGAGACGCGCGCCATGGAGAGCGAGAGCTGATCGCCACTGGGCGCGAGTGCAAAGTCTCCCGCGCGCTGGGTGGCGAACAACCTCCCCTTGGCGGCGGCGTAGTCGGCCAGCCCGTCGTAGCGGTCGAGGTGATCGTCGGTGATGTTGAGCAGCACGCCCACCTGGGCGCGGAACTTGTCGATGCGCTCGAGCTGAAAGCTGGATAGCTCGACCACCACGTAGCCGTTGCCCACAGCCGCCGGACTGCCGACCGCTTCGCACAGCGGCGTACCGAGGTTGCCGCCCACGAAGGTGGGACGCCCCGTGGCCTTACACATCTCGCCGACCAACGTGGTGACCGTGCTCTTGCCGTTGGTGCCGGTGATCGCGATGACCGTGCTGTCGATGAACCACGACGCGAGCTCGATCTCGCTCACCACGGGGATGCCCTGCTGCTCGAGCTCGCTGAACGCAGGCAGACGGGGCACGCCCGGCGAGACGACGACCAGCGCGCACTTGGAAAGTCGCGCGGCGTCGTGTCCACCGAGGTCGAGCGTCGCTCCGAGCAGCTCGGCTTCGCTAGCGATCTCGCCCAGCTCGGCTTGGCTGCGCGCATCGTTGACGATGACCTGCGCGCCTTGATCGACCAAAAGACGCACGACCGCCAGGCCACTACGACCGAGCCCCACGACCGCGACTTGTGCGCCGGAGAGTCTCAAGTTCACCTCAACTTCAGTGTGGCGAGGCTCGCCAGCGCGAGCATGATGGCGATGATCCAACCGCGGACGATGATGCGTGGCTCGGGCCAACCCTTCTTTTCGAAGTGGTGGTGGATCGGAGCCATCAGAAAGACGCGCTTGCCCGTCAGCTTGAACGAGGTGACCTGCGCAATGACGCTGACCGCCTCGACGATGAAGATGCCGCTGAGGACCAGGCTGAGCAGCTCGTTCTTGGTGACGACGGCCAGCATGCCGAGGCCCCCGCCGAGCGCGAGCGAGCCCACGTCACCCATGAACACCTGCGCCGGGTACGTGTTGTACCAAAGGAAACCGACGCCGGCGCCGATCAGCGCGCCGCAAAAGATGGCCAGCTCGCCCACGCTGTCGATCGACGGGATGTGCAGGTAGGTCGCGATGTCGTTGCCGAAGATCACCAGACCCGCGAGGTAGGCGAGGATGCCGTAGGTCGCCGCATTGATCATCACGGGACCAATCGCGAGTCCGTCGAGACCATCGGTAAGGTTGACGGCGTTGGAGATACCGACCACCCAGACGGCGGCGAGCACCACGTAAAGCCAAGTGGGCAGCGCGATGGGGTGCCGATCGAAGGCGACGAACGGCACGTTGAGCAAGTCGCGGATCTTGACCCAGTCTGCAGGCAGACCCGCGTCGCCGTACCAGAGGTAGCCGCAGACTGCGAACGCGATGGTGAATTGCAGCAGAAGCTTGTAACGAGCCGACAGACCACCGGTATCGCGACGCTTGATCTTGCGCGAGTCGTCGATGAAGCCGATGCCGCCGTACAGCGCCGTCACGGCCGTGACCAGCCAGACGATGGTGTTGGTGGGGTCGGCCCACAGCACCGTGGAGGTGACCAGCGCGAGCAAGATGAGCGCGCCGCCCATGGTGGGCGTGCCGGCCTTGCTGAAGTGCGACTCGGGTCCGTCTTTGCGGACGACCTGGCCAATCTGTTTGGTCTGCAAGTGGCGGATGAACCACGGGTACAGACCAAAGGTGAGGAACATGGCGGTGGTCGTCGCCGCCAGCACCCGGAACGGCACGTAGCGCAGCACGTTGAGGTAGGAGACTGCGGGGTTCTCACTGAGCGGGAACAGGAAGTAGTAGATCACAACAGGCCCCCGAACTTATCGGCCAGGGCCGTGACCACCCGCTCCATCGCCATCGCGCGCGAACCCTTGACGAGCACGACGTCGCCTGGGCGGCACATGCTCTGCACCAGCGCCACCGCGTCGAGCGGCGCCATCACGTGCGCCACACGCGTGGGGTGCGGCGCGAGGCGGCCCGCCGACAAACGCGCAGCGGCACTGGTGGCGTGCGCCATCTCGGGACCACAGCCCACGAGCACGTCGACCCCGAGGCGCACCGCGAGCTCACCGATGCGCACGTGCTCGCCCTGCGCGTAATGGCCGAGGTCTTTCATGTCGGCGAGCACGGCGATGCTGCGACCGCCGGTCTGCTCGGCAAGCTCGTGCAGCGTCTCGAGACCGAGCGCCATGGAGCGCGCGTTGGCGTTGTAGCTGTCGTCGCACAGCGTCACGCCCCAGCGCGTCGCCTTGCACGCCATCCGGCCAGGGGTGGGTGGCACCTTGGAGAGCGCCTGCACGCCCGCTTGAATGGCGGCGCCGCGATCGGACTCGGTCTCGCCCAGGCCAAACACCGCGATCACCGCAGCGATGGCGGCGCACGCGTCGAGCGCGGCGGCGCGCCCGAGCATCGCCAGGTCGAAGCGGAGCTCGCCCAGGCCCTGAATCGTGATGCGCGTGCTGGTGCGCGTGCCCGTGGCATCGATGCGCAGCTCCGCGTCGAGCAGGCGCACGGTCGCGCTCTCGGCGGTGCCAAAGGAGAGTGTCTTCACGTCGCGACGCAGCCTGCGCATGAGCTCGACGTCGTCGGCATTGACGATGGCCGTGCCGTCGGCTGCGAGCGCGGCCCAGAGCGACGCCTTCTCGTCGGCCACGGCTTCGAGCGAGCCCAGACCTTCGGTGTGCGCGAGCGCCGCGAGCACGACGGTGGCGACCTGCGGCTGCGCGATCTCGCCGAGGCGCGCGATCTCGCCCGGACCGCTGGTGCCCAGCTCGAGCACCGCGGTGTCGTGCTGGCTGCCCGCACACAACAACATCATCGGGACGCCGAACTGATTGTTGAGGTTGCCGAGCGTCTTGAGGACGCGCGCGCCAGCTCCCTCGAGCGCGGCGGCCGTCAGCTCTTTGGTGGTGGTCTTGCCGGCCGAGCCGGTGATGGCGACGACGCGGCCGCCCCAGCGCTGGCGATGAAGCGCGGCCAGGTCGCCGAGTGCGTGCGTGGTGTCGGCGACTTCGACGCGCGGAAGCGCTGCGAACGCCTCGAGCACCACCTGGCCTGCGACCGAGTTGGCCCACTCGCCGTCGACCAACAGACCGGCTGCACCCGCGGTCGCCGCGGTCGGGATGTACGCGGCCCCGTCGTGATGCTCGCCGCGCACGGCAACGAACAAGCCTCCCGCGACGACCGCGCGAGAGTCGATGGCCACGCCTTCGACCTGCCCGCTCGCGTCAGCGCTCGCGTCGAACGGCGCATCGGGGCCTGCCAGCGCGGAGACGAGTCGGCCCGACGTGGCGAGCGCGACCTCGGCCATCGAAAAGCGCGCATCGTTCTTCGGGATCGGCGTCGCCATCAGCCACCTCCCAAGCTCGTCAGCGCGCGCGCCGCCTGGATGCGATCGTCGAACGCGTAGCGGGTATTGCCCACCACTTGATACGTCTCGTGGCCCTTCCCTGCCAGCAAAACAGTGTCCCCAGGTCGGGCTGCTTCGAGCGTGGTCGCGATGGCTTGTGCGCGGTCTGCAACCACGACGTAGCCGCGCGCGGCCGAGCGCAGCTTGGCGGGCGACAGCTTGCTGGACACCGCCGCGGCACCGGGCTCCATGTCGGCCAGGATCTGCGCGATGTTTTCGGTGCGCGGGTTGTCGCTGGTAAGCACCGCGACGTCGGCTGCCTCAGTGGCCGCTTTCGCCATGGGTGCGCGCTTTTGGCGATCGCGGTCGCCCCCACAACCAAACACCACCCAGAGCCGGCCGTCGGTCAGCGGGCGCAGGGCCGAC
Organism: Pseudomonadota bacterium; assembly: GCA_041179425.1. Lineage (GTDB taxonomy): Bacteria > Myxococcota_A > Polyangia > Polyangiales > DASUME01 > DASUME01. Next base: position 1,810 of record JBEGTL010000368.1, on the reverse strand, counting down.
AGCGCGCGGGTGAGCGCATCGGGCGTGTGCGCGTAGTCGACCAGCACCAACACGCCGCGCGGATCGGCCACTCGCTCCATGCGACCCGGGGCCCCTTTCGCGCTGGCGAGGGCCGCCGCGATGGTCGACAAATCGACGCCGACCGCGATCGCACAGCCGATCGCGACCAGCAGATTTTCGAGATTGTGGGCCCCGAACAGCGGGCTCTCGAGGCTGAGCGCGCCAAGCGGCGTCTCGACCTCGGCGCGCAGCCCCTCGCGTGACGAGCGGTAGCTCGAGACACGGATCTCGGCCTCGGCGCCGGACACCGAGCAGCGCAGCACGCGCGCGCCGGGCAGCTCTGCCGCGCGCTCGGCGAGCGAGCGACCAAACGGCTCGTCGACGACGATGACGCTGGTGGCCGGCGCGTACTCGAGGAACAGCCGAGCCTTCTCTTCGCCGTACGCCTCGAGCGTGCCGTGGTAGTCGAGGTGATCGTGCGTGAGGTTGGTGAACGCGGCGACCGCGAACGACATGCCGCTCACGCGCTGCTCGCTGAGCGCGACGCTGGACACCTCGAGCAGCAAGTGGCTCGCGCCGCCGTCGCGCGCCTCGCGACCAAAGCGCGCGATGCGGTCGGCCTCGGGGGTGGTCAGCTCGGCCGCCTCTTCGCCCATCGGCCCGCGCAGCGAGATGGTGCCCAGCAGCGCGGGCTGCTTGCTGGCCTCGAGCAGCACGCTCTCGAGCAAGTGGGTGACCGTGGTCTTGCCGTTGGTGCCGGTGACGCCGACCGTGACCAGGCTGCGCGTGGGGTCGCGGTACACCGTGTGGGCGATCACGCCGAGCCGCTTGCGCACGCTGTCGACCACCACGACCGGGACACGCGCGTCGAGCTCGCGCTCGGCCAGCACGGCCACCGCGCCGCGCGCGATGGCCTGATCGACGAAGCGCGCTCCATCATTGTTGCGGCCGGGCAGCGCAGCGAACAGATCGCCGGGCGACACGCGCCGCGAGTCACTGCTGACGCCAGACACCTCCACACGCGCGTCGCCCACCAGGCTGACCACACCCGGCAGACTCGACAGCACGCGTACGGAGGTACCCTTCATCGCAGGGCCCGCCCCGTCACGCCGGTGCTCGCGCTGGCCAGCGGCTCGAAGCCGTCGCGCGAGGCCTTGCGTTTGTCGACCTCGAGCGGCTCGGGAGCACCAGGCCGACGCAGCACCAAGTGCACGTTGGCGCCCAGGTTGACGATGGCTCCGGCCGGCGGCCGCTGCTCGACCGCGGCACCCGTGCCGGCGAGCGTGACCGACAGCCCGGCGCGCGCGAGAGCGACCAGCGCCGCGCGTGCACCGTAGCCCTTGAGGTCGGGCACCCGCACCTGCCCCTCGGAGGGCTGCTGGGTCGGGGCCGTGGGCCGCGCGGTGAGCGCATGCTTTTCGGCGAGCGCCGCCGCCTCGAGCGCACGCTGCTCGCGCAGCTGCTTGACCGCGTCGGCCAGCTTGTCGCCGCTGGCCTCGGGGGGAACGCCCAGGTGACGCAGCGACGCAGAAGCGATGCGGCGGAAGATGGGACCCGCAACCAAGCCGCCGTAGTGCTCGATAACCGGCTCATCGATCACCACCGACACCACCAGGCGTGGGCGCTGCGCCGGCACGAAGCCGACGAAGGTGGCGGTCCACTCGTTGTCGGCGTACCCGCCGCGCGGGTTGGCCTTTTGTGCGGTGCCGGTCTTGCCAGCCACCAGGTAGCCGTCGACGGCAGCGCCCTCGGCCGTGCCACCCGGGCCGGTGACCGCCGTCAGCATGTTGCCGACCAGGTGCGCCACGCT
>JBEGTL010000367.1:0-8073 GCA_041179425.1 Pseudomonadota bacterium | reverse complement strand
GGCATCATCCTCGCGTTCGAGGAGCTCGAAAAAGCAGGCGCCAATGCATCGGCCACCACCGGCGTGATGGCGAGCATCGCAGAAGCGTTGGTCGCCACCGCGATAGGTCTGTTCGTCGCCATCCCCGCGGTGGCTGCGTTCAACTGGTTTCAGCGCAAGATCCGCGGCGTCGTCGGCAACACCGAGGCGCTCTCGCACGTCTTGCTCGTGCACCTCGAGTCCGATCCCCCGCGCACCGTGCGGCACGCGCCGAGTGTCGGCCGCAGCAGCGCAAACTTGCACGCGGCACAGCTGGTCTCGTCGCGCGCGGAAGGAGTCTGATCATGGCGGCCTCTTCGCAAGATGGCGACGAGATCACGGGCATCAACGTCACGCCGCTGGTCGACGTCACGCTGGTGCTGCTGATCATCTTCATGGTGACGGCCAAGCTGGTGATGTCGCAGGCCATGCCGCTCGACCTACCCAAAGCAGCGACGGCCAGCGAGACGCAGACCATGTTCACGGTGACGGTGGACGCGCAAGGCGTGGTGCAAGCCAATGGCCTCGGCGTGGACGACGACGCGCTGCGCACCGCCGCGCGCGAAGCGCAGCGCGCGACGCCCGAGCTGCGCGCGGTGTTGTCGGCCTCGAGTCGTGTCGATCACGGTCGTGTGATGCACGTGCTCGACGTGCTGCGCGAGGTGGGTGTGGCCAAGGTCGCGTTCGGCGCAGAGTCGACGCGCGACACCAAGACGGCAGCGGAGCACGGGCAGTGAACAGCGAGTCGACATGGCTGACCAGGGGTGCCCGCGAGGCGAGGGCAGGGCGCACTGCGTGTGCATGGGTGGTCGCGCTCGCCGCACACGGTGCGTTGGTCGCGCTCGCACTCCACACCGATCCGCCCGCATCGCAAGACCTGGTGCACGAGGTCTTCATGGCCGTGCCGGGCGCCATCAAGCGCTTTCAAGGCGCCTCGTCGCTGCGCACGTTCTTGATCTCCATCGCCGTCAACCACGCTCGTCACCACGTGCGTTCGGCGGCACGTCGGCGCGCGATGACCGACCGTTTTTCACGCGAGCCCGACCCGACCCCCGGCACGCCCGAGCAAGACGCCGAGCGCGAGCGGTTGGCGGCGGCGCTCTCGCTCGCGCTCGACAGCCTGCCCATCGAGCAGCGTGTCGCGTTCGTGTTGTGCGAAGTCGAAGAGCGAACTTCGCGCGAAGTGGCTAGCATCGTGGGAGCTCCGGAGGCGACGGTGCGCACCCGTCTCCATCACGCCAAAAAGAAGCTGCGCGACGAGCTCACGCGGAGGGAAGTACGATGAGTGGCGACAACGATCTGCTCGAGCGGGCCACGCGCGCTCTGCGGGCGACGCCGCCGCCGTCGGACGACGAGCTGCTCGCGGCCAAGCAGCGACTGCTCGCGGCCCAGCGCACCGCCACCAAGTCGAGCCGTGCGCGCACCTTGCGCTGGGTGCTTGCTCGACTTCGACTCCAGCGACCGCCACGTCGAAGCGCTACGCGTGCTCGACGCCAGCGCGTTCTACGCTCAGCTGCACGCGCTGACCGAGTTCAGCGGCAGCGAGCTCAACCTCGAGGGCGCGGTGTTGCGCGGCGACACGCTGCTGCTCTTGCAGCGCGGCAACGGTGCGGCGCTCGACGAACAGACCCCCGTCAACGCAGTCGGCGAGCTCGACTGGTCGTTGTTTCGCAACTACCTGGCAAGCCAGTGCGCGCCCAGCCACGTGCCACCGGTCGGGCGCGTGACGCGGTACGATCTCGGCAGCAGCGAAGGCGTGCCGTTCACGTTCACCGACGCCACGCTCGCCCCGGACGGCAGCGTGCTGTTCTTGGCCAGCGCCGAAGACTCCACCAACACCGTCACCGACGGGCTCGTCCACGGCACGCGCATGGGCCAGCTCGAGCCCGACGGCAGCATCCGGATGACCCCGCTCGTCGACGAACAGGGTGGGCCGCTGCGCGTCAAGGCAGAGGGGCTGGTGCTCGATCGCAGAGACCCCAACCGGGCCTGGGTGGTGGTCGACATGGACGACACCGAGCTGGCCTCCGAGCTGCTCGAGGTGTCGCTCTCGTTTCCGCACTGAGGTCGCACGGCCGACACGGACAAAAGAACGGAGTACAGTCCGCCGATGTCTCTCGGCGACACCCTGATCCCTGTCTTCAAGCGCGCCTGGGGCAGCTCGTTACAAGCACTCATCGAGGCTAGCGAAGCGCCGAGTAGGGCCGAGGCTAGCGAAGCGCCCAACGCCGTCGAGGCGAGCGAAGCGCCCAACGCCGTCGAAGCGAGCGACGCGCCCAGCACGTTGTCCGAGCTGCGCGCGGCCGCGGGACAACCGAGCGATGGGAGTGCGCGCGACGAGGCCGAGCTCATCACCGACGAGCTCGTGCGCTGGTTGTGGTCGCGCAATCAGTTCGAGCTGCTCGACGAAGAGGCGCGCGAAGAGCTGTTGGTCAGCGTCGAAGGCGCGCTCTCCAGCATGGAGCAGAACGACGCGCTCGCGCCTGCGCTCCGCGAGCACCGGTCCGAGCTCTCGGCCTTCGTGCGCGCCCGCTACGGGGCAGCGCCGCGCGAGGTGGTGTGCTCCGAGTACGCGCCCGACCTGCAGCTGGCCGTGCTCGGCCTGAGCGTCGCTTCGCTGGCCCAGCCGGTGCTCGACGTGGGCTGCGGCGAGCACGCGACGCTGGTGCACGCACTGACTTCAGAGGGCATCGAAGCGCGCGGGCTCGACCGCGTCGTCCACAGCGAGCTCGCGACCCAGTCCGACTGGCTCAGCTTCGTCTACGGGCGCGCGCGCTACGGGACCGTGCTCTCGCACCTCGGCTTCTCGCTGCACTTCTTGCACCACCACATGGCGGCGGGCGACATGGCGTACCAATACGCCCGCGCGTACATGGCCATCTTGGGCTCGCTGGTGGTCGGCGGACGCTTCGTGTACACGCCGGGCCTGCCGTTCATCGAGACGCTGCTCGATGCCTCCATGTATCGAGTCCATCACGTCGCGTTTGCAGACGAGTTGCGGGTGGCGAGCCTGCGCGAGATCGAGCGCAGCACTGGCCTTGCGCTCAGCCACGCCACCCACGTCACGCGCCTCGCATGAGCGGGGGCCGCGCGCGCGCAGACGCAGTGAGGGCGGGCGAGCCGTACACAAAACGAGTATTCTGTCGCGCAGATGAATGCTCCACGCATGTCTCCGGCCCCCGGCGAGCACCTCCTGCGCTTCGTCGGCGACAGATTGCGCGTCACACTCACACCGCCCGAGGGCACGCTCACGCCGCTGCGCGCCTTTTTGCGCACCAACCTCACGCGCGCCCGCGTCGCGCGGGCCGAGGTGATCGCGCAGGCAGGTCTTCGCGAACAAGAAGAGCTCACCTTTGCCGGCGCATCGTGGCGCGACATCCCGCTGCTGCACACAGACGGCGCCTACGTGCTCGAGCTCCCGCTGCTCGAGACGGGGCACTTCCTCGCCAAGGCGTACTTTCGCGACGAAGGCGGACGCCAATACTGGCCCGACGGGCGCGACCTGAGTATTGCCGTGCACCCCGATCGTCTGCGCACGGCCAACGTTATTTACTGTGCCTTTCCACGCGCACTCGGCCAGCGCGGCATCGATGACCCTGCACTGGCCCCGCCCGAGCTCAGCGGCGCAGTGCGCGTGCTCGATCAACGTGGCTGGTCGGTCATCCCGCCGTCGTCCACGCTGCGCAGCCTGACGCGCGCGCTGCCGCACGTGTTCGATGGGCTCGGCTGCCGCATCTTACACTTGTTGCCGATCGGCCCCGTGCCCACCACCTACGCGCGTATGGGCCGCTTTGGCAGTCCGTACGCGCAGCTCGATCTCACCGGCATCGACCCGGCGCTGGTCGAATTCGACAAACGCACCACCGCCGTGCAGCAGTTTCGAGAGCTGGCCGATGGCGTGCACCTGCGCGATGGCTTGGTGTTGCTCGACATCGTGCTCAACCACACGGGCTGGGGCTCCACGTTGCTCGACGAGCATCCCGAGTGGTTCAAGCGCGACGGCGCAGGCGCGTTTCACAGCCCCGGCGCATGGGGCACCGTGTGGGAAGACTTGGTCGAGCTCGACCAGGCGCACCGCCAGCTGTGGGACGTGCTGGCCGACGCGCTCATCACGTGGTGCCGACGCGGCGTCGACGGCTTTCGTTGCGATGCGGGCTACATGGTGCCGGTGCCTGCGTGGCAGTACATCGTCGCGCGTGTCCGGCGCGAGTTCCCGGACTGCGTGTTCTTGCTCGAGGGGCTGGGCGGCGCTTGGGAGGCCACCGAGCACCTGCTCAGCGAGGGCGGCATGCAGTGGGCGTACTCCGAGCTCTTTCAGTGTCACGAGCCCGCGCACGTCGCTTCGTACCTCGATCACTCGCTGCGCCAGAGCGCGCGGCTAGGCACCCTGGTGCACTACAGCGAGACGCACGACAACGATCGCCTGGCCAAGCGCGGCGTCACGTGGTCGCTGATGCGCAACCGGCTGAGCGCGCTCAGCGGGCACTCGGGAGCGTTTGGTTTTACGTCGGGCGTCGAGTGGCTGTGCACCACCAAGGTCGATGTGCACGAGTCGCACACGCTGGCCTGGGGCGCAGAGGTCAACATCGTCCGCGAGCTGCGCGACCTCAACCACTTGTTGCGCGACCATCCGTGTTTCTTCGACGGCGCACAGATCGAGCGCGTCAGTCCGAGCGACTCGGCGGTCCTCGCTCTCGAGCGCGTGTCGCACGACGGGCTCGATCGCTGTCTGGTACTCATCAACCTCGACCCAGACGGCGCGCACGAGCTGCGCTTGGTCAAACATCAGTGGGCCAAGATCGGGCGCGATCCGCGCGACCTGCTCGGCCAGACGCTGCCCGCGATCACCAGCACCGGCGAGCACACCAAGCTTCGGCTCGGTCCGGGCCAAGCGTTCTGTGTGGCCGAGGCCGCATCGCCGCGAGGACTGTCTGGAGACCTGTACCGCGTGCGTCGCGCGCAGGCTGCCTGGGCTTACACGCAGCTGGGCACGCTGATCCCGCACGAGTGCCTGGGGCCGGCCGAGTTCGTCGCGCTCGCGGCCTTCGTGGCGGCCGATCCGGCCTTGTTTTTGGCCTCCATCGAGGTGCTCGACCGCAAGGCCGCGCGCGTCGACCTGATGGCCGCGCTGCACAGTGCGCGCAAAAAAGGCAGCTACCCGCGCGTGGTCACGTTTCGTCCCGAGCACGCACGGCGCATCACGCTGGTGCCGCCCAAGCACTGGCTGATGGTGCGCGACGAGCTGCCCTTCGAGGTGGTGCTGGCGCGCGCGGAGGGCGACCTGGTGGTGCGCTCCATCCGCATGGACGACGGCCACGTGGCGGCCATCCCTCCGCACGCGGGCGAGACCGAGAGCGACCTGACACTCAGACTCAACCGCTTCAAAGAAGAGGGCACGCTGATCGAGGCGCGGCTGCGTCTGCTCGCGCACCGGCCCACCTTTCGAGGCATGGCCGAGCAGGGCCTGGTGCTGCTCGTCAACGGCCGCGGCGGCATGGCGCGCATGCACGCCGACCTCGGCGCGGTGAGCAGCAAGTACGACTGTCTGCTCGCCGCCAACTTTCACCCGCAGGTCCCCTCCGATCGCCACGTGCTCATCAAGCGCGTGCTCGCCTGGGTCGATGCCGACGGCTTCACCACGCCGCTCGACGCGCAGAACTTACTGCACATCGAGTCGGGTCCGCCCGCCGTGTGGACGTTTGCGTGCAACGCCGGCGACGGTCGCCGGGTGGGTGTACGTCTCACGTTCGACCTGCTGCGCGATCGCAACATCGCGGTGCTGCGCTTCGAGCGTGTGCCCACGCAGTCGCTCGACCTCGCGCCCGAAGAGCGCGTGCGTCTGATCGTGCGCTTCGACCTCGAAGACCGCAGCTTTCACGGCGAGACGCGGGCCGATCCCGAGCTCGTGACGCGCTTCGAGGCGGCCACCAGCGAGCTCGAGGGGCGCACCGGCTTCGCCTTCGTACCCGCCGACGATCGCAAGCTGACGGTCAGCGCCGATCGCGGCACCTACTCGCGTGGTCCGCAGTGGACGCGCGACATCTTCCACTCCGTCGACGCCGAGCGCGGCCTCGGCAGCACCGGCGACGCCTACAGCCCGGGTTGGTTCGAGCTCCCGCTCGCGCCCGCAGCGCCAGCCACACTGGTGTGCTCGGCCGACCGTGAAGAGCCGTCGCCCGCCATCGTGCAGCGTGCACTCATCGCGCGCACCGCCCTCACGCCGCTCGGCGGAGAGTTCGAGGCGCAGCTGCGACGCGCTGCCGAGGCCTTCATCGTGCGGCGTGGGGCAGGGCGCACCGTGATCGCTGGCTACCCGTGGTTTCTCGACTGGGGTCGCGACACCTTCATCGCAGCGCGGGGCTTGATCGCCGCCGGCTACCACGAAGAGGTCAAACACATGTTGCTCACCTACGCGGCGCTCGAGCGCGGTGGCACGCTCCCCAACAACTTCGTGGTCGGTGACGCCGAGGTGGGTCGCGAGACGTCCGACGCGCCGCTGTGGTTTTGCCTCGCGTCCGAAGAGCTGGCAGCGGCGATGGGTCCGAGCTTGTACGACCTCGCGTTCGAGGGGCAGCGTCCGTTGCGCGAGGTGCTCACCTCCATCGCGGCCAACCTGCTCCGGCGTGCCGAGAACGGCGTGCGCATCGATCTCAGCTCAGGTCTGGTGTGGAGTCCGTCGCACTACACCTGGATGGACACCAACTACCCGGCCGGCACGCCGCGCCAGGGCTATCCCATCGAGCTGAGCGTGCTGTGGCTGCGCTGTCTGCATCAGCTCACCCGGCTCGGCGTTCGTATCCCGGGCTTCGACCTCGAGCAGCAGGCCGAGCTCACGCTGCGCTCGCTCGAGCGCTTCTATCGGCCCGAGCTCGGCTACTGCGCCGACACGCTCCACGCTGCAGAGGGCGTGCCCGCCAGCGAGGCCGTGCCCGACGATCACCTGCGCCCCAACCAGCTGCTCGCCGTCAGCTTCGGGCTCATCAAGGGCGAGCGTGCGCGCGCCATCGTGGCGGCCGCCGAGCGTCATCTCTTGGTGCCCGGCGCCATGCGTACGCTCGCGCCCAAAGAGGTGCAGTACGCGCTGCCCATCGTCAACGACAAGGGCGACGCGCTCAACATCCCTGCCTATCCGTACTGGGGTCACTACCTCGGCGACGAGGACACGCGTCGCAAGCCCGCCTATCACAATGGTACGGCGTGGGGCTGGTGGCTCCCCATCTACTGCGAGGCGCTGGCGGCGGCCTGGGGCGACGAGGCGGCGGCAGTGTCGGCAGCGCGCGCGGTGCTGGGCTCGTCTGGACGGCTGCTCGCAGAGGGCTGCGTGGGCCAGCTGCCAGAGATCGTAGACGGCGACGCGCCCCACGCACAACGAGGCTGCGATGCGCAGGCGTGGAGTGTGACCGAGGCACTGCGCGTTTGGCTGAAGCTGAGCTGACCTTCATGGCATAACGCCGAAATGAAAACACGCGCAGCCGTTGCATACGAGGCGGGTAAGCCGCTGGTGATCGAAGAAGTCGACCTCGAAGGTCCGCGGGCTGGCGAAGTCCTCGTGGAGATCAAAGCGACCGGCATCTGCCACACCGACGAGTTCACACGCTCGGGCGCCGATCCCGAGGGGCTGTTTCCGGCCATCTTTGGACACGAGGGCGCGGGCGTGGTGGTCGACGTCGGTCCAGGCGTGACGCAGATCAAAAAGGGCGACCACGTGATCCCGCTCTACACCCCCGAGTGCCGGGCGTGTAAGTCCTGCCTGAGCCAGAAGACCAACCTGTGCACGGCCATCCGTCAGACGCAGGGCAAGGGTCTCATGCCCGACGGCAGCAGCCGGTTTTCGATCGGCAAGACCAAGATTCATCACTACATGGGCTGCTCGACGTTCTCCAACTTCACGGTGCTGCCCGAGATCGCGCTGGCCAAGGTCCGCGAAGACGCGCCGTTCGACAAGATCTGTTACATCGGCTGCGGCGTCACCACGGGCATCGGCGCCGTGCTGTACACAGCCAAGGTCGAGCCCGGGGCCAACGTGGTGGTGTTCGGCCTGGGCGGCATCGGACT
>JBEGTL010000366.1:0-8075 GCA_041179425.1 Pseudomonadota bacterium | reverse complement strand
CATCGCCGATGACGTTGGTGTCGGCAAAACTATCGAAGCGGCACTGATCGCGCGGGAGCTGCTGGATCGTGGCGATATCGAGCGCCTCGCGGTGCTGTGTCCGCCGCACCTTGTTGACCAGTGGGTGGGCGAGCTCGAGGCTCGCTTCCACATTCACCCGGTCGCCGTCACCGCAGCGAGCGCGAACCGCCTTGAGCGGAGCCTCCCGCCGAGCGAGAGCATTTTCTCGGCGTGCCCGCACACAGTGGTGAGTCTCGACTACATCAAGAGCGAGCGGCGGCGCGCTGAGTTCTTGCGCGCGTGCCCGGAGTTCGTGATCGTCGACGAGGCGCACACCTGCGCGTCGACCGGACAGGGTCGCCACCAGCGCTATGAACTACTGAAGGGGCTCGCTGAGTCACCCACGCGACATCTCGTCATGTTGACGGCCACACCGCACAGTGGCGACGAGGCCGCGTTTTTCCGGCTGCTCGGCCTCCTCGACCGAGACTTCGAGAAGCTTGCCGACGCCACCGGGGCACAGCGCGATGGTTTGCGTGAACGACTCTCGCGGCACTTTGTCCAGCGCCGTCGTCCCGACATTGCCGAGTGGAAAGAGGGCGAGCTCTTCCCGCGTCGCGAGACCAAGGAGCTGACCTACAAGCTCACTGGGGCATGGGAGCACTTCTTCGATGCGGTCCTCGACTACTGCGCCGCGGTCGTCGAGTCCGCGGGCGGAGACGAACGGCGACAGCGGCTCAATTTCTGGGGCACGCTCGCCTTGATGCGCTGCGTAGCCTCGAGTCCGGCGGCTGCCGTGCAGGCCCTTCGTACGCGAGCCGGAATAGGAGAAGACGAGGACGTCGATGGCTTCGAGAGCCGCGTCTTCGACGGCGGGGCCGACGTGCTTCCAGACGATGACGTCGAGCCGCCTGCTGGCACAGACGACCCCGCTCTCAACGACCTCATCGAACGGGCCGAGCACTTGGCGGGAAAGTCGGGAGATCCGAAGCTCAAGCTTCTCACAGACCACCTGAGCGAGCTCATCGCCGACGGCTTCAATCCTGTGGTGTTCTGCCGCTACATCGCGACCGCGCACTACCTTGGGCGTCAGCTCCGTGGGAAGTTCAAGAGCATCGAAGTCGGAGTCGTTACGGGCGAGCTGACCTCGGACGAGCGCAAGGAGAAGGTGGACGCCCTGGGCGACGCTGAGCGTCGGGTGCTGATAGCGACCGACTGTCTCTCCGAGGGCGTCAATCTGCAGGAGCACTTTGATGCGGTAGTGCACTACGACCTCTCGTGGAACCCCACGCGTCACGAGCAGCGCGAGGGCCGCGTCGACCGCTTCGGGCAAGTACGGCCCGTGGTGCGCGCCACGCTGATGTACGGCGCGAACAATCCGGTCGACGGTGCAGTACTCGACGTCATTCTGCGCAAGGCCGCTAAGATTCGCGAGGAACTTGGTGTGCCGGTACCCGTGCCCGATGAAGGGCACGCGCTTACTCAAGTCTTACTCAAGGCAGTGCTCCTCAAGCGACGCGGGGGCGGCGACACGTCGAGCATGAAGCAGCTCCAGCTCTTCGACGATAGCTGGAAGGACGCGGCAGAGAAGGCCAAGAAGAACCGCACGGTCTTCGCTCAACGCAGGCTCAAGCCTGAGGACGTGCTGCCGGAGTGGAACAAGTCACTCGCGGCGATCGGCGGGCGTGAAGAGGTCCAGCGCTTCACGGGGCGTGCACTCGCGAGGCTCAACTCGGGCCTCGAGCCGTTGCGACGTGGGTTCAAGGCCCCGCTCGGAGCGTTGCCGGAAGACGTACGCGAGCGCCTCGAGTCGGAGGGGCTGATGGGGTCGATCCTCATCGACTTCGCCTATCCGCCTGCTCCGCGCTGTCGCTCGGTCCAGCGGAGCCATCCGCTTGTGTCGGTGCTAGCCGAGACGCTGCTTGAGCGCACTCTCGGTAGCGGTGTGGAAGAGGCGGAGAGCGACCCAGGAGTGCTTGGTCGCGTAGGTTGCTGGACGTCGCAGGGGGTAACCGCTCGAACTGTCGTCGCGCTCTTGCGTCTGCGCCACCAGCTGGTGAGTCAGCGCTCTGGCCGTAGCTCGATGTTGCTCGTCGAGGAAGCGACGGCGCTAGCTTGGACAGGCAGTAGGGGCACGCCGCTCGAAGGCGCCGAGGCTCTCGCCCTTCTCGCGCCACCACCTGTGGCTGACCCGCCGCCACACGTGCGCGATCGAGCTGTGCAGCAGGCTCTCGTGCAGTTCGACACCCGGCTCGCGGAGGTAGATGCATTCGCCGAGCGCCGAGCACAGACACTACTCGCCGATCATCGACGAGTCCGCGAAGCGGCCGACGCGAGAGGTAGCTACAGCGTGAAGGCGCTGTTGCCCGCCGACGTGATCGGCCTCTTCGTGCTTCTTCCGCTTGTGGATTGAACGCAATGGCTACACGAAAGAAGACCCGCGCGCGGGAAGCTCAGCTCGGCTTCGAGGCCCTGTCCATCGAGGGCGGCCTGCTCTCGCCTGATTGGCTTTCGCGGGCCGCGCAGCTCGCCGCCGGAGGCCAGAGCGAGCCCGACTACCGCGTCCCCAAGGGACTTAACCTCCGCGATGAGATCGGTCGTTTCTGGCGCATCGCCCAGGCGCACTGGAGCGATTTCGCAGCTGGCCGTGCAGGTAGGGCTGATAGTCGGCTATTGGCTGAGAGGTTCGTCGATGCACTGCTGAGAGACAGCTTCGGATTTAGCTCCCTGACGAAGGTCGCTCCCCTCGTGGTCGCCGAGCGTAGCTATCCGATAGGATTTGTAGCTCTTGCCGGTCGTGTGCCGGTCGTGATCGTTGGGCCACGTGCTCTCGACGACCGAGACAACAAGCGAAGCGCTCTTGATGATCCGCGAACAGCTTTCGGCGACGCCAACCGCAAGCGGAGCGCCTTCGGCCTCGCGCAGGAGTACCTAAACGCTGCGGACGACGCGATGTGGGGAGTCGCGAGCGACGGCCTCACCCTCCGCATTGTGCGCGACAACGCCAGCCTTACCCGTCCTGCGTGGATCGAGGCTGATCTCCAGCGCATCTTCACCGAGGAGCGGTATGCCGACTTCGCTGCGCTGTGGTTGCTTGCGCACGAGACTCGATTCGGACGCGTCGAGAAGCCCGTCGCCGAGTGTTCGCTCGAGACCTGGCGCAACGCTGGTCGAGAGGAGGGTACTCGTGCGCGCGAGCATCTACGGCGCGGCGTGGAGGACGCACTCACTGTCCTCGGCCAAGGCTTTCTCGCGCACCCAGACAACCAGGCGCTCCGCGCCACCCTACAAAGCGGCGCACTTTCTACAACGGACTACTTCAGTCAGCTCCTACGGTTGGTGTACCGAGTCATCTTCCTGCTCACAGTCGAGGAGCGTGGAGTGCTTCACCCCGAGAGCGCCGACGAGAAGGCCAAGGCACTCTACGCTGCCGGATACAGCTTGAGGCGTTTGCGCGAGCGCTCCGTGAGGCGCGGTGCGCACGATCGTCATGCGGATCTGTGGGAGGCGACCAAGATCGTCTTCCGCGGTGTCGAAGGTGGCGAACCACGCCTCGGGCTTCCTGCACTTGCAGGCATCTTCTCCAAGGGGCAGTGCCCCGCACTCGATTCCGTGAAGCTCGAGAACCGGGCGCTACTGCTCGCCGTGTTCAAGCTGTCATGGTTGCGCGAGGCATCCGGCCTCTCGCGTGTGAACTGGCGCGACATGGGACCCGAGGAACTCGGGAGCGTCTACGAAAGCCTGCTCGAGCTTGTTCCGCAGATCACCAAGGACGGCAGACAGTTTGCGTTCGCGACGGGCGGCGAGACGAAGGGCAACGCGCGCAAGACCACGGGTAGTTACTACACGCCCGACAGCCTTGTGCAGGTGCTGCTAGACAGCGCCCTCGAGCCGGTGGTGAAAGACACGACCGCCAAGCACCCAGAAAATCCGGTTGAGGCGCTGCTCAGTCTCTCGATCGTCGACCCAGCATGCGGCTCTGGGCACTTCTTGCTGGCGGCTGCGCGCAGGCTGGCGGCGCATGTCGCGCGTCTCGCGGCCAATGGTACGCCCTCGGCGGCAGAGTATCGGCACGCGCTGAGGCAGGTGGTCGGTCGTTGCATTTACGGCGTCGACCTCAACCCGATGGCCGTGGAGCTTTGCAAGGTGAGCTTGTGGATGGAGGCGGTCGAGCCGGGTCTGCCGCTCACGTTTCTCAACTCGCACATTCAGCACGGTAACGCGCTGCTCGGTGCGACGCCCGAGCTGATGTCTAAAGGCATCCCGGACGCTGCGTGGGACCCTATCGAAGGCGACGACAGAAAGACGGCGAGTTCCCTCAAGAAGCGCAACAAGAAGGCAGCTCAGGGGCAGCGTTCGCTGGATACGTTGTGGTCGCAGTCGAGTGACGCCGAGGCGCAGGCGGTGGCGCGCGCGGTGGCTGAGTTGGAGGCGACTTCCGATGCGAACCCCGAAGAGCTCGCGAAGAAGGAGTCCAAGTGGGACGGCATCCTCGGCTCGCTCGAGTACCGGCACCAGAAGTTCGTCGCTGACGCGTGGTGCGCTGCCTTTGTGTGGCCAAAGCAGGCCGGAGATATCGCCGACGCCGCGCCAACCAACGAACTGTGGAGGCAGATCCGTGATGCACAGGGGCAGTCGCCAGCGCTCACGATGCAGACGGTGAACGAGCTGGCGGCACAGTACCGGTTCTTCCACTGGAACCTGCAGTTCGCGCAGGTGTTCGCCAAGGGCGGATTTGACGTGGTGCTCGGGAATCCTCCGTGGGAGCGAGTGAAGCTTCAAGAACAGGAGTTCTTCGCCTCGCGCAGTCAAGAGATCGGTGAGGCCGCGAACGCGGCAGCAAGGAAGCTCTGTATCGAGCAACTCGCCGAAGCGAACCCTGGCCTGTGGCGCGAGTGGCTTGCGGTTAGCCGAGTGGCGGAAGGCCAGAGCCAGTTCGTTCGCGGGAGCGGCCGGTTTCCACTGTGCGGGCGTGGCGATGTGAACACCTACGCGCTTTTCGCTGAGCACAATCGCGCCGTGCTCCGCGGCCTCGGTCGGGCCGGCTTCATTGTGCCCACTGGCATCGCGACCGACGACACGACGAAGGAGTTCTTTCAAGTCCTAGTGGCGGGTGCAGAACTTGCGAGCTTCTTCAGTTTTGAGAATGAAGAGTTCGTCTTTCCGACTGTCCACCACGCATTCAAGTTCGCGCTCATGGTGCTTGACCGTGGAGGGCGGTCTGTAAAGGCAGACCTGGTCTTCTTCGCGCGCCAAGTTGTGGCACTGGCTGACCCGAATCGCCATTTTTCGTTGGCTCGACCCGATTTCGATATTTTGAATCCGAACACTGGCACCTGCCCGACCTTTCGGAGTGCTCGCGACGCTGTGCTGAATCTGGCGATGTACTCTCGAGCCGGCGTGCTGATCCGCGAGCACGCGGACGACGGCAATCCATGGCACATCGAGTTTCGTACGAGGCTTTGGCACATGGCCGAGGACGCGAGCCATTTTCGGACGCGCGGAGCTCTCGCAGACGATGGGTACTCTCTCGCCGGGAACAGGTGGACGCGAGGTGACGTGGCCTTCCTGCCGCTCCTGGAGGGGCGGATGGTCGAGGCGTTCGACCATCGGTGCGCTTCAGTGGTCGTCGAGGCGACACGAACTAAGGTCCGAGATGCGGGCTCGGAATACCTGGCCGATGCAGACAAGGCAGATCCATTTCGAGGCGGGATGCCTCGCTATTGGGTGTCCGCTTCTAACGTTGAGGCTCGTCTTGCTGGAGTTTGGGACGGGGACTGGCTTATCTGCTGGCGCGACATAACCGCGTCGACCAACCAACGGACTGTGGTTCCGTGCCTCGTGCCACGCGTCGCCGCTGGCCACACCCTGCCGTTGCTGATCGCTCGGACGGAACCTCGCTTGACCTGCGCGCTCTACGCAAACCTATGCGCATTGAGTCTTGACTACGCAGCGCGGCAGAAGGTCGGCGGAATGCACCTGACCTGTAACTACCTTCAGCAGCTACCCGTGCTGGCACCGGGCACCTATGAGGGGGCGACTCCTTGGAACGCGGGCGAAGTGCGCGACTGGATCTGCCAACGCGTCATCGAGCTCACCTACACGGCGTGGGACCTTCACCCCTTCGCCCGAGATGTTGGCTACAACGGGCCGCCGTTTCGCTGGGATCCGCAGCGTCGTTTTTTGCTGCGCTGTGAGCTCGACGCCGCGTTTTTTCATCTCTACGGCCTCACGCGTAGCGACACCGACTATGTACTGGACACCTTTCCGATCGTACGCAAGCACGACGAGAAGGCGCATGGCGAGTATCGCACCAAGCGCGCTATCCTCGAGATCTACGATGCGATGGCCGAGGCTGCGCGCATCGGTACGTCATATCAGACTCGACTCGATCCGCCGCCCGCCGACCTGCGCGTCGCGCATCCCGATACGCCCGGCTTCGCGGAGAAGAGGGCGGAACCATGACGAAGCCACTGCGCAAGAAGTCGACGAAGGTGACTGGTGGGAAAGTCTCAACCTTGTTGAGAGAATCTCCGGCGCGGCGGGCAGGAGGGACCGAGGCGCCGGGAGTCGGCCCGCTCCTGGAGCGCGTCGTCTCGATCCTCGAGGCGGCACGTGGCCAGGTCGTTCGTTCGGTGAACAGCGCGATGGTGCTCGCGTACTGGCAGATCGGACGCGAGATCGTCGAGTACTACCAGGCCGGCGCCATGCGGGCAGAGTACGGAGACCAGCTACTCGAGGTGCTTTCGGCCCAGCTTCGAGAGCGGGTTGGACGAGGCTACTCGAGCACGAACCTGCGCTACTTCAGGACCTTTTACCTGGCGTATGCCAGCCGCCCTTCGAAGATTCGCCACATTCAGGGTGGCGAATCTCCATCCGCGCTCGCAGCCGCCTCGAAGAGCGGCGCGCGCACGATTCGCCACAAGGCACGTGGCGTATTGCAGGATCTCGAGCTGGCCGTCGGCAAGCACACGCCCCCCGACGGATTCTCGCCCGTGCTTGGGTGGTCGCACTACCGCCTGCTCATGAAGGTCGAGCACGAGGCCGAGCGTCGATTCTACGAGATCGAGGCCGAGCGAGCCGAATGGAGCGTGCAGCACCTCGAGCGTCAGATCGACACACATCTCTTCGCGCGCCTGATCAAGAGCCGCGACAAGGCAGGTGTCATGGACCTCGCCACGCGCGGTCAGGTGCTCGAGCGGCCGGTGGACGCTATCAAGCACCCCTTCGTCCTCGACTTTCTCGAGCTGCCCGAGAGCGAGACGCTGCGCGAGAGCGACATCGAGAGTGCAATCCTCGAGAAGCTACAGCACTTTCTGCTCGAGCTCGGTAGAGGCTTCGCCTTCGTCGCGAGGCAGAAGCGTCTCGCATTTGAGGACGAGTACTTCTACGTCGACCTCGTCTTCTATAACGTAATTCTTAAGTGTTTCCTGCTGATCGATCTCAAGCTCGGCAAGCTCACGCATCAGGACGTGGGGCAGATGGATAGCTACGTCCGGCTCTTCGATGCCCAGGGCCGCACCGAGGGCGACGGGCCCACTATCGGTCTGATCCTGTGCGCCGAGAAGAACGAGGCCGTTGCCCGCTACTCCGTCTTGCACGAGAACGAGCAGCTCTTCGCCGCCAAGTACGTGACGTACTTACCCAGCGTGGAGGAACTGGAGCGCGAGCTCGCACGAGAGAGACGCCTGCTCGAGGTGAGCGCGGCCGCCGCTTCAAAGCGCGGTGGCACTCGGCGAGCGCCCACGCGCAAAGTCGGCGCGGCGCGCGGCGCTAGTAAGTCGCGCGTCACTAGCAAGACGAAGAAGAGCTCATGACCACGGCCCTCTCGCCCGTCACGCTCACGCGGCTTGAGAAGGCCGCCGTCGACAACGGCTTCGACCAGGAGCTGCCGCGTGATGGAGACTGGCTCGGCTTCGCGAGCACGCAGTGCCCGCTCCGCGTCTGGCTCGGAAGCTTCTTCCGGACAAGCCACTTTTGGAGCTTGCTCAAAGGGCAAAGCTGCAGGAGAGGGTCCGCAAGCTCGATGTCGTACGGCTGCTGCGAGCGATGGTCATCGCTGCGGCGACCGGCTA
>JBEGTL010000365.1:0-8099 GCA_041179425.1 Pseudomonadota bacterium | reverse complement strand
GCTCGTGTATCACTTGGTTCTGGTGACCAAGTATCGAAAGCCCGTGCTGAACGGCGCCATGCTCGACAGTGCCCGCATGTTGCTCGGGCAGCTGTGCTCGGCGTGGGAAGGCTCGCTGCTTGAGTGCTCCGGGGAGAGCGACCACCTGCACGCCCTGGTCGACATGCCACCCAAGGTCCGCCCGAGCGACCTCGTGAACAATCTCAAGACGGTGCTGTCGCGACAGCTGCGCAAGGAGTTCCCCACGTTGCGCACGGCCTACCGAGGCAAGCCCGTGCTCTGGTCTCCGAGCTACTGCCTGATCTCGGCTGGCGGCGCACCCATCGAGATTCTTCGCCAGTACGTCGAGAACCAGAAGAGGCCCGACTAGTCCCTCTCGCGCTTCACCGTGGTGGACCCCCGCCTGCAAAGCCGAGGCGGGGGCTTGCTCATTTTCCGGTCAGCCGCAAAAAAGGCGGCGCACAAGCCGCGCGTGCCGACGCGAGCTGCCTCTGCACGCAAGCGGCGCGGGGCCAGAGACTGACGACGGCGACGGAGCCTCCTGGCACAGCGCGTGCTCACTGTGCGTCTTTCCAGCACAGCGCTCATGCGCAATCAGGAGGAACCCCTTGCTCAGCTCCCTTACCCTCGTCTCCCCTCTTCGCGCGCTGGCACTAAGTGCCACACTATCACTCGCGTTCTGCTTCGCCGGGCCCGCCACGGTGTCCGCACAAGCCACGACGGCCCGTTCTCCGGAGAGTGCCGAAGACCTGCCGGAGCATGAACCGCGAGCGCTGCAGCTCGCGCTCGACGGGAGCTACGGTGCCGGCGGCTCGTCCGATCTCGATCTCGGCGGCGGCGGCGCACTGCGCGTGGGCGAGATCTTCCCGTTCAAGTGGGTCTCGCTGATTCCCGAGGTCGGTGTCGACGTGTTCGGCTTCTCGGGCGTGCACCCTGCCAAAGTGTTTGGCGGATTTGCGGGCGGACGACTGCGCATCGCCCGCGGCCTCGAGCCCGGCGTGTTTGCCCACGCCGGTGTGTCGGGCGTGCGCTGGCGTGATGATTATGCTGCCCCAACCGCCGACGTGGGCCTGAGCGTCGACCTTACTTTTATCCCGACGCTGCTGCTCGGCGTACAGGGCGAGTACAAGTCTACGATCTCGAGCGGCGGCAACCCCGCGCTCTCCTGGTACACCGTGGGCCTGACGGTCGGCGCGCACAGCTGAGCGGGACGCGTGTCGGGTCAGGCCTTGGGCGGCGAGTCCCAGTCCTGCACGGGCTTGCCCTGCACCGTGGACAGGATGTCGATGGCCGCGGCGGCACCGTCCCCGGCGCTGATGATGGCCTGGCTGCGCTCGGGTCGGACCAGTCGACCCACGGCGTACACGCCCGGCACCGAGCTCTGGCCGTTGTGGTCGACGGCTAGCCCCGTGCCTTCTTTGCCGTGCGCGAGGCCGAGCTGATCGGCCAAGCGCGGCGACTTGCCCTCCGACAGGATGACGAAGCGCGCGCTGACCTTTTCGCCCGACTCGAGTGTCGCCTCGAAGCCCTGCGCGGCCTTGCTGACCGACTCGACGCGCGCGTCCACCAGCTTCGCGCCGAGCGCGGTGACTTGTTCGCGGGCTGTCGTCTGAAAGGCACTGCCGTGGATCTCTGGCAGACCCAGGTAGTTTTTCAGCAGCGCCCAGTGCATCGCCGTCTTGTCCTGCCCGTACACCGTCACGTCGAGTCCGCCCTTGGCCAAAAACAACGCGGCGCTCAGTCCGCCCGGGCCGTCTCCGATCACGATCACATCCGCCATGGTCTTTGCTCCAACGCTAAAGGTTGCGCAGCTTACTCCACGCGACGCAAAGGCGCCGACGAGGCGTCGGGACGAGCCGCGCGGCGGTGCGCACTGGCGCGCGCCCCGCAACGACCTGAGCGGCCCCTGCTTGGGAGCGGAGCTAGCGCACTGCCTGTCCCTCCCGACGTTTCGACGCCGACGAGTGCATCGCGCACGGCACGGCTCGCGTACGATGCGAGAGGGCGCCGGGGCCGGGGGACAACACGTGCGAGATCGACGAGAGAGCTCGAGTCGAGCGGACAACTATGGGCGCGGCGTCGTCGAGCTCGACGACACCGACGACCCGGGACGACAAGCCGAGACGCTGATCAAGCGGCTGCGCGCGACGTTCTCCACACCGCAGTGCGCTCCGCCCGTGCTGCCCGTGGCCGCGCTCGACGTGCACCGCGTGTCGTTGGCCAAGAACGTCAAGCTCGACGAGGTGCGCGCCATGCTCGAAAAAGACCCGCTTTTGGCTGCGCGCGTGCTGCGTGTCGCCAACTCTTCGCTGTACGCAGGTGCGCCGCTGCAGTCGCTGCAGCACGCCGTGATGCGCCTCGGCATGAAAAACCTCGCCTGCGTGGTCTGGGAGGTGGCGATGAACATGAGGGTGTTCCGCTGCAAGACGTACAACGAGCCGATGGAGCAGGTGCGCAAGCACAGCACTGCCGTCGCCCACGTCGCACGCCTGGTCGCGGAGCAGACCCCCATTCCGCTCGACTACGCGTTCTTGTGCGGGCTGCTGCACGACGTGGGCGCCGCTGCGATCTTACTGTTGCTCGGCGAGCGTGGGCCGGTCGAGACGACCCCACTGCCGGGCTTCGTGCTGGACGAGGTGCTGCTCGGCGTGCACGCGGAGGCCTCCCAGATCATCGCCAAAAACTGGAAGCTGCCGGCTGACCTACAGCTCGTGCTCGCCCACCACCACGCCGTCGACGTAGGTGGTCACGTGCACCCGACGGCCGCTGTCGTTGCGCTCGCGCAGAAGCTGGCCAGCGAAGAGGGCGCGGCGCTCGGCTTCGTCGGGCCGAGCTGGGATGTCACGTCGGACAGCTCGCTGCGCAGCGCCGAGCAGGCGCTCGGGATCAGTGGGGTCGCCTTCGAGAAGCTTCGTACGCGCGCGAACAAGCTGCTGCAAGACTTGGCAGAGAGCAGCTGACTGCCTGCGCGCGTGTACGGAGCCGAGCCCACGGCCTCCCACAGAAGTGCGCGACGGCGCGCATGAGCGAGGGCGCGCGGCCGGCAGCACTCGCGCCCACCGACTTTGCCCGGCAGGTCCGATCTAGCGCACGAGCGCGGCCAAGCGGGCCTAGCATCGAGTGGGGATGCACACCGAACACACTCAAGTGAGCGAGGCGGACGTAGTCCATCGCGCTTATCACACGCTGCGACCGCTCCTGCTCAAGGAGTCGGCGTTCAAGGCCTCCGTGAGTGAGGTCAACAAGCGCACGGTCCGCTTCACACGCGCACGCTTCGTCATCGAGCAGCGCACCATCGAGCGCCTGAGCCAGCCGGGACCGGACACGCGGGCGGCGCAAGCCGAGCCTCTGATCACGCCCGCCCTCGACGCCTGGCAGGTCGACCGCGAGGAGCTGCCCGAGGCCACCCGTCAGCTGTGCAGCTGTTCGTCGTGCGACTCCGCGTCTCTAGACAGTCAGGCCACGTGCAGCGTGTGCGAGCGCGCGGGCCGCGTGTACACCTGGCTCGAGGTCGCGCGAACACAGCGTGTCGTGGTGCGAGCGACGCCTCATCACGTTGCGCTGCACTGGCTGCCGAGCGCACTCGACAAGGCGGACTTTGCGAAGGAGCGCTGGCTGCACCGGCTAGAGCGCGAAGAAGTCCTGACTGACGAGCGCATCGCCGAGCTCCCGCCCGAGCTGTTGCCTGCGCTCGCTGAGAACGAGCGCATCACAGCGGTGTGCGCGCAGAGCTTCTGCGTGGAGGCGTACGACGTGCGCTACCAGACTGCCTTCGGCACCGGCCTGATCGAAGTCGCCGGCACCCCGCTGACGGCGTTCGACGTGGTGCGCGAGCCGCTCGTGCGGCGCAGCGTCGTGGCGCGCTCGGCCGCGCTGCTCGGCGCGATCGCGTCGGCGATTGTCGCGTTCAGCTACCGCGAGCAGCACCCGTGGTTCGCCAAGTACGGACCCGACGGGACCGCCCTCTTGCTCGGTCTCATGGCCTCCCTGTTGCTCGGCGCAGCACTGCTGGGCTGGCTGCGGGCGCGGCCTTCGCGCACGGCGCTCAGCACGTGGTGCCCCACTGCAGGCGCGCTGCTGCTGACCGCCGCGTTCACCGCGCTGTTGAGCTCGGCGCAGCCCTCGGTCGCCGACGCGCGCGACGCCCTCCACAAGCGCGACCTCGAGCGCGCGACGCTGACCGCCGACGCGCTCAGTGCCCTCGGTCGCGCCGTGCCCGAGAACCAAGCGTTGCGCGACGACATCCGGCTCGCGCGCATGGACGACACACGCGACCTCCCACGCAAGGTCAAGCTGGCCAGCAGCGGTCCCTGGTCGCTGTCGCGTCAGCCCGCGATGCGCAGCGTCGTGCTGCAGGCGATGGAGCCGCTCGCCGAGCGTGCGCGCCAGAAGGGCGACGGCGCAGCGCTGCGCGAGCTGTCCGCGTTGGTCTCGCCCGTGCTGCCGTCTGCAGCGCACGCGCTCGCCGTCGAAGCGGCGGCCCTGGCCAGCCGTGCTTGCCTCGCCAAGGTCGACCTGGTGTGCATCGAGCGCTCGGCGGCGGAGCTCGGAAGGCTCGGGGCGGTGGCCCTGCGCGACCGCAGTCGACAGGCACTGCTGGCCATCCTGCACGAGCGCTTCGAGCGCGCGGTGGCCGCGGTCGCGCGCTCGCGGACGGTGCGCGTCGAGCTCGCGCTCTTGACCGAGGCCAGCGAGCTGGCGAGCAAGCTGGAGACGCTGGGCGCGCCACTCAAACGCTCGCTGACCGTCATGGTCGAGCGTGGTCGCGCGCGGGCCGAGATCCAGCTCGCCGCCGCGACGGCGAAGCCCTAGCCCCGGGCAAACACACGCAAGGAAGGCCTCGCGGTCAGCCAGGTCACGTCTTCGGCCGCGTCGGCCAGGGTGGGTTTGTGTGTCAGCACGCCGCGAATCTTTTGATGGCAGCGCACCGCAACCAACCTGTGCGATGCTGCCGACCTCATCGCTTGCTTGGCCCGAGGTGTTTTCATGTCGTTCTCTGGCAGATTGTTTCCCCTCCTCTCTGGCGGACTCTTTGCGCTGGTCGCGAGCCTGTCAGCCTGTTCGTCCGACGGTGACTTCGGCACCAGCAAAGACCCCTCGGGCGAGTCCGACGACGACGACGATGTCGTCGACGCGGGCGTGCGCGACGCGGGCAAAGACGCGGGCAAAGACGCCGGCAAGGACGCGGGCAAAGACAGCGGCACGCTGCCGGTCATCAAGGTCGACAGCGGCGCCGAGGTCGAGGGCTGCGGCCAGACACGCGCCCAAGCCGAGCTCGGACGAGGTCCTGTCGACATCATCATCACCATGGACACGTCGCTGAGCATGGCGCCGCAGGTCTGCAACGTGTCGACCAACCTGACGACGTTCGCGGCCGGGGTCGGCGACAGCAGCCACGTGGTCAGCGTCTACGATATGGGCATCCTCGGGCTCGCCACCGCCGGACTGTGCGGCAACCCCGATCCGCTCGCGGCGACGCCGCTCGCGATGGACGCCAAGCGCTACCTGCACAAGGCCGTCGGCGTCGACAGCTGGAACGCGCTCACCCAGCTCAACGCGCAGTTCGACTCGTACAAAGACTTCCTGCGCCACGACGCGGCCACACACATCATCGTGGTGACCGACGACCAGAGTGATCCGCTCCGTGGCGGGATGCTGGGCGCAGACTTCAAGACCGCGATGGAGCAGAAGCTCGGTCACGAGTTCTTTTTACACGCGATCGTGGCCGATGGACAAAACGGCTGTTTGGGCAGCAGCATCGGCACCGAGTACCTGTCCCTCGCCGAGTCGACGGGCGGCGAGAAGCTCTCCATCTGTGCGCCCGACTGGAGCGTGGTCTTCAAAGAGCTCGAGGCGGCGGTGGTCAGCTCGGCACCCATCCCGTGCGACTTCGAGATCCCGGAGGTGCCGCAAGGCGAGAACCTCGATCCCGAGGCTGTGCAGGTCGTGTTCGCGCCCCCCGGGGCCTCCGAGATGCAGTTCCCGCGTGCCGCCAGCGTGGACCAATGCGGTGCTCGCAATGCGTGGCACTACGATGATCCCACCAAGCCGACCCGGGTCGAACTGTGCCCCGCAGCATGCGAGAGCGTGAAGCAGGGAGGCGAAGTCAACGTAGCCTTCGGCTGCGCCCCCGATCTCGTGCAGTGACGTGACGTGATCGCGTAGTCGCGGATGTGGACGACGTGGACGAACAGGGGGGCGTTGCCCCTGCTCGCTCCCGCCCTCAAGCTTTGCGTTCCCCTCGCGAAGCAGGTGGTCGCCCTTGACTGGAAGTCTCGTCGTTCAGGTTTCTCCGCGGCATGTCGTCACCGTCGACGAGGACTACGCCGCCCTCATCAAACGCGCGCCGCAGCAGGACTACGTGGTGCGCACGCTCGCCAAGCGGATGGCGGGGAGCACCCCGCTGATGAGCGGCGAGCTGGTGATCGCCGGAGAGTCGACGCGCAAGGCGTACCCGCTCGCAGAAGCGTACCCGCTACACTTCCGCAAGACGTACTACCCTGGACGGCTGCGCGGCGATACCGCGGGCGAGTTTGCGCGCCACACCGAGGCCAGCGCCATCCTGGGCATCCCGCCTCCCATCGGCTGTGCGGGCGGCACGTTTCGCAGCTGTCTGTTGCCAGGTCGCCCGTTCGACCAGCTGACTCCGTTCGGCAGCGAGCCCGAGGACAGCAACATCAAACACGCCGACAAGCTCCCGCTCGCGAGCGCGGTGGGCATGTGGCTGCTGGCCGAGCGCGTCAAACACACGCTCAGCACACTGCACGAAGCCGGGCTCACGCACGGCGATGCCGAGCTGCACAACTTCATCGTGTGCGCGGCACCGGTCGACGTCATCCCCATCGACTTCGACATGGCCATCCGCCGCGAGTCGCTGTCTGACGCGGAGTGGGCCGAGCGCTGCGACAAAGATCTCGAGAACCTGCTCAAGCTCGCGGTGTTTTTGCAGTGCGCCCTCGGCGCGCAGGACAGCCCGCTCGGCGAGCTCTCGCGTAGCCGCGTCGACCGGCTGTTCACGCGGGGCGCACCGTTTACGCGCGCCATCGCCGATCGCTCAGGCCTGCTCACGCACGGCTGAGCGACGGCCTGCCGGGCCTTACTTGATGAACAACATCTCTTGGTAGGTGGGCAGCGGCCAGTTCTCGTCGGCCACCTCGGCCTCGAGCAGGTCGGCGTACTTGCGCACGTCGTCCATCAGCGGCCTGACGGTCTTGGCTGCGTACGTGAGGTGCGCCTCGATGCCGTCGAAGTCGTGCTTGGTGCTCGCCTCGGTGAGCTTGGCGACCGACGTCATGAGCGACTTGGCCAGCCCAGCGACCTTGGTGGCCTGCTCGGTGGGCGCGTCGATCTTGAGGGCAGTGAGCTTGCTGAGCGTGTCGGACAGGCTCGACAGGTAGGTCATCGCCGCCGGGTAGATGGAGGTCTTGGCGATGCTGATGACGAGCCGCGCCTCGACGCTGATCGCGTTGATGTACTGCTCCGCGTACACCTCGAAGCGGCTCGCCAGCTCGACCGGCGTGAGCACGCCGAGCTTCGCGAACAGCTCTTCGATGTACTTCTCTTTGAGCACCGGCAACGCCTCGGCGCAGGTCGGCAGGTTGAGCAGACCGCGCTCCTCGACCGCCGCCTTGTGCCACTCGGCGGAGTAACCGTTGCCGCCGAACACGACGGCGCCGTGCTCGTCCATCACGACCTTGAGCACCTGCAGGATGGCGCCGTTGAGCGGCGTCCCGGAGCCCACTGCAGCTTCGAGCTTGTCGGCGATCCAGCCGAGGGAGTCGGCCAGCATGGTGTTCATGGCGACGAGCGGACCCGACACGGACTGGCTGGAGCCGACCGCGCGGAACTCGAAGCGGTTGCCGGTGAACGCGAACGGCGAGGTGCGGTTGCGATCGCCCGGGTCTTTGGCGAAGTTGGGCAGCGTGTCGACGCCCAGGTTCATCAGCCCCTTGGACTTGCTGCCGGTGAGCGAGCCCTTCTGGATCTGCTTGAACACGTCTTCGAGCTGCGTGCCGAGGTAGACCGACATGATGGCGGGCGGCGCTTCGTTGGCGCCGAGGCGATGGTCGTTGCTGGCGGTCGCGATGACGGCGCGCAGC
>JBEGTL010000364.1:0-8113 GCA_041179425.1 Pseudomonadota bacterium | reverse complement strand
ACGTCGGCCGCCGCGTAGCCCTCGGACGTGCCGCGCCCGACAAAACACACGCCCTTGCCCGCTTGCTGCAGCTTGCGGATGCCCTCGCCCAGACCGAGCGTCAGGCCGATCACCTGATCGGGATGAAGCCCCTCGGCCTGGTTGGGGTCGTCGGCGGCGAGCACCACGTTGAGCCCGAGCCGACGCGCCGCGTGCAGCGCCTCGACCACGCCGCCTTCGGGGAAGATCTGCACTTCGACCAAGCCCAGCACCTGCTCGTCGCGTGCGAGCGCCAGCACCAGGGCGCCACGGCTCTCGCGGTCGGCGATGGCCGTCTCGACGTCTCCGCCCACGGCGTGCGGCAACATGCGCGCGGGACCGAGCGCGTAGCCGTCACCACGCTGGACCCGCAGCGGACGATCGGCCTTGAACAAACGCCGCGCGCGCGCCAGCGCCTCGGGCCGACCGATGCCGCGCAGCGCGAACACGTCGCCCACCAAAAACTGCTCGCGCGCAACGAGGTCGGCGGGCAGCACCAGGGTGTCGATGCGATCGAGCCTGCGCAGCGCCGCCGACGACAACACCAGGATGCCTTGGCGCGCGAACACCCGACCTAGCTCGGCCGCAAACAGCTCACGCCCGAGCCGCGCCGGCTGAGGCAGCGCGGCAAAACCGGCGGCGACCGCACGCGCGGGGCTGCGCGTGGTGGCGAGGCTCGCGGCAAACGCGGCCAGGGCCAGCTGCCAGACGTGCTCGCTGTAGTTCTCGAGGGGACCCTTGGGCAGCTCGACGGTGCGCTCGGGCGCCGGCAGCGTGACCTCGTGCGCGGGGTCGTCGGCCAGCAGCCGGTCGGCCCACGACTGGAACAACGCACGACGCGCGCGCAGCTCGCGCAGACTGACCAGCTTCTCCGAGAGGTCGACCAGCGAGCTGAGTGGCCGCTGCGACCAGCCCTGCGAGAGCGCGAGCGCCACGTGCAGCACGAACTCGGCGCGCTGACGACCGAGCCGCTCGTCCAGCGGCCGGCGCAGCATGTCGATCTGCGAGATCATGAGCAGCGCGCCGTAGACGTTGGAGCCGAGCCGGCGCGGCACCAGCGGCATGATGCGCAGCGACATGCCCCAGAGCAGCGCGAGGCCATCGACCATGGCCTCGACGCTGTACTCGTAGTCGAGCTGCAGGTCGTCGGGCAGCGCGCGCTCGCAGTCGGCGGGGTCGCTGTAGCGCGCAGCCCCGACCGCGCGCTCGGCGTCGGCGACCACGGCCTCGAGCAGCGCGCGCGACATGGTGGTACCGACGAACTGGAACGCGACGCGGCGCAGCAAGCCGTTGACGTGCACGCTGCCGATGTTGGCGTGCACCCGGGTGCGCTCGCGAACGGCGGCCGAAAAGCGCGTCAGGTCGTGGCGGGCCACGCCACGGTACTCGACGTAGGCGCGGTCGCCGACGAGCGTGATGGCGCGGGCGCGCTCGCCTACGAAGAGGTCGCGCAGCGAGCGCGTAATTCCGGCCAGTCTCATGTGTTGTCTTGGCACGATACGCCTACTCCGCAAAGGAAGTGCACGCGGATCGCAGCGCCGCCACCAAGGTGCGCCATGCAGTGTGGTCAGAGCGGTCGACACAGGTGTGCGTGGGGCATAGAACAGCCCCCTTTTCCGCCCGATCGGCCCGCCCCCGAGCCGTCGGTCCCAGGAGTCCTGCATGCGCGTCGAAACGGTCGAACAGTTCACCAAGCTCGTCTCCGAGATCGAAGCCGGCGACGGCTACCGGCGGCCCGCCGCCTTCGCTGTCGGTCTGGCCACCTTTGCCCTGGCCTCCCTCGACCACCCAGCCGCGGTCGGCAGCGGCTCCGCAGTGCTCGACACCTGGTACCCCGCGCCGAATCTCGACGAGAATTTCGGCACCGCCGCCGTCCTCGCGCGCGTGGTCGGTCAGCGCGCGGGCAGCAAAAGCTACCGGCTGAGCATTGCGCAGCTCGACGAGGTGCTGTCCGCATTCGCGCCCTTCGAGGGCGATGGCAAGCGTCACGCCAACCTGGTCGCACTCAAGCAGCTGCGCGACACGCTGCGCCGCGGCGAGCAGCAGGCAGCGCTGTACGCGCGGGGCGAGACCAGCCTCGACCGCGTGCTCCCACGCGCCGTCGTGGTCACCTTCGTGGGCGATCTCAAAGACAAGCCGGTCGACGCGCACGACGCGTACCTGCGCCTGCACCTGCTCTCCACACGCAAGGTCAAGCCCCACGGCCAAAACCTCGACGGCGTGTTCGGTGCGCTCTGCAACGTCGTGTGGACCAACGTGGGACCCTACACGCCCGACGGCTTCGAGAGCGTGCGCGGCCTCTTGCGCAGCCAGGGCGTCGACGTGCACGTGCACTCGGTCGACAAGTTCCCGCGCATGACCGACTACGTCATCCCCACCGGCGTGCGCATCGCCGATGCCGATCGCGTGCGGCTCGGTGCGCACCTGGCCGAGGGCACCACCGTGATGCACGAGGGCTTCGTCAACTTCAACGGCGGCACGCTCGGCAAGTCGATGGTCGAGGGTCGCATCAGCGCGGGCGTGGTGGTCGACGACGGCAGCGACGTGGGCGGCGGCGCCTCGATCATGGGCACGCTCTCCGGCGGCGGTGCAGTGGTGGTGAGCATCGGCAAAAACTGCCTGCTCGGTGCCAACGCTGGCTGCGGAATCCCGCTCGGCGACAACTGCACCATCGAGGCCGGCCTGTACATCACGGCGGGCAGCAAGGTGCTGCTGGCCGACAAGCGGGTCGTCAAGGCGCGCGAGCTGTCAGGCCAGAACGACCTGTTGTTCCGCCGCAACAGCCTCAACGGCGCGATCGAGGTCGTGCACAAAAAGAACGAGACGGTGCTCAACCCCGAGCTGCACAAGAACTAAACGACGAACCAGCTGCGCAGTGGCGCCCCCCTTGAATCGCCATGGTACGCAGCTTCGTGGCGGCGACCAACCCGCCGATTGCTTGCGTCAGGCGCTGGCGCGGGTGCGCCCCTGGCGGTCGACGAGCGCGCCCGCGATGGCGTCCTCGAGCGTGACCGAAGCGCGCGGAGGACCGATGAACTCGACCACACTGCGCACCACCAGAGGGTCGCGCAGCACACGGCGATGCCCCAGGCCATCGGTCGCCAACAGCCGCGCACCGGGCCAGGCACTCACCAGCTTCTCGGCGTGCTCGAAGGGCACGTCAGGGTCGCCACGGTCGTGGACCACCAAGCCGTCTGCGCCCGAGTCGACCGCGTTGGGGCGGTTGTCGAAGTCGGCAAACGGCAGGCCGTAGCGCGCGTCGAGCCGCCCCTGAAACGCGCGCTGCGTGACGGGCGTGAGGCGCAGCCAGCGGCCGAACCTCTCGACGAACCCGCGAGGCTGCAGCAGCGCAGCGATCACCACCACGCGCTCGGCGAACTGATTTTGACCGGCCGCGAACAGCAGCGCCGCGGCCCCGGCCGAGTGTCCGATACCAGCCTGGACCTGCCCACGCAGCGAGCTGCTGACGTGCTCGGCGAGGCGCGCAAAGTCGATCACGGACACCAGCGCGCGACGTGCTTCGCCGTGCGCGGGCGCGTCGTACGAGACGACACGAAAGCCTGCGCTCAGCAGCGGCTCGATGTAGGGAGCCACCTGCGTCGCGCGACCTTCCCAGCCGTGCGCGAACATGACGACCGGCCGGCCTTGCTCGCCCCAGCTGTACATGGGGATACGGCGCTTGTCGTACACGAGGTGCCACTTGACGGCGCTATCGAAAGCGGCGCGCTCCGCCACCGGACGCGCGTGCCGCTGCGGGCTCAACCAAAACACCTCGAGCGCGCGCGCCGCGAGCGTCGGTGACACACGCTGCACCACGGAGACCGCCGCCCGGAGGCGCAGGACCATCCGCTTTCGAGTGTCTTCGATTGGACGAACGGTCGTGCTTTTTGTTCCGGTGACAGCAGCCACGGTGTCTCCTTCGAGCGGTCGTCGCGCGGCTGTGCACCGCGCGACAGAACGGGAATCCGATGCAGCCAAGGTCAGGATGGCTTGGGTACTACGCCGCCTGAACGTGTTTTGTGCCGTGCACGGCGCGTGCGATTCGTCAAGCCGGCACGGAATCGTAGACGCCCCACAGCACGCTCCGCTCGACCGCGACGGTGAGGGCCCCGGCCAGAACCTCCAGCAGTTGTTCGAGCTGTTCGGGGGCTGGGGAGCGCCGACCGAACAGCTCGGCCACCAGCGCACCGAGGGTGGCCTGGCCCCTGTCCGGCTGCTCCGCCAACGCGAGTAGCTCTGCGAGCAGCGGCGGCGCGCGGTACCAGCGCACGTCGTCGTCGTCCCGGCGCCGGTAGACGAGCAAGGTGTGCGGCTCGCGCGGACACGGCTCGCCAGCGTCTCCGCTCACCACGTGTTCGAGCGCGAGCCTCTCCAAGGTCGGGTTGACCCGCAACACACCGTCGAAGTCGACCTCGCGCAGCGCCTGTGCGCCAAGCTCGGCAGGTGCGCTGGCCACGCGCCACTTGGCCGCCTCGAAGCGCAGTAGGTCGCGCGCATGGAGTGGTGCGCCCTCGAACAACGCAGCGTCGTGCTCGGCAAAGGGCAAGAACGCGCCGATGACGTCGCGGATGAGCGGGCTACGCGGCGGCGCGAGCGCGAGAAAACGGCTGAAGCAGGCCGTGCACGCCGCGTCGCCGAGCAGCGCCCAGCTCTGGCGGTAAGCGACCTCTGCCATCGCAAACAGACGCGCGCGGATCATGTGCCGATAGAGCGCGAACGGCGCGAGCGCAGGGTCCTGTGGCTCGCTCGCCGCAAAACCCAGCTCGACCACCGCACGCTGGAACGCCGCGAGGTTCATGGTCGACCCTTGGGCTCGGCGAGGGCGCCCGTGTCGCGTTGCGTAGTGGCCGACAGCTCGGCAGGCGACGGCGCGCGCGCCACGCGTGCGAGGGCGGTGCGGTAGATGTGATCGAGACGCTCGATCTCCGAGACCAGCACGCCGAACTCTGGAAAGTGATCGTCGCGCTCGAGCAACACGGGCAGCGGACGTCGAAGCTTGTCCATTGTGTATGCAAACAGCGCGAACACTTCGTCGGCGATGGGCTCGGCGTGCGTGTCGATGCGCAGGCCGTCGGCGCGCACGTGGTGCCCTGCCACGTGCAGCTGCACCACACGATCGAGGGGTAAGCGGTCGATGAACGTGTGCGGATCGAAGCCGTGGTTCATCGCGTTGACGAACACGTTGTTGACGTCGAGCAACAACTTGGCGTCGGCCCCTTCGAGGATGGCGGTCAGGTGCTCGACCTCGTCGAGCTCGCTGCCAGGCGGCGTCGCGTAGTAGCTGATGTGCTCCACCGCGATGGGCACCCCCAGCGCATCCTGTGCCTCGACGATGCGCGCGACGGCCAGCGCGACCGACTCCTCGCTCCGCGGCAGCGGGAGCAGGTCGTGCAGGTACACACCATCGACGCTGGAAAAGCAGAGATGATCCGAGTGCCATGGACACCCCAGCTCGCGCACCAGTGCACGCACGCCACGCAGGTAGTCGGCGTCGAACGGCGAAAGCGAGCCAAAGCCCATGGACAGACCGTGTGTCAGCAGCGGAAAGCGCTCGCGGGCGCGCGCCAACAACGTCGCGTACTTGCCACCCCGGGCAAAGTGCGCGGTCTCTCCGCACCCAAGCGAAGACAAGTAGTTCTCGGGGTGAAGCTCGAGCCACCGGAGAGACGGCGGCGCCATCGCGAACAGGTCGTTCGCAATGGGCTGCCTGAGCCCGAGTCCAATTCCTTCGAGCATCGCCCAGCTATACCGTGTCGAAGCGGGCCCTAGGGCACGCGAGCGGCAAATTATGGAGCATGGGCGCGACTTGGAGAGAAGCCCTCGTTACTTGGGCGCTTCTTCGGTGGGCTCGCCAGCGGCTGCGCCCTCGGCGGCGGGCTCTTTCGCCTCACCCTCGTGGGCCGCTCCACAGGAGCCAGCGCCACAGGAAGACTCGGCTCCACTCGCGGCCGCGCCGCCCTCTGCGGCTGCGGGCTCGGACGACTTGCTGCAGCCGCCCATCAAGCTCAAACCGAGCGTCGCCGCTGCCATCGTCAAGAACTTCGCATGTAGCTTCGAATTCATCTCTGCCTTCCTTCCTGTATCTGTCGTCGCTCGCGCGCTGCCGCGTTGGTCGATGTTGCCGAAGCGTTCGGCTCGCGACGGGCATACGCTCGAGCGGCGCCGAACGTTACCAAAGGACAGGAGCCGGGCGAAATAACAAACCGGAAACCGCTCGGTGGTCGCGGCGAGACGCGTGTACGTCCCCAATCGAGTGCACGTGCTACTTTCGGCCCCGATGCGAGAGTCCAACACCATGCCCCAGCCCAACGACCCCAAGCCTACCCAACGCGAGCCGGCAACCCGCCGCCTCAGCCCCTTGCAGAAGCTGGTGGGGCTTTCCATGTGGGCGCCCGGGGTCGCCTGGCTGACCACCGTCATGGGGACGCTGATGGTGGCGCAGCGCTTCTTCCCGCCGGACGAGATCGAGTGGCTCACGCGCATCTACACACGCGGTCAGCTACGCGTGCTGGGCACCCGCGTAGAGTACGTGGTGCACCCGGACGTCGACCCCAAGCGCCAGTACATGTTCGTGCAAAATCACGTCAACATGATCGACCACTGCACGGTGTACGCCGCGACGCCGCACTTCAAGCAGGGTGTCGAGCTGGCCTCGCACTTCGACGTTCCGTTCTACGGCTGGTTCATGCGCCAGCGCGGCACCGTCGCCGTGTACCGTGACCGGCCCTTGCGAGAGGCGCAGCAGAGCCTTACCGATGGAGTTCAGCGCGAGGTCGGCAAAGGCCACTCCATCCTCGTGTTTCCGGAAGGCACGCGCACGGTCACAGGCCGGGTGGGCCCGTTCCGCAACGGTTTGTTCCGCATCGCACATCAGCTTGCCCTCCCCATCGTACCGGTGAGCGTTACCGGGATGTTCGAAGTGATGCGTAAGGGGGAGCCCTATGTTCATCCGGGCCGTCGTGTCACGGTGTACTTGGACCGGCCGGTCGAGACCCAGGGCGTCAGCAAGCAGGAGCTGCCACAGCTAATCAAACAAGTTCACCGCACCATCTCGGAGCGCGTCGACGCGTACTACGACGGCGCCCCACCCGTCCCCACCAAGCGCGACGACGCGTCGTCCTCACGGAGAGCATGAACCGCAAGCAGCGAAAAAAAGTGGTCGAAGCGCGCAGTGCCTCTGTCCGCCCGCGCGCCGCAGGGCGCAGCACCGCCGGGCGCGCGCGACTGTCCGACACAGTGCGGGAGACCGCAGGCCTCACCGCCCAGCGCAGCGTCGACCTCGCCCATTGCCAGCGCCTTTTGCGCGCGATGGAGCAAGAGCTGACGCGACAGGTCAAGGGCTTGCGCCAGCCCGGTGAGCCGCCTCCCTTTTTTATGTCGTTCTTGGTGCACGCCAAGGAGGGCTTGAGTGTGTGGGGCCGCTACGGCTCGGTGTTTCGCTCGGAGCCCCAGCGCGACTCGGACCTGTACTCCGAGATCCGCGTGGGCTCGCACCGCCTCGACAACATGATCGACGGCGGCCTGAGCTCCGACCTCACGCAGCGTCAGTCGTTCAACTGGATCGACGGTCCCGAAGACCTCGACCCGGACGTGCTGCGCTACGCCTTGTGGCGCCTGACCCAGCACAAGTACGACGAGTCGCTGCAGGAGTACTACGAGAAGAAAAAGATCCTCGTCGAGCAGCACCTGCCCCAGCGCGGCAAGAGCTTCAGCGTCGAGCCGGTGCTCTCGCACTTCGACGACGTGAAGCCAGTGGTGTTCCCGAAGAAGCGCTGGGAGACCTTCGTGCGCAGCACCAGCGCGCTGTTCAAGCACTATCGCTTCATGCTCGACCCGTACGTGCAGATCCGCGGCCTCAACAAGGTGCGTATCTACGTCAACTCCGAGGGGTCGCGCTTCATCTGCCAGGACACCTACTACGAGGTGTCGCTGCAGGCGTTTCTGCTCGGTCCCGACGGCGTGCACCTCGAGAGCACGCGCACCTTCTACGGCCGCGACCCGGAGTCGTTGCCGAGTCGTCAGCAGGTCGCCGACGCCATCGACGCGATGGCCAAAGAGCTCAAGGAGCTGGCGGTCGCCAAGCCGCTCGATCCGT
>JBEGTL010000363.1:0-8141 GCA_041179425.1 Pseudomonadota bacterium | reverse complement strand
TGCACGACCATCCCAACGTCACCATGTTTTTTGTCGGTCGGCAGCCGGTCGACAGCTACTACCCGCAGCTGTACGGGTTCCATCGTGCCAACCCGGCGAGCGATCTGCCGCCGCGCCAGAGCGACACCTGCTACGTCATGTACCCTGCACGTTCGTCGCTGCGCGAGGCCGCCATGCGTATGGTGCCGCCCAAGCTGCCCGCGGCGTTGTACGGCGACCGCGCCAAGGCGCTCATTCGCAGCGGCATTCAGGCCGCGACCGCGCTGCCCATCACGCAGCACCTGATCGAGCGCACCTGGGGCTGCGTGGTCATCCTCGGCAAGCCCAAGAGCCGCGGCCGCCTCACGCTCGGCTCGCGCGATCCAGCGGCCACGGCACTGATCGACCCCGCGTACTTTTCCCACCCCGAAGACATGACGACCATGGTCAAAGGCGTGCACCTCGCGCGTCGCATCGCCAAGGGGTCCGCACTCGAGGTGTTTGGCAACCTGGCGGTGCTGCCGCCGTCGCTCGTCAAGTCGGACAGTCAGATCCAGCGCTTCATCGAGCACAACGCGATGACCACCTTCCACTACGCAGGCACCTGCCGCATGGGCGACGACGCCGACGCCGTGGTCGACACCGAGCTCTCGGTGCGCGGCGTCGAGGGGCTGCGCGTGGCCGATGCGTCGGTGGCGCCGTTCACACCCGTGTCCGCCATGAACGCGCCCAGCATGATGATCGGCATGCGCGCCGCCACGTTCATCCGCGCCGCGCTCGACAAGGCGCGCGGCGTGGCGTCGATTGTTGGATCCGAGACGAGCGGAGGAGAGCCCGCCCCATGGCCCGCGTGACGCCCAAGGCGTCGGCCAAGCTCGCCAAGGCCGAGATGTACCGCAAGCTCATCGTCGAGGCGGCCGAGCAGGTGTTTGCCGAGCGCGGCTACGACGAAGCCAAGATGCAAGACATCGCGCTCTCGGCGGGCATTGCGCTCGGCACGTTGTACACGGTGTTTCCGGGCAAGATCGAGCTCTACGGCGCCATCCAAGAGCAACGTGGGCGCGAGATGATCGAGGGTATCTACCGCGCCATCCAGGGCTACGAAGGCGTGGTCGACGCGTGTTGGCGCGGCATCGACGCCTACGTGCGCGTGTTGGTCGAGCGGCCCGCCTTTCTGCGTATGCACTTGCGCGACGGGCTGTCGTGGACCGACCCGAGCGCGCGCCGCGGCGGTGAAGAGCTGGCGACGCTCGAGCGCGGCATGAGCCTCGCCGTCAGTCTGCTCGAGGTCGGTATCGAGCGCGGCTTTCTGCACGGCGAGAGTCGTCCCGAGGTCGTGCTCAAGATGATGGTGGCGGCGCACCAGGTACAGCTCCAAGACTGGCTCGACTACGGCGCCAAACCAGGAGAAGTGGGGCCACTCATTGAGCGTATGCAGCAGCACTTCGTGCGGGCGTTCGTGGTTCAGCACGCGACCCAGGGTGTGAAGCAGGGTAAGACCGCGAGTCGCTGAACGTAGAGTCGTGGGCCGAGCTCGCGGTGCCGAGATTTGTAGGCTGAGATCAGATACGGGGAGACGGACATGCAAGTACAATCGAATGGTGCGGCAGCCGCGTCGCCGCGCGAAGACAAGCCCCAGCGTACCGTCAGCAAGACGCCGCAGCGCGTCTCCGGCGGCTACCCGCTGGTGGGTCACGGCATCGAGTTCGCGACCGACTGCCTCAACCTGCTCTGGCGCGCCTACCAAGAGCACGGCGAGGTGGCCGCGCTCAAGGTGTTCAACAAGGACATCATCCTGTTCTCCGGGCCGCGCGCGCAAGAAGCCATGTACCGTCAGCCCGACGAGGTGCTGAGCCCCAACGAGGCGTACGAGATCATGGTGCCCGTGTTCGGCAAAGACGTCGTGTACGACGCGCCGCCCGAGCGGATGGGCGAGCAGCTGGGCATGATTCGACCTGCATTGCAGGACAAACGGATGCGTACCTACGGGGAGATCGTCGCCGAAGAGACGCGCCGCGCGGTGGCGGGCTGGGGCGATAGCGGCGAGATCTGCCTGGTCGAGTTCTGCGCCGCGCTCACCAACTTCACGTCCACGCACTGCCTGATTGGTCGCGAGTTCCGCGAGGACATGAGCGACGAGTTTGCCAAGGTCTACTACGACCTCGAGCGCGGCATCACGCCGGCTTCGTACATCCACGCCAACCTGCCCATTCCGTCCATGCGTGCGCGTGACAAAGCGCGGGTGCGGCTGGTGGAGATGATCGGCGGCATCGTCAACTCGCGGCGCAAGGCGGGGCGCGAGGGCGAAGACTTTCTGCAGACACTCATGGACGCGCAGTACAAAGACGGCAGCAAGCTCAGCGACCACGAGATCACCGGCATGTTGCTGGCCGCCATGTTCGCAGGTCACCACACCAGCAGCGTGACCACGGCCTGGACGCTGCTCGAGCTGCTGCAGAGCCCCGACTACCTCGACCGTGTGCTCGAAGAGCTGGACACGGTCTACCCCGGCAACACCGACGTCACGTTCCAGTCGCTGCGTCAGATCCCACTCACCGAGTACGCCGTCAAAGAGGCGCTGCGCCTGCACCCGCCGCTGTACATCCTGCTGCGCAGCGTGATGTCGCGCTTCGAGTACGACGGCTACGTGTTCGAGAAGGGCACCTGGATCGCCAACTCGCCGTGGGTGTCGCACCGCATGCCGGGCGTGTTTACCCATCCGCTCCGGTTTGACCCCGACCGCTTCGCCCCCGGTCGCGAAGAGGACAAAAAGCAGTTCACTTTCGTCTCGTTTGGCGGCGGTCGGCACAAGTGCCTCGGCAACGCGTTTGCGCTGCTGCAGGTCAAGACCATCTTTGCCATCTTGCTGCGCGGCTTCTCGTTCGAGCTGGGCCACGACCCGGTGATCCCCGAGAGTGGTCTGGTGATGGGCCCCAAGAAGCCATTTCGTGTGCGCTACCGCAGGCTCCGACCCAACGGAGCGTTCTGATGAAGGTGCTGATCGATTGGGACCTGTGCCAAGGCCACGCCAACTGCACCGGAGATGCGCCCGAGGTCTTTCAGATCGACGACGACGGGAAGCTGCAAGTGTTGATCGACGAGCCGCCAGACGACCTGCGCCCCAAGCTGGAGCTTGCCGTGCGTTACTGCCCGGCAGGCGCGATCCGCATTCAGGACTGAGGGCGCGTCTGTGTTACAAGACCAGGCATGCAGGGCCGAGGTCGAGTCTCTGGGTGGGTCTGGCTGGCGCTCGCGGTAGCGGCCGCGTGCAGTGAAGATGGTCGCACGCGCGACGCAGGTCCCACCGCCGATGTCGGCAGCGCCAGTGCCGACGCAGCGTTGGCCGCCGACGCTGGCGATGCGCATGTTGGCGTCAGTCCGAACAGCGAGCCCACCGCGCTGCGCTGCAAGAGCTACCGACCCGAGCGCCAACCCTTCTTTGGCGACCTGCACGTGCACACGGCGCTCTCGCTCGATGCGAACCTGCAGGGCACGCGGCTGCGGCCGGTCGACTCGTACCGGTTTGCGAACGGCGAGCGCGTCGACCTGCCGCCCTACGACAGCTCGGGCAAGGCGACGCGTACGCTCATGCTCGAGCGTCCGCTCGACTTTCTCGCCGTGTCCGACCACGCAGAGTTTTTGGGTCTCGTCACCACGTGCATCACGCCGTCGCTACCGGGCTACGACTCTGAGACCTGCGTCGGCTACCGCAACGATCCCAACCTGGCGTTTTACAGCCTCAACGCGCGCATCGGCGAGCCGCAGGGCAGCGCCAAGTACAGCGAGCCGTGCACCGCCGACAACGCGTACTGCGGGTCGGCCGCGCTGAGCGCCTGGAACGAGATCAAACAAGCGGCCCTCGGTGCACAAGACACCACCGACGCCTGTCGCTTCAGCAGCTTCGTGGCCTACGAGTGGTCCGCTTCGCCCGGCACCAAGAACCTGCACCGCAACGTCATCTTCCGTGGTCAGCGTGTGCCCGCGCTGCCGTTCGGCTACTTCGACGGCAACCAAGAAGAGCAGCTCTGGGACGCGCTCGACCGCGACTGCACCGCCGCCGCCGGTTGCGAGGTCTTGACCATTCCGCACAACAGCAACCTCTCGGCCGGCCTGATGTTCGAGACGGTCGATCGCAACGGTCGTCCGTTCGATCGCGCCTACGCCGAGCGCCGCCGCAAGTTCGAGCCGCTGGTCGAGGTCTTTCAGCACAAGGGCAGCTCCGAGTGTCTGCCCGAGATGGGACCGGACGAGCAGTGCAGCTACGAGCTCGGCCCGTACAACACGCTCGCCAGCACCACGCTGGGCGGCTCCAAAGACACGCTGATCGCGCGCGACTTCGTGCGCGACGCGCTGGGGCAGGGGTTGCTGCTCGACAGTGCACTCGGTGCCAACCCCTTCGCGTACGGCTTCGTGGGCAGCACCGACTCGCACGTGGGCACGGGAGGTGGTGTCGACGAGCGTACGTTCTCGGGGCACGGCGGGGCAGGGGCCAGCGCACGTGACAAGCGCCCGGGGTTGGTCGACAGCGTGTGGTTCAACCCGGGTGGGCTCGCCGTGCTGTGGGCCGAAGAAAACTCACGTGCAGCGCTGTTCGACGCGATGAAACGACGGGAGGCGTACGCCACCAGCGGGACGCGCATCGTGCTGCGTATGTTCGCTGGCTTCGACTTTCCGCGCGATGCGTGCAGTGCGGCCAACTTTGCCGAGCAAGGCTACCAGCGAGGTGTCGCGATGGGCGGTGAGCTGCACGGGGCCGCGGGCAGGGCGCCCAGCTTTGCGGTCTGGGCGCTGCGCGATCCAGGCACCGCCAACGCGCCCGGTGTGCCGCTCCAGCGCATTCAGATCGTCAAAGGCTACGTCGCCAACAACCAGGTGCAGTACGTCGTCTACGATGTCGCAGGAGGCGCCAACGACGCCAGTGTCGACCTCGCCAGCTGCGAGCCGAGGGGCAAGGGTGCAGACGAGCTGTGCAACGTGTGGACCGACCCCAAGTTCGATCCCGCGCAGCGAGCCTTTTATTACGCGCGCGTGCTCGAAAACCCCAGCTGTCGCTGGCACACGCGCGCCTGCAACGCCGCCAAGGTCGACTGCAACGTCCCGGCCTCCATCACTGCCGGCTACGAGCCGTGCTGCGCCGGCTACCCGGCCACCCAGCAAGAGCGCGCCTGGTCGAGTCCGATCTTCTACGGGCCCGGTTGATGCGTCACTTGGTCGCGTTCTTTGTGCTCGGGGCCGTGCTCCTCGCGGGCAAGGGGGCCGTTCTACGCGTGTGGTCCGGCCACGAGGGCGCGCCACTCTCGGTGCACATCAAGCAGGGCGCCAGCCAGGCCGATCGAGAGCGCGCCATCGACGAGGCCGTTCTGGTCGAAGAGGCCCTGCGCGCGGGCGGCGCACGCATCGACCCCGTGGTGCGCGAGCAACTCCTGGTCAGCATGCGTGCGACGCAGCGCTCCGAGACGGCAGCGACGAGCGGAGCACACGACGAAAACGACGAGCAGTTGCTCGCGCGAGCCATCGCCCTCGGTCTGCACATTGCCGACCCGGTCACGCGGCAGCGCCTGGTGTTCCAGGCCGAGCAGCTGCTCACCGCGCACGCCGTGCTGGAGCAGCCCAGCGACTCCGTCTTGTCGGCGTACGTCCGTACGCACGCGCAGCGCTACTCGCTCCCTCCGCGCCTTACGTTCGTGCACGTCTTCCTCAGTCCGACGCGCCACGACCCGGGGCTGACCGCTGCCGCCCAGACCTTACTGTCTACGCTGACCCGTGAGCGGGCCGGGGCCGACGCAGCGCGCACGCGCGGGGACCCCACGTTGTTGCCCCACGAGTACGTGGCGACCGATGCGGTCACGCTCGATGCACAGCTGGGAGCTGGCTTTG
Source organism: Pseudomonadota bacterium (assembly GCA_041179425.1). Classification (GTDB taxonomy): domain Bacteria; phylum Myxococcota_A; class Polyangia; order Polyangiales; family DASUME01; genus DASUME01. The sequence goes on along the minus strand of JBEGTL010000363.1, from coordinate 2,285 downwards.
CGGCAGAGGTGCTGCGCGGTCCGCTCGGCGCGTGGTTTGGTCCCGTGTCGTCCGCGTACGGCCAGCACTTGGTGCTGCTCCAAGAGTGTCTCGACGGGCGCCTGCCTGCGCTCTCCGAGCTACGAGAGCGCGCGCTCGCCGACTACTGCCACGACCGTCGCCGGGAGGTCCTACGCGAGCGGCTGCGCGCCCTGCGCGCGCACTATCGTGTCCAGCTCCGGAGCCCGCGTTCATGACCACACCGAGCTTGCGTGCTTGGAGCACAGTGCTGGCCGTACTCGGTCTGCTGCTTGCCGTCGTGCCTTCTTCCGTGCGGGCGCACGCGTTGAGTCCGCCCGTGCTGACGGTACGAGAGCGCGGCGAGCGCCACTATCGAGTCTCGTTCCGGCGCTCCTCGCTGGCCGCGGCCCGGCTCGAGCTCGATTGGCCCAAGGACTGTCGCACAGGAGAGGCCTCCGAGCGTTCCGAGTCCGATCAGCGGGTACAGGAGTTCGAGCTGGTCTGTAGTCAGGCTCTTGCGGGGCACACCCTGCGCGTGTTCGGGCTGGTTGAGCTCGAGCTGAGTCTCCTCGTGTACCTCGAGCTCGACCGCGCCGAGCCCATCCGTGTGCTGCTGTCGCCACAGCGCACGAGCCTGGTCATTCCGGCGCGCGAGAGTCGCTGGGGAGTGTTGCGCGACTACGTGACCCTCGGGGTGCAACATCTGTTGACCGGGCCGGATCACATCCTGTTCGTGCTGGGGCTGTTTTTGTTGATGCGTAGCCTGCGCGCACGGCTCGTCGCGCTGACTGCATTCACGCTGGGCCACAGCGTGACCTTGTGCCTGTCTGCTCTCTCGGTGGTCCGCGTGCCCCAAGCGCCGGTCGAGATCGGCATCGCGGCGAGCTTGTTGGTGGTGGCACTCGAGGTACTCGAGCAGCGCGACGAGGGCGCCCACGTCGCGCGTCGCGCGTGGGTGATGGCCAGTGGGTTTGGTCTGTTGCACGGGCTCGGCTTTGCCAGTGCGCTGATCGACACGGGGCTGCCTGCGCACGCGGTGCCGCTCTCGTTGTTCGGCTTCAACCTCGGCGTCGAGCTGGGGCAGCTGTTGGTGATCGCGGCTCTCGTCTCCGTGATGTTCGTGCTCGGCAAGCTCCACCTCACCGAGCGCGCGACGGGCCCGCGCATGCGCATCGTGGCCGCCTACACCATCGGCGGCCTCGCAGCGATGTGGTGCATCGAACGCACGCTCTCGTTGTTGGCAGAGGCGTGAGCCGGCTCTTCTGCAACCCAAGTCGAGACGACGTGCGCTGTGCTCAGGCCGAGAGGATGCGCGTGATGCCCTTGGACGCGTGCTCGAGCCAGCCGTCGTTCTCGACGGGAGAGTCTCTTCGGTAAGAGACCAGCAACAGCGGCACGTCGGTGAAGGTCATGGTGCGCACGCGCGTGCGGCGAGCCTTGTCTGCGAACTCGCTGCCGTGGGTGGCTCTCGTTCGTTTTTTTCCGCGCGAGGAGATGCCGCCCGGGTCGGCATCGACGTGCATGAACGGAGCGAGCGCTGCCAGCTCTTCACACAGCTCGTCTTCGCCTGAGTGTGCGACCGGCAAGCCCTCGGCGGTGGCGAGCACGATGGCGTCGAGGCCTGCCTCGCTGCGCACGTGATCGAGCTGGAAAAGTAGCGCTTCGTCGGCTTTGCCCGAGCGGCGCGTTCGTCTCTCTCTCGGTACGGTGCGCATGGCGTCTCCTCGGCTGTGAGGTAGTACGAGTCCCCACCACCATGCTGTCGGTCGCCCGCGCCGCGCGCAACAAAACGTAACATCGAGGCCTCGCTCTGGTGCCACCAGGCTAGGGCACTCACGTTTGTGCGATTTGTACGCAAGTGCGGCTGCGGAGCGAGCCGGCGCGACGTGTGGACTTGGCTTCAGGGGTCAGTGCGAGCGAGGGCCATCAGCACCAACGGTAAGATGCGTGCGGCCGCGCTGACGTCAGGTCTGTAGTGTAAAAACAGACCAGACAGCACGCCAAACACGCGGCCCAACATCACGAACTCCTCGGGCAGGTGCACCACCGGGTCCTTCGCGATGAAGCCCGCCATCAGCGTGGTCTGCGCGAGGACCTCGACCTGCGTCGGCCAGTCCCCCCCACGCGCGCGCACCACACCGAGCTCGTCGAGCACCGTCTGCGCGTAGTCCTCGATGCCCTGCCGCGTCCCGCTGCGCGTCTTGAAGCCGAGGGCGTCGAGCGCCTCGGCCATCACGGCTCTGTCCTTGCTGACGAAGCCGCGCGCCAGCGCGACGAGCCGCGTC
>JBEGTL010000362.1:0-8156 GCA_041179425.1 Pseudomonadota bacterium | reverse complement strand
TACGCGTGGGACCTCTTGGTAGAGGTCGCCGAGGCGCGTCTGCACGACGAAGGCCTCGCACAAGGTGCCGCCGACATGGCGTTCACGCTGACGGGTCTGCCCATCGGACTGACTGCAGACCAGCTGGTTGCCAAGCTCAGGCCGCGCCTCAACGAACAACAAGACAAGCTCAGCGAGCTGCTGGTGGGGAGCTCGGGGCTCGCCAGCTCGGGCGCCGACGTGTTCTACCAACCGGCGACGGGCGGCGACGGTGCACTGCTGTTTCGCAACACCGCGGACGGCGGGGGCGGCGTGACCTACGCAAAGCCAGGCTTCTTCTCGGACGCACAGCTGACCCAAAAGGTGTCAGTCACCGCGCCCGCGTTTGGCGTCACCGACAGCACGCATGAGAAGGTCGCAGCCAAGGTGGGCGCCACGTACTACGCCGCCGAACAGGACGGCACGGTGTTCGAGATCCTGGTGAAAGAGCGCGACCCAGACAGCGTCGGCCTCGAAGTGCGACGCCCGGGAGTCATCCAATGATCCGCCGCCCCCTGTGTCGGCAGGCTCGCTCGCGCGGCCGCAGCTCGTTGGCCGTCGGTCTGCTCACCACCGCTCTCTCGTGCGCAGTCGGCTGCGCCGAGGGCTCCGCGAGCGAAGACCGCTCCGCGCGTGCACTCGAGGTCGGCGACGGGCGCAAGCTCGAGCTCTCGTACCTGCGCTTCGATGTCACCAACTTCGAAAAACGCCTCGATCAGGACGACCTGCTGCGCCTGCCTCGCGAGGTGCGCGAGCGGCTGTGGCTGCTCGATCTCGATCTGTCGAGCGGGCCCAACTCTCCACAGCTGGTCGATCAAGCGTTGTCGGCCATTCGTGAGCTCGACCCCAACATGCTGCCGCAAGCCGAGCGCAACATGCAGGCGCTGCTGCGCATGACGCCCGACACGGCCAATCTCAAAGGGACCTCGCTCGCCAGCCTCATCGACCTCGCGCCGCTGCTCGGTGTGGCGTCGCAGCAGGTGCTCGCCGACCTCTTCAAGATGAACGTCGAAGACACCTTTTTGTCCGACGCCGCCATCGCGGCAACCATCCTCGATCAGGTGATCGCCACGCACCCCAACGCGCAGACGCGGCTCGGCCCCAAGACCGAACAAAACCCGACCGGCGTCTACCCGGTGTCGCCCGGCACCCTGCCGGTCACGCTCACCGACCTGGCCACCAACTTCGAGACGTTCGGCAAGCGGTTTGGTCCGTACGACGCCGCGGGCATCTCGCACCCTGGCTTCGTGGGGTCCACCACGGCGCAGGTGCTGACTGACCAGTTCGCCATCACGGTACGGGCCAACGCCAATGCACTGCCTTACAAGGGCGTCGACCTGACGACCACCGAGATCGCGAGTGTCAGCTCCATCCGTAGTCAGATCGAGGGGCTGTTCGACTTTGCCGATCCCAACTGGATGCGGGTCGAAGGTCTGGTCTCTGGAGAGCCCAAGATCGACTCGTTGACCTTCCGCATCGTCGAGTCGTCCTCGTTCGTGAAGGGCGGACTCTCGCCGACCCCCACCGGCGTGGGCGACTCGTTGGGCTGGCAGCTGCCACCGTGGACGCTCGAGCGTGTCGTGCTGGGCGCTGCGCAGAGCTCGTACCGCATGCTCAATAGTCAGGTCGCGTACGCCGCCCCCGGCAAGACCGACCCGCTGTTCAGCGCCAAGGTGGTGAGCGGCTTCCAGGAGATCGTCGTGAAAGGCGGCATTGGCTCACCGCCCCTCCCCTCGTACGTGTGGGACCTGTTGCTCGAGACGGCGCAGGTTCGTCTGCACGACGGCGGGCTACGCGAGGGCGAAGGCAACGTCGCGTTCACGCTGCGCAACGTCTCGCTCGGCACCACCACCGAGGAGATCCAGGCGACCGTCAAAGCAAACCTGCGTGCGTCGCCCAGCTCGCTGCTCGAGCTCACCGAGACCGTGCTCGCCAGCACCCAAGGCGCAGCCGACTTTTATTACTACCGAGCCAACGACAGCAACGCGCCTGCCCAGCAGGGCGACTGGCTGTTCTTCGTGATCCCGGACGACATCGAGAACGGTAGCGATGGCGCGCCGGTGCGGTCGTACAGCTACAAGCATCCGGGCTTTTATCGCGACATGGCACTCACGCAGAAGGTCAGCACCACCGTGGCGCTCGACGGCGACACCGAGCACGAGAAAGTAAGACTCGAGGACAATCCCGAGCTGTACGTCGAGGATGAGGCGGGCGCGCTGTTCCGCTTGTTCCACACCGGCAAGTCCAGCACCAACCGCATCTCTCTGCTCGTCAACCGGGTCCGCTGAGCCATGCACACACCATCTCCTCGCAAGGCTTCGCGCGCGACTTCGACCAAACAGGTGCGGCTCGCCGCCGTGTGTTGTTTGCTCTGGCTCGGCCTGCTCGCGCAGCACGCCCTCCCCAGCAACGCTCGCGCGTCGGGCCTCACCTTGCCCACGGTCGGGCCCACCAACTTCGGCGTCAGCACCACGGGCCCGCTGTCGGTCCACTACAACCCGGCCGGGCTGGGTTTTGCCAAGCGGCTGCGCGTCGTGCTCGGTGGCGACTTGTTGATCGGCAGCATCCGCTATCAGCGCGTGCGGCAAGCGACCTATCAGACGCCCGACTCGCTCGACTTCCAGCTGCCCATCGACCCCTCCACCGTCGACGCCACCAAGACCGGTCGCGATCGCGAAGTCAAAGCCAACCCCATCGGGCTGGTGCCGTCGATCCACGTCGAGTCGCCCCTCGGCGACCTGCCGCTCGCCGTCGGTTTTGGCATCGACGCGCCCTACGCGGCCATCGTGCGCTGGCCGGGCGCCGGACCACAACGCTTCCAGCTCGACGACGCCACGCTGGCCATGGTGTTCACCAGCTTCGGCGTCGCCTACAAGCCGACCGACTGGCTCTCGTTCGGCGCTGGCGTCTCGTACGTGCTCGGGTACGCCGACCTCAAGCGCACACAAGATCTGGCGGGCGTGAGCGACCTCGGGGCCGCGCTGGGCCGTCCGCCCATCAACCAGCCCAACGGCTTTGGCCAACAGGCCAACCCTGCGCTGCGCGAGCTCGACACCTTTGCGCGACCCTTTGCGTTTCAAAATGGCTGGGCCAGCGGCGTCACCTTCCGTGCGGGCGCGATGGCAGAGGTCCGCAAAAACCTGTGGCTGTCGGCAAGCTACGAGCACAGCACGCGCCTCAACTTTCGGGGCAGCTTCAGCCTCGACATGAACGACCCGTTCTTTACGCAGGACCTGGCGAGTCAGGGGCTCGACTACCCGTCGGTCGTGCGCGGCAAGGCGTCGCTGTCCATGACGTTGCCCAAGGTCGTGCGCGTCGGCATCCGGCACGCCTTCGGCCGACGTGTGAGTGTCGACGACGAGCCCTCCACCAGCGTCGCCCTCGAGGGCACCTTCACGGGTTGGTCCGCAGTCGAGAACTACGACGTGCGGTTGCGATCGGACGGCCTGGTGCAGCCACAGCTCGGCCTGGGCCGCACGCTCCAGCTCAGGCTCCCGCGAGACTGGCGCAACACCTACGGCCTGCTGGTGCGCGGCTCGCACGCGTTCACGCGCAAGCTGACCATGTGGACCGCCGTCTCCGGCGAGAGCAGCGCGGTACCCAACCACACGATCGACGCGGCGAGCCCCGACGGAACGCGCGTCACGGCTTCGGGCGGACTGTCGCGTCAGCTGTTCGGCAACTTCCGCGTCATCCTCGATCTGACGGTCCAGAAGGTACTCAACCAGACCATCACCACGTCGGACTACGACCTCGCCAACGGCACCTACAAGATGTTGCTGGTCTCCGGCGGAGCCTACGCCGACTACTCGTTCTGAGCTTGCCGCCGGGCGGCGCTCAGTCTTCTGCGTCGTCCGCGTCAGAGTCGTCCGTGCGCTCTGACGACTCACGATCGCGCTCGCCTTGGCCGCGCACGTCCAAGCCGGCATCGAGACGGATCAGCAAGAACTCCGTCGAGTCGGGCGCCGCACTGCGGCCTCCACCACCCGGGAAGTTGTTGTCGTTGAGCACGAGCAAGGTCTTCGCGTCGACGATCAACACCGACTCGATGGTGACGTACGGAAACGTGTAGAGCGCGCTCCCGTCGCCGTTGAGGTCGTGGGGATCGGCGATGTTCATCAGGTCGACGAGGGGCGTCTTTTGCACCCGGCCGCTCGCGTCGGTCTGGTCGAGATCGATCACGAAGATCCGCTTGTGACGCACAAGAGCGTGCTTGCGGCAGCGAGCGGAAGGCAGAGCGGGCGCAACAGAACATCCGAGACAAAAAAGCGAGTCATCGCGTGCTCCTCAAAGGGTTCGTGAGTCGCACTCAAGCTAGGCAGCGCGCGTGACCGCTCCGTGAAGGCTGCGTGCCGAGTGGCCCTGCCCTGGGCTCGTGCAGCGCGTTGTTGCCCGCACCGATCATCGCTCACGCAGAGACCCGCACGCTTCATCGCGCGCGCGATGCTGGCGCTGCGCTCACGCCTTCGCTGGCAAGATCTTGCGCAACGCCACGAAGCTCGCTGCGATCAGATCACTCAGATTGGCCCCGGGCTGATGCACCCAGCGACGCACGGCGATGGCGGCCGCCTCGAGGCCCACGGCAGCCACCAGCTCGGGTGCAAGCGAGCGTGCAGACGCGCGCGTGCGCTTGCGCAGGGCCTCGGCGAACCAAGTCTTCCAGCGGTCTTGTTGTTTCAGCTGCTGCGCGTACAGCGAGGGAGTCGCTTCGGTCAGCTTGAGCAGCGCGAGGGTCTGCGCCGGGTCCTGGTTGTAGAACTCAGAGGCCTCGGTCAGCGCGCGCTGCAGGGCCACCAGTGCCTGTTCCCGTGCCGGGCGCGCCGCGATCAGGGTGACCACGTGCCGCGCGAACTGATCGAACTTCCACAGCACCACGTCTTCTTTGGTCTCGAAGTACCGGAAGAAGGTGCGCCGGCCGATGCCCGCCGCCTTGGCGATGTCGTCGATGGTCGCCGCCTGAAAACCTTGGTCGAGGAACAGCCGGCTCGCCGCGGCACCGATCGCCTCGCGCACGGACTCCTGCTTTCGTTCGACCAGGCTGGGAGCCCGCACAGGCTCGGCGTACGTCTTCATTGCCGCGACCTTGACACGGCCGGCCTCACCCCGGCCAGCGCGTGGCACTGAGTGCCACGGGCGAGCGCCTGCGCTAGAGGTGGCACTCAGTGCCATCGTGTCCGCGGTGGACGAGGCCCGACACGAGCGTCGGGTTGCCGGTTCTTGTTTCTAAGCGGGCCCCTCGTGGTGGTGCTGTCAGCTCCGCCGTCGAACCGCAAGCCGCGCCTCAGCGCGCTGGCGTCAGCATGCGAACGAACGAGGCTGGCGCCGCCACACCGAGCGCTTGCATGCGGAGCTGAGCTTGCAGGCACAGCTCGTCGCCCTGTGCGCCGTGCATCCAGCGCCCCGCCGTGTAGTCGGCCACCGCCGCGTACAGCACCATCTGCTGCGACTCGAAGGCGTGCTTGGCAGCTTGCATGAATGGCAGCGCGCGCGCCTCCGATTTGAACGAGGCAGCGCAGCCCGACACCAGCTGGCCGAGGGCCCATGTCCACGGCGAGCCCTCGGCCAGCAGCGCCTTGGCATCGGTGCGTGCCGCGCAGGTTGGTGCGCGGGAACTTGAGGCCGAGCGCGTCTTCGGCGCGCACCAGCTCGTCGAACGCTCGGTCGAGGTGACCCGAGCCGAGCAGCTGCGTCATCGCCATGCCGCGCAGCTCGGTGGCGCGCTCGGCGGGTGCCCCCTTCATCGCGCGCAAAAAAGCGTCGGCGGCTTCGGCCCCGCGCCCGCAGAACATGAGCGCGGTGCCGCGCCGCCCCTCGAGCCAGCGCGCGCGCTCGGGCTCGCCATGCGTCAGCTGCAGCGCTCCCTGAAACAGATCGGCGGCACGGCCGAACGCGAGCGACTGCTCTGCTCTCTCGGCGGCCAGCACCGCGTAGTGAGTGGCGCGCGCGGCATCTTGCCCATTGCGCCAGTGCCCGAACAGCGCCTCTGCATCGCGCGCCACGCCGGCGCGGTCGGCGCACGTCTCGAGCGCCTGCGCCAGCGAACGGTGCACGGCATGTCGACGCTCGGGGTGGAGGCCTTGATAGTGCGTCTCTCGGATACGATCGTGATACGGCTCAATCTTGTCACCGGCTTGCGTGCCATGGTGAGCTCGAACAGCTGCAGCAGGTTGGGATGCGTCAAGTTGGAGAGCGCGCGAAACTCCGCCTTGAACTGAAACAGCGCGTGGGGCTCGACCCGCTGCAACACCTTGAGCGCCACGGTCGCGCCATGCGCGGTGTCGAATGCCTCGTACACCATGCCTTGCGCGCCCGAGCCGAGGAGACGCCGGAGCTCGAAGCGCTCTCCCTTCGGATCTTGCGTACTGTGCCCCGTCTCCCCGATCGCCATGCCTCAGCTTAGGTTCGAAAGCGCGAAGCTCTAGGTCCTAAACCGCGAGGTCTGATTGCAATTCGGCCGCGCGAACGTCCACCTTGTCGCTCGCTGGACCCACTTTCCGACCCGCGCGTGGTCTGCCCACCAGCCCGATGGGGACGCTCGTTCTCATGAGAATCATGGTGACGGCTCATCTCGCTAACAAAGGCACTCAGTGCCATCGTGCCCGCCGTGGAGGAGGCCCGACACGAGCGTCGGCGCAAACAGCACAACTTTTGAGCGACCACTGGGCCCCGCAGGCGGCCGGCCACAACGATCTACAACGCCACCAAGAAGGCCATGAGAACAGGCCAGCCAGACCGGCCGACACGGCTACCCACGAGATCAGCCACAGCCCGGCCAACCGAGACAACGCCACCGGCCAACGAGCCAGTCAAGAACAGCAGATATCTGCCACCCACGGCCCGCAAACTGTGCGAAACCAGAAAGAGCTAGAGAGAGAGAGAGAGAGAGAGAGAGAGAGAGACCAGAAGCCAATGAGCAAGAGCATCTACGACGACGGACTCGACAAAAACGCCGCAAACTTCGCAGCGCTGAGCCCGCTCTCGTTCCTCGCTTGGAGCGCCGACGTCTACCCCCAGCGCCCCTCTGTCATTCACGGGGCACGCCGCTACACCTGGAGCCAGACCTACGACCGCGCGCGCCGCCTCGCCTCTGCGCTCGTGCGCCGCGGCGTCCAGAAAGGCGAGACCGTCTCTGCGATGCTCGCCAATACCCCCGAGATGTACGAAACACACTTCGGCGTCCCGATGAGCGGCGCCGTCCTCAACGCCGTCAACACACGCCTCGACCCAGACGCGGTCGCGTTCATCCTCCGCCACGCCGAGGCCAAGGTCGTCCTCGTCGACCGCGAGTACGCAGCCAAGGTCGAGGCTGCCGTCGCACAGCTCGAGCAGCCGCCACTGATCGTCGATGTGCTCGATCCTGAGTATCAGGGCAGCGGCAAACCAGTCGGCGCACTCGACTACGAGGCGCTGCTCGCCGAGGGCGACCCCGCGTTCGTGTGGCAGCTACCGACCAACGAGTGGGACGCCATCTCGCTCAACTACACCTCCGGCACCACCGGCAACCCCAAGGGCGTGGTGTACCACCACCGCGGCGCATACCTGGGCGCACTCAGCAACGCACTCGAGGGGGAGCTGCCACGCCACGCCGTGTACCTGTGGACCCTACCCATGTTCCACTGCAACGGCTGGTGCTTCCCATGGACACTCGCGGCCAAGGCCGGCGTCAACGTGTGCCTACGCAAGGTCGAAGCAGGCGCCATCTTCAACGCGATTCGTGAGCACAAGGTCACGCACTACTGCGGCGCGCCCGTGGTGCACAGCCTGCTCGTCGAGGCGCCGGCGCAGCTGCGCGAGGGCATCGCGCACAAGGTGTCGGCGCTGGTCGGAGGCGCCGCTCCGTCGCTCGCATTGGTCGAGGGCATGGCGCGCATCGGCATCGACCTCACCCACATCTACGGGCTCACAGAGGTGTACGGCCCCGCCTCCATCTGCGCCAAACACGAAGAGTGGAAGCAGCTCGACGTGGGCCAGCAGGCCGAACGCAACGGCCGTCAGGGCGTGCGCTGCCTGCTGCAAGAGGGGTGCTCCGTGGTCGACCCGGAGACCCTGGTCGAGGTCCCGCGCGACGGGCAGACCATCGGCGAGATCGTCTACCGCGGCAACCTCACCATGAAGGGCTACCTCAAGAACAAGAAAGC
>JBEGTL010000361.1:0-8162 GCA_041179425.1 Pseudomonadota bacterium | reverse complement strand
CACGATCCTGCCGCTCGCGCGGCGTAGATCATGCGGCGACGTGGATCACAAAAGCGCCGGAGGGTGGATCTCGATCAGGGCGCCGCTGAAGGCCCCGCCTCGGCCAGCAAGAATGCTCCCGTGCACACCGAGCAGATCAGCGGTACGCGAGCGGCCGCCTTGCCGAGCCAGCCAACGAGCCGCGCTTCACGCGTCAGGACTTCGTCGATGTCGGCACCCATCGGGGGCACCAGAACGACATCGTGGCGCAAAGCGTCGCGCAGGCGCGCTTCGGGCTGGATGACGAACCCTCCAGAGCCGACGACCGCGCGATCGGAGGAGGTGACGAGTGTCGTCGCGAACGGTGTGGGCGACGTCGGCCGAAGCCGCCGCGACGCGACCGTGGCGAGCGCAAACGTGTCGACGAGGCCACTGACGACCGAGGTAAGGCAGCCTTCGTAGGCGAGAACCGCTGCGCGCATGGCGCCACATTCTGGCCTGTCTCAACCGAGCCCGAAGGGCGTGAACGGCCAATCGTGGGGCCACGACGGCGGCGCTATGAAGTCACCCCCACGCGCGGCGACTCAGACGAGATTTGCGGGCCATGCTCTGCGCCTCAATCCCAGCGGTCGAGCCGGTACTCGACCTTCATTCCGCCCGACGTCACGCGAATGGTCGGCGACTCCCACTTGTCCCCGCCGGCCAGCCTGTGCAGGGACCAACACCTCGATGTGCTCGGCGCTAGGCAGCACGGTGCGCCGGCTTGCGTGCGCGCGGCTGGCGCTTCTACACGTTCATCGGCGGCGCCGCCCGCTTCATGTTCGCATGGGACACCGAGCCCGAGCGCGTGGCGGAGCTCGCCGCCGACATCCGCGCGCTGGCGCTGTCCGCGTAAGAGCCTGCGACACGACGCAACGCCCCCACCAAGAGTCGAACGTGGGACGTTTCGTTTGGCAAGCCGGTGACCGCGACACGGCACCATGTTCGTGTGATCGATATCGGGCCGCCGTGTATTACCCGTGTGGCGCAGCGTCGCGGTGCCTCCAAATTCAGCGCCTCGAAAGGTCGATTGTGCATGGACAATGCCGTGAGAATCCACGCGCGTCACAACCTCGTCAGTGGGCTCACGCTCGGCGTTGCGCTCGGCCTCTTGGTCGCGTGCGGGACGAGCCGAAAACCATGGAGCTACCGGTCGACGAAAGTCCTGAAACTGGAGCCGATTCCGGCGACTCCGGGGCGGGCGCCAGCTCGAGCTGGGTGGGCGATGCAGGCAGAAGTGAGGCTTCGAGTACCAACAGGGATGGTGGTTCATCCGCCGACCATGCCGGCGGCGCGGACGGCGGGCGGGCTGAGACAGGAGGAGCCGACACGCCCCCAAGACGCAGAGACTCAGGCACGGTAGGTCAGGGCCCGAGCGCCGGGCGTGGCCTCGGTGAGATACGCCAACGTCGCGGTCAAGCTGCCCGGCACGATCGCGGTCGCCTACTTTGGTAGCCTCGATGGCGTGCATTTCGACGGCTACATCGCGGAGACCGACGAGGCGTTTGCAGACGAACCGCGCTTCACGTCCGTGATCGCCAATTCCACCGCAGCGCTCGCTCTACCCATGGGGCTTCGAGGTGGGCTACTTGGGCATCCTCGCGGGTGCGGATCTGAACGAGATCGTGCAGGTGAAATACGCACCCGACGGCGACCTGTGGGCATCGTTCGGCAGGACATGTGCGAGGGTGCGAACGCGGACAAGTGCGAGTGGGACAGCAAGGCGCACAACAACTCACTGCTGCAGGGCGCGATCGGACGCCTGGTGCACGAGGTGGCCGAGACCTGGAGTCAGCCGGCCGCCGCGCTGCCGCCGCCGCCCAGCTGCGACAACGCGGCAAAGGCAAACGCGCAGCAGTGTGACGCGTACGTGCAGCAGTACGCGTCCAACACGTGCCGCGACCTGCGCAGCTGCATCTGCGACCACTGCGGCTGCGAGTTCAACGCTTGCGCAGCGGACGAAAAATGCCGAGCGGTGATCCTGTGCGCGACGGCGAACAACTGCCGCGGCCAGGAGTGTCTGCTCGCCTGCCAAGACCAAATCCTGGCCGCCGGCGACCTGCTGACCACCCGCGCGCTGGCCGTCGCCACCTGCGCCAACCAGAACGGCTGCCCCGTCATCCAGTTCTGCCCGCTGAACTAGTCTGTGAATCGGCTGGGCAACGCCCCTCGAGCACTCGTGCGTCACGCGTTGTCGACAGCGTTCGCATGAGAACTCAGCTGCTTTCGAAATGCGCACAAGCCTGCGCGCTGGATCCCAACCCAGCTACACGGGTCCGTGAACCGGATACAAAAATGGCGCCCCCACCAAGAGTCGAACTTGGGACCTTTCGCTTAGGAAGCGACTGCTCTATCCATCTGAGCTATGGGGGCTTGGAGACGTAACGTACTGCAACGCTTCGGAAAGTTCAACCTTGCGGGGTCTGCCAAACAACGCCGGTGAGGGCGATTGGTGCAAATCCGTTCGTGCAAACGTTCCAGAGCATGGCGGCGGGATTAGCACGTTGCCCTCCCCGCGCGCCAACTTGTCCGACCTGCTGCGCTCGGCTGACGCCGCAGTCGTCGCCGGGGACTCGCACGCGGCCCGCCGCTTCATCCGCGAAGCCGCAGAGCGCTACGCAGCTCCGCGAGCCGCTGACGACCTTGAGGACGGCGAAGGAGGCGCCCGATGAGCGACCCCCGACACGTCTGCGCGTCCTGCGGCGTCGACCTGGTCCGGTCACCTGGTGCGAACTGGGCAGGGCTGGTCTGCCGCAACTCGACGTGCATGACCGCTGCCGCGGCTGCCACGCGGCCTGCTTCGCGGTACGCAATCCCAACGATGCCAAAGCGACCGCCCAAGAAGGGTCCATCCCGCGCAGCGCCGGTCTCCGGCTACCTAGACATCCAGAACGCAGCATGGAAGCGACCGGGACGGCCGACACGAGAGCAAATCGCCGTCGCGTTCGCGCAGCTCGCCGGCATGCCCGAGCCGATGTTCTTTGAGGCGCGTGGCGTGCGCAAAGCATTCGAGCTGGTCGTCTCGCTGATTGAAGGTGCCTACGACGTCTGTCAGCTCGACCCACCAACGACCGCTCGATCTGACTCGGTCGAGCAGGCTGCCGCCAAGCGACGCCTGTCCGAGCTGTATGAAGAACTTCGCGACATCGATTCGCTTCGGCTCGAAATGGTGCCCGTCGTCGAGTACGCCGCCCGGCTGCTCAATGACGAAGTCGTTCAGCCCGCATCGCCTCGCGGCCGGGATCTGACGTTCTGGACGAAGCTGTCTCCCGAGCAACGCGCGATTCTACACCTGCAGAAGGGGCTCCACCCAATCCTGCGCGATGCTCTTCCTGGCGAGCCCAAGGCAGCGATGGAGAAGCTCGGCAGTGACGCCGTCGTCGCACAACTCAGGCGATTGGCGCGGGGCCGACGCGCCCGGGGCCAGCCTGCAACGCCGCGCTCTGTCGCGAGCGCCATCGCCGAACTGATCGGCGTACCCGGCGGCCGAAATGCAGCCAACGCCTCTGCGGCTCGTAAGAAACAAATGCTCCCAAAAAAGTAGCAAAAGCGGAGGGGCAGGTGTCGCGGTTATCTCTGTACACATGGGGTCAACGCAACCGCGACGCACAACCAACATCGACTGGCCAACAGCTCGCCGACTAGGCGCGCTCGTCGGCTGTGATCCTCGCTCGATCCTTCGGGAGGACGAGAAGCCCGGGTCTGTTCGTGGCGACGCTGGAAGGCGCGCCCGAGCGGCGGTTGCCGAACTGCGTGCTGAGCACGCGAACACGACCATCTGAACATGACTGCGCCCGCTCGGATGCCAGTCCGGCGGGCGCCTGAAACGGAGAGACGATGATGAGAACTCTACAAGGCGCGCTGTCTGCGCGCAAGACTGCAGAAGACACACCGCCGGCCAAGCCGCCTGTCTACGTCGCCACGGTCACCGTGGAGCAGTTGGCGGCCGCTCTCTTCGACGTTGTCGCACCGCTGATTGGCGCGCAGCGTGAGGCACCTGAGTATCGCGACGATAAGCAGGAAGCTCACCGCCTCGGCATCGGCGTTCACAAGTTGCGCGAACTGGTCGCCGCTGGCGTTGTCCCGTGCGTCCATATTGGTGATCGCCGTCGCTATCTCGCTCGTGACGTTGACGCTGCCATCAAGGCGCACAGCCAGGCTGGTGCCAAGTGACGAGCGAGTTTCCTGGGGTCTGCCCGATTCTGACGCGGCTCACCGTGGCTGCGCATGAAGACGCCTACGTGGCGCGGTGCAAGCAGTCTGTATCCACGCTCAACCAGTGGCGCGCCGCTACGCGTGACCTTGCTGTGGCGTGCGCTCGAGAGTGGGAGGGAGTCGGTACTCAGGAAGCAGAGGCGTGGCACAGCCACTACGTGCGGTTGGCGGCCTCCCTTGAAGGCGACTTGTCCGAGGTGGCCGCATGACGACGAAGAATGTCTGGCAGCTCGTGCGCGAGCTCGGACTCGACCTCGCCGACGATCTCGCGCTTGCCCGCGGTGACGCTCGGCAAGAACACGCCCGCCAGGCCGTGCACAAGGCGCGGCTCGCGCTCGAAGCGGAGACCGGCGACGACGAGGCTGCTGTACGCACGCTGTTCGCTGCGCTCGAGGCAGCCTACCGGCAGGTGGGGCCGTGACGGGTTGGCTAGACGCGGCCGTCAATACGGACGTCACCGACTACGCGAGCCTTACGGGCCGTGATGTTCGGCGGTCGCCGTCCTCGCACCACTGCTCGTGTCCTGCCTGCGGCGCGGTCAGGCGGCATCCTTCGAACGGTGACCGTCGCGGTGCCGTCGGCATCCCGCACACGAAGCCCACGACCTGGCGGTGCCACGAGTGCAACGCGGGTGGCGACGGCCTCGACTTCATCTCGTACGCGATTGGCGGCGGGCGGTGGCGCGACCTGAGCGACAGCCATAAGGCAGAGGTCCGCGATTGGCTCCGGGACAATACCGGGATCGGCCGCCCCGACTTCGTGTACCGGCCTGCTCCTTCAGCGCCGCCACCGCCACCAGCGCCGTCCTACCCGCCCATCGATAGCGTGCGTGGACTGATGGCGAACGCGCTTGCCGTGCACACCGACTCCCGGATCTCCGAGTTCTTGAACTATCGCGGGATCGACTCGCGCGCGACGTGGGAGCGAGACCTGGCCGTGGGACTGCCATGGGCTGAACTGCCTGAGTGGGCTCAGTTCGGCGAGCGGTCGTGGGCGCACTCCATGCACCGACTCATCGTGCCGCTACGCGATGCAGCTGGCGTCACACGTTCGGTGTTGGCTCGTTCAGTCGAGAAGCAGCCCCTAGTCAAGTCTGTTGCCCCGCGCGGGTATGCCCGCAGTGGTCTTGTGATGGCCAACCAGTGCGCGCTGATGATGCTGCGCAACAAGGCAAAGCCGAACATCGTCGTTGTGAGGGAGGGCGAACTCGACTTCGTTCATGAGGCACTACTCGATGACACCGTGGCCGTGCTCGGCATCGTGAGCGGCTCGTGGACCTCGGAGATTGCGTCACGGATTCCCGTTGGCGCACACGTTGTTGTTGCCACCGACGCCGACGCAGCCGGAGACAAGTACGCCGATGCGATCATGGCAAGCCTGCAGGGGCGCGGCTCACTTGAGCGCAGAAGGGACGCTGCGTGAGCCGCGTTGTCCCCATCGACGCGAGGAGTCGCAAGTCTCCGCCAGAGCCCGAGCCGCTTCCGCGCGGTGTGGCGCTAGACACAGACCTTGCGAACGCGCATCGGCTGGCGCGCGTGTACGGCGACTCCGCGCGCTTCGTTCATCAAATGTCGTACTGGCACTTGTGGGACAGCAGTCGATGGCAGCGCGACGAGACCGGCGAGGTGGAGCGGAAAGCGCACCAGATCGGGCGGGGTCTCGAGGTGCATGGGGCCGACCTGCTCGCTCATGCCGCTGCGCTCGAGGATGAAGAGGCGCGCAAGCGCTTCCAGTCGCTGGCTCAGCGGTACCTACGTTGGGCGCAGCGCAGTCAGACCGCGAAGTCTGTAGACGCGACGCTCAGGATGGCTCGCGTGTTTCAAGAGTTCTCGGTTACGCCGGACCAGCTCGATCGTGACCCGCTGCTTCTCGCCTGCCCGAACGGAACAGTCGACCTCGCCACCGGGCAACTGCGTGATGCGCGGCAGGAAGACCTCATCACTAAGCGATCCCACGTTGCCTACGACCGGGACGCACTCTGCCCAACCTGGCATGCCTTCCTACGCCGGATCTTCGTAGATGACGCCCTGATCGGATACGTGCGCCGCGCATGCGGGTACTCCCTCACGGGTTGCACGCAGGAGCAGTGCCTGTTCGTACTCCACGGCGAAGGAGCAAACGGAAAGAGCGTCCTTCTCGAAACCATCCGCTTCGTGGTCGGCGACTACGGTCAGACCACGCCTACGGCGACGCTCATGGACTCGCAGAAGTCCGAGCACCGAAACGACGTAGCGAGACTCGCTGGAGCCCGATTCGTGACCGCGTCGGAGTCGGCAGAGGGCAAGCGCTTCGACGAGGAGCTGGTCAAGCGCATCACGGGTGGCGACAAGATGGCCGCTCGCTTCCTGCGCCGAGAGCACTTCGAGTTCACACCGGTGCTCAAGCTGTGGATCGCGACCAACCACAAGCCGGAGGTGCGCGGAGTAGACCTCGGCATCTGGCGCCGTCTGAAGCTCATCCCGTTCACGGTCACCATCCCGAGTGACGAGCAAGACCCTCAACTGGTCGACAAGCTGAAGGCGGAAGCGCCCGGCATCCTCGCGTGGTGCGTGCAGGGCTGCCTCGAGTGGCAACGGACAGGACTGCAAGCGCCGGAAGCAGTGGCGTCAGCAACCCACGAGTGGCGAAAGGAGGCGAACCAGGTCGCGCAGTTCGTCGATGAGCGATGCGTCACCGGCGACCCCGAGTACGTGCGAACGAAGACGGCAGACCTCTACGCAGCCTACCGGGATTGGGCACGCGAGTCGGGCAACGAGCAGCTGAGCCAGACGGCGTTCGGCAAGAGGCTCGACCCGCTCGGCTTCAAGAGTGACCGAAAAAGCGGAGCCAGAGTCTGGTGCGGACTCGCCGTTAGCCCGTCGAACGACAACCGCGGAGGTGACACGTGACACGTTGTGACGCGTTTTTCAGTTCCCCCCAATGCGCGCACGTACACAAGGGCGATGACAGAAAACGTGTCCAACGCGTCAACGCGTCATCTGGTGCAGTGCATGGGGGTAAGAGCAGCGAGCGCGACCTGCTCACGGCGACCCGGAAGACGGCACCCACGGCAACGCTCTCCCTTCACCGGGCGCAGGTCGAACAGAGCGGTGGCGTTGAGAGCGACAGCTGCAGTCCGCTAACCGACCGGAATGACTGCAGCGTGCTCACCCTCGCTGGTCTGATTGTGCAAAAGCAGCGAGCAAACGGCGTCTTTACAGGCTTCACAGCCCACCAGATGGCAGTCCGCCGCACGTCCTGCGAGGCGCCATGAGCGAGCGCTCGCACGATGCCATGCGCCCGTCGCTCCCACGGTCTAGCGACCTGGCGACCGTGCCGCATCCGGTGGTCTCCCCGACCGAGGGTCGCGACGCTTCTGGGCGGTTCGCGTCGGCTAACCCATGGGCCGGTGCAGCCAAGTGGCGCGCGCTGATTGCCAGCGGGCTGGGGCGCGACCTACCAGGCGAGGCTGGCGAGCTCGGCAAGCGAGCTTACCGTCTCTACCGCGCGTTCCTGTCCGACCTGCCGTGCGACTGCGCCTCGGTCCGCTCGCTGGTCGCGCAGAGGGCCCGCGCCGCCGCCCTGGCCGACCGCTACGCCACGCTGGGCATGACGCTGGGCGAAGCGACCCAGGCAGGCACCGCGGCCCTTGCTGAGGCGCTGAAGTGGGACGCCCGCGCCGAGCGGCTGGCCGTCACCTCGCTGGACGTGAGCACCAAGCTCGCCGTGGTCGCCCGCAAGCACCCCATCGACGCACACGCCGAGGTCGTCGCGACCTTCGGCAGGAAGTCCAAGCCATGATCTCGACCGAAGAGCTCCTGACATCGAGCGTCGGGTTCGGCATCGCAACGGCCTCAGCTGCCCAGCGTGCGGTGTGCCGCATCCTCGACGGTGAGCCGCTCGCAGAGCTGGCCTCACATCCCGATGTCCTCGAGCTGGTCGGGGGCCTC
>JBEGTL010000360.1:0-8219 GCA_041179425.1 Pseudomonadota bacterium | reverse complement strand
TCTGCGATGTACTCGCGGACGGCGTCGCCGGGGGCGCGCGAGAACTTCACCTTGCCGGCGGCGATCTCACGCAGGGCGGTGACGGGAGGGCGGTTCTTGCTGTGAACCAGCTGCTGCGAACCCTTCATGATTTGCCGGGTGCGTCGAGCTGCCAGGATGACGAGCGCAAACCGGTTCTCGTCACGCTCTAGACAATCTTCGACTGTTACACGTGCCATGGGCATCTCCTCGCGAAGGGGCGCCGAGGCTAGCAACGACCAGGCCCGACTGCAACGTCCTTACTGCGAACAGCGTCACCGACACGTCCAAGCGCGCCCCCCGGCGCGCGAGCGAAGTGAAACCGCAGCGCACGAGATGCGGGAGGGTGCTTTACTACGTCTCTCGTCACCATTAGCATCACTCATCGGGCACGCATGGTTGGGCGCATCACGGTCATAAGCCCTGAGGGTCAGAAGGATTGGGTCCTTCAGGCGCACAACAGCGTAGGGCGACATCCCAACAACACCGTCCAGGTGTTGGATCGCATCGTTTCGAAAGAGCACTGCCATATCGACCTGGTCAACGGGCGCTATGTGCTGCGTGACCTCGGATCGCTGAATGGCACCTACGTCAACGGAGAGCGCGTCCACGAGCGGCCGCTCTACACCGGCGACGAGATCACCATGGGGTCCACCCGGATCCTGGTGTTCGCCGACTACGCACGCGACGACGCTGGCGCCACCCCGAGCGCACGGCCCAATCCCGTCTCCAGTGGGACGGCGGTGGGCACCCCAGCCGCCATGGCCCAGGGGTCGCCCGGTGCAGTCGGTGCCGCCGGTACACCCGGTGCCGTCAGTGCCGCTGCTGCGGCGGTGCTCAGCAAGGGGGCGGCCACGGCGCCGGCGGGCACCCGCCTCGGTGCGCCTGCCGTACCGGTATCGCCCGGTGCCGCAGTCGTCGCTGGCGCGGCTGCCACCGACCCCATCGGCCGCAAAGAGCCGGGCGGGCAGGTCACCATGCCGGCGCAGCAGCAGCCGGTGCGCGATCTGTCCAAGGTCACCATTGCGCACGGCGTGGTCGAGAGTCACATCCGCTCCAAGCTCGCGCCGCTCAGCGACCAGAGCTTCGTGCCCGAGGCCATGCTGCAAGACGTGGCGCAGCTGCGGCGCGACTACGAAAAGCTGCGCGTCTCGTACGATCTCTCTCGTGCGATAGGGGTCGAGCTCGACATCGACGCGCTGCTCACCAAGATCCTCGACCGTGCGTTCGAGCTGCTCACCGCCGACCGCGGCGTGGTGCTGCTGTACGACGACAACGAAGAGCTTGCCCCGCGCTGCGTGCGCACCAAGCGGCGCAGCACGCACGATGACCAGGTGGTGCTCTCCACCACCATCATCAACGAGGTGCTCCGCGACAAGCTGGCGGTGCTCTCGAGCGACGCCTCGGTCGACTCCCGCTTTTCGGGCGCGCACTCCATCATCATGCAGGGCATCCGCTCCAGCATGGCGGTGCCGCTCCTCTACGGCAGCGAGCTGTTCGGCATCATGATCCTCGACTCGCAGATGGCGGCCAACGCCTTCCAAGAGAAGGACCTGCAGCTGTTTCAAAACGTGGCCAACCAGGCCGCGGTGGCCATTCAAAACAGCCTATACGCCAAGAAGCTCCAGCAAGAGGCGCTCACTCGCGAGCGGTTCCAGCGCTTGTTGTCACCCGCCATCGCGGAGCAGGTGGTGAGCGGCAAGGTCGAGGTCGCCAAGGGCGGCCAGCTGCGCGAGACCACGGTGCTGTTCAGCGATATCCGTGGCTTTACCAGCATGAGCGAGTCGCGCGACGCCCAAGAGATCGTCGAGATGCTCAACGAGTACTTCGAACAGATGGTCGAGATCGTGTTCCGCTATGAGGGCACGCTCGACAAGTTCGTGGGCGACGAGATCATGGCGCTGTACGGCTCTCCCGTGAAGCACGAGGACGACGCCATCCGTGCGGTGCGCACCGCGCTCGACATGCTCGAGGTGCTCGAGCAATGGAACACCGAGCGTGTCGGTCGGGGCCAGGTCCCCGTGCACATCGGGATCGGCATCAACAGCGGTGAGGTGGTGGCAGGCTACCTCGGCTCCAGCAAGGCCCTCGAGTACACGGTCATCGGCGACGCCGTAAACGTGGGTTCGCGCCTGTGCTCGGTCGCCAAGCCCGGCCAGATCCTCGTGAGCGAAGCCACCGAACAACGAATCAACGGCCTGTTCGAGCTCAGCGAACAGCCGCCGATCCCGCTCAAAGGCAAGTCCAAGCTCATGCGCATCTACGCCGTCGTGAGCGAAAAGGGCGGCCGCAAGCTAGGGCTCCCGTAACGCGCGGTCTCGACTGGCGAGGGCAAGCAGACTAAACACTTGCCGGCATGGCTCATCTCGATTTCGAACAGCCCATCGTCGAGCTGGAGTCGCGCGTGCGCGAGCTCAAGGCTCTGTCGGACAGCGGAGGCCGCGTCGACAAAGAGCTCAAAAAGCTCGAAGAGCGCTCCGAGCGCCTGTCGCGTGAGATCTACGGCGAGCTGTCCATCTGGCAGCGCGTGCAGCTCAGCCGACACCCCGACCGACCCTACTTCCTCGACTACGCCGAGCGCCTGTTCGAAGACATCATCGAGCTGCACGGCGATCGTGCCTTCGGCGACGACCCCGCGGTCATCGCTGGGTTCGCACGCTTCGAGGGCCGCTCCGTCGCCATCATCGGGCAGCAAAAGGGGCGCACCACCAAACAAAAGCTGCAGCGCAATTTCGGCATGGCGCACCCCGAAGGCTACCGCAAGGCGTGTCGCATCATGGAGCTTGCCGAGCGCTACCAGCGCCCTGTGCTCACCTTCATCGACACTCCCGGCGCGTACCCGGGACTCGGTGCCGAAGAGCGCGGGCAGAGTGAGGCCATCGGTCACGCCCTGCTCACGCTGTCCAAGCTGACGGTGCCGGTCGTGGCCACCGTCATCGGCGAGGGTGGCTCGGGCGGCGCGCTCGGTCTCGGCGTGGCCAACCGCGTGTTCATGCTCGAGAACGCGACGTACAGCGTGATCACGCCCGAGGGCTGCGCCTCCATCTTGTGGCGCGACGGAACGCGAGCGCCCGACGCCGCCTCGCAGCTCAAGCTGCTGGCGCGCGACGTGTTCAAGCTGGGCGTGGTCGACGGCGTGCTCGACGAGCCGCTCGGCGGCGCTCATCGCGACTACGACCAGGTGGCGGGCAGTGTGCGTGCTGCCCTGCGTAGCTCGCTCGCCGAGCTCGGCGCCCTCACACCACCCGGTCTCAAGCTGCAGCGCTACCAAAAGTTCCGCGCACTCGGCCAGTTCAACGAATAGCGGTGGAGATGTTTCGCCCGGTTGGCGAGGGCCTGGTCGAGCGACCGGTGCTGGTCGCCAAGGAGCAAGTTGCCTACCTGCGCTACCTGCTCGAGGCCCACGAGGGGCTGGCGTTCTTGCATGGGGACGGCAGCGGAGTGGTGCTGTTGCTTGCACCCGAGAGCCAGGCCCGCCAGCTCGACTCGTTGATCGCCGACCTCGAGGCCGAAGGGCTCGTCGTTCACTTGCGTTGACCGCGACCGGCGCGACTCCTTACCATGTTGGTCAGGGGGCCTCGAACGGGGATGAACGGCGTTTGGCCGAAGGGTCGCACGGCGCACGCGGGTGGCGTCGCGCTGCTGTTGATGTCGTTGCCGGCGTGCGCGCATGGCAGCACTGCCGCGACCGCGGCCGCGACCAAGGCGGCTTCCGCGGCCGAGGTCGAGGGGCTTCGTGCACAGCTCGCCGCGCGCGACCAGACGGTCCAGCAGCTCGAGGGGCGGCTGGCGATGATCGAGTCCTCACAACGGCAGCTGCGCGGCGAGCTCGAGGCCGAGCGCTCGCTGACCCCGCTCAGAGAGGCCGCCGCGCGTGAACCTTCGGGCCGCGACACCGTCCGCATCGGCGCGCAGGCGCGCGAGAGCACACGCGAGCCACGCGCTGTCGCGGCGCCACCCAACACCACCCTCGGTGCGCCCACGATCAGCACTGAGGTGCGACCGG
Source organism: Pseudomonadota bacterium (assembly GCA_041179425.1). Taxonomy (GTDB): domain Bacteria; phylum Myxococcota_A; class Polyangia; order Polyangiales; family DASUME01; genus DASUME01. Next base: position 4,195 of record JBEGTL010000360.1, on the reverse strand, counting down.
TGCTGCGGCTCAACGGCGATCGTCGCGAGTCCGATCGCCGCGAGCTGACGTCGTCGTGGGTCGCGCCGACGACCACCGAGCGGCTGTCGGTGTCGCCCGTGCCCGCGCTCTCCGACACCAGCGTTCGCGCGAGCGCCGTGCCGCAGCCACGCGTCGTGCCCAGCGCCCGCGAGCCAGAGCCAGCCACGTCGCGGCCCGCGGTGCAGCTACCGAGCGACGATCTCTACGTCCACGCGCTCGATCTGCTTCGGCGGCGTGAGCTGCCCGAAGCGCTGCGCGAGCTCGATGCATTCGTGCGCGACGCGCCCCGCGACCCGCGCTTCGCGCGCGCTCAGTTTTGGCGCGGGGAGTTGTTGTTCGCAGAGCGACAGTTCGCACGCGCGCTTGCAGCCTACGAGCAGGTGCTGCTGCGCGACGGCAGCACGGACAAGGCGGCCGAGACGTTGCTTCGTATCGCACGCTGCCACCAACGGCTGGGCTCGACCGAGCGCGCACGTGCTGCGCTGTTGCGACTGCGTACCCAGTTTCCAGAGAGCGCCGCGGCGCGGCAGGCCGAGCAAGAGCCGCCACCGACCGCGCAGGAGGACACCTGATGAGCGACCAACATGGGAGCCGCCCGCCCACGGCGTGGCCAACGCGTGCCGCTTCTCTTCGCTCGCCCGTGCTCTCACGCACATCCCTGCGTGGGCCGCTCACCAGCCTGTTGTGCAGCCTGGTGCTCGCACCCATCGCGTACGCGCAGGTGCACGTGATCTCGCCCGAGCCTGACGTCGCGGAGCCATCGACGGTGCCGGAGCGGCACCAGGTCGCCGACGGCGAGACGCTCTCGCAGCTTGCCGAGAAGTACCTCGGGAACGGCGACGCGTGGCCCAAGCTGTGGTCCTACAACCCCGAGGTCACCAACCCGCACTGGATCTACCCGGGGCTGGTGATCAAGCTCAAAGAAGGTGTGACCGGAGGCAGTGAGGCCGACCAGGCGCTCGCGGCCGCCAGTGCCAAGGGCGCGGGCAGTCCCAGCACGCTGCGCTTCGCCGAGCGTCGCAAGCTCAACGCGGGCCCCGACGCCATCGTGATCGGCGAAGAGGTGTACCTCGATCGCGAGGCGCTGGAGCAAGCGGCCCGCATCGTGGGCTCGAGCGAAGATCACCTGATGTTGTCGCCGTCCGACGAGGTGTACCTCAAGTTCAAGAACGACGATGCGGCGCCGACGGTGGGCAAAGAGCTGACGGTGTTTTTGCGTCAGCACCGCGAAGAGATCGCACCCAAGGCGCACAAGATCCCGCTGCACAACTACCCGGCCAACAGCGGCGGCGAGGTGGTGCGCGTGCTGGGTGCGTTGCGCATCAAGACCTACGACAGCGAGCGACACATCGCGCGTGCGATCGTGACCGAAGCGCTCGACCCGCTCGAGCGTGGCTTCGAGGTTGCGGACGTGCCTCGTCGGCTCGCGGCCGTGCCGCCGAAACAGAACGGCCAGAACCTCAAGATGACCATCGTGGCGGCCACGCGTGCGCTCAGCACGCTCGGCAGCGGGCAGGTCGTGTTCCTCGACAAAGGCAGCAAAGCGGGCGTGCAGGTCGGCAACCGTCTGCAGGTGGTCCGGCAGGGCGATCCCTGGCGGCAAAACCTGACACAGCGCGAGGACCTGACCGGTTCCGAGCGACCCGACCCCAAGCCCATGGCCGACACCGTCTACCCGCCCGAAGACGTGGCGGAGCTGCGCGTGTTGTACGTGCGGCCCGAGTCGGCGACGGCGCTCATCTCGTCCACGGGGGTCGAGCTCAACCCCGGCGAGCACGTGGAGATGCGCGCCGGTTACTGATCTTCGCTCGCGCGCCCGAGGGCGCGCTTCGACGACGAGCGCTCTCCTCACCCTCGCCCTCGCTTCTGCGTTCCAGCTCACCAACCTGACAGAGGTGTTGCGTGATCGCTGGTTGGCTGCAGACGCGGAACGTGGGACACTCGCCCAGTGTCAGTAAGTGTGGGCAGGGCCGAGCCCAGTGATGTCAAGTTGCTGCGGGAGCTGCTCGAGCAAGAGCGGGCGAAGGTCCGCGCGCTCGAGGACATCGGCGTTGCACTCGGCTCCACGCTCGACCTGAACGAGCTGCTCGCGCTCGTGGTGACACGCGTTTCCCAGGTGCTCGACGCCGAGCGCTCCACGCTCTACCTGCTCGACGAAGACACGGGCGAGCTGTGGTCCAAGGTCGCGCAGGGCGAAGAGGTGGTCGAGATTCGGCTCCGCGTCGGCGAGGGCCTGGCCGGCTGGGTCGCGCAGAACGGGCGTGCCGTCAACATCAAGGACGCGTACCTCGACCCGCGCTTCGACCCCTTCTGGGACCGTAAGACCGGCTACCGCACGCGCTCGATCATGTGCGTGCCCATGAAGAATCACCACGGCCGCACGCTCGGGGTCATCCAGGCGCTCAACAAACGCGACGGGTACTTCACCGTGGAAGACGAGTCGTTGCTCGGTGCGCTCGGCGCGCAAGCCGCGGTATGCGTCGAGAACTCCAAGTTGTTCTTGTCCGTGGTGGGCAAAAACATGGAGCTGTTGGAGACCAAAAACCGGCTCGAGCGCAAGGTGCGCGAGCTCGACGTGCTGGTGGAGATCGCGGGCGTCGCCGCGACTGCCGGCAAGCTCGACGACATGCTGCAAGGCGTGCTCACGCGAGCCATGCGCGCCACCGACGCCGAGGCCGGGTCCATCCTGCTCAGCGACGAGGCCACGGGCGATCTGCGCTTCCGCTGCGCGTTGGGTGGCGCCCCCGAGGCCGTCACACACGTCAGCATCAAGCCGGGAGAGGGCATCTGCGGCTGGGTCGCCCTGCACGGCGAGGCGCAGATCGTGAACGACGTGCGCGCCGACAAGCGCCACTCGCGCAAGCTCGAAGACGACATCGGCTACCACCCGCGCAGCGTCATGTGTGTGCCGCTACGCTGGGAAGACGGCGTGGGCGCGCTCGAGCTGCTCAACAAGTCGCACGGCGATGCCGACTTTACCGAAGACGACCTCAAGCTCGCGGCCGTCATCGCGGGTCACGTGTCGAGTGCCATCGGCCTGTCGCGCGCACGCGAGCGGCAAGAGCGCGAGGAGCGTCTCAGCACCATCGGCCAGCTGTTGTCGGGTGTGCTGCACGACCTCAAGACGCCCATCACGGTGATCTCGGGTGCCGTGCAGCTGCTCGTCACCGAGCGCGACGAAGCCAAGCGTCAGACGCTCGCCGATCGCGTGGTGCGTCAGGTGGGCGTCATCAACTCTCTCATCCGCGAGACGCTGGCGTTTGCGCGCGGCGAGACCACGCTCTGGGTGCGCAAGGTCTACCTGAGCTCGTACTTCAGTGACCTCGCCGAGCAGCTGACGCAGGAGTTCCGCGGGCGCGGGATGACGGTGCGTCTCGAGCTGCTCGATCGCGGCATCGCACACTTCGATCAGCACAAGCTGCAGCGCGCAGTGCACAACTTGGCGCGCAACGCGATCGAGGCCTTGGGCGGCAAGCCAGGCACGCTGACGTTGACGGTGGACCGTAAGCCTGACGGCGCGTTGCTGGTTGCCGTCACCGACGACGGGCCTGGTATCTCCGAGGCGATTCGTGGTCGTCTGTTCGAGTCTTTCGTGACCTACGGGAAGGCCGGGGGCACCGGTCTGGGGTTGGCGATCGTTCGGAAGATCGTGCACGACCACGGGGGGACGATCGATGTGGAGAGTCGTCCTGGGCTGACCACCTTTACTTTGCTGTTGCCTCAGGGGTCGTCTGATCGGGAGTCTCGTCCTATGCCTGTCGATCGGACTCCTGTCGAGGCTTAGGCCCGCCTGTGTCGTGGCCGGGCAGCTCGCTCCAACCGGGTCCGGTGTGCCGGGACGAAGACGCGCCCCGGTCGGGTGGTCGATGCGGGCTCGTCGACACGGGGGCGCGAGGTTGGCGAAGGAGCGGGTGGGGCGGGCTTAAAAACTGAGACCGGCGAAGCTTTCGCTTGCCGGTCTCATTGGCCGTTCACCCGGGAATGGGCGCACGTGCCCAGCTGCATGATTTGATTCGGACGCCGCTCGTAGCGGGAGGTCCGTGCGTGACATTTTTGATTTTGGATCACGTCGCAGCGCTGCCGGTAACGACGCGTCTTGCGCCTGGAACAAACCTCCCTGTCCATTGGCGAGTTCGCGTCGTCCAGAGCTCATCGTCTGCCTGCACAGCGAGCT
>JBEGTL010000359.1:0-8222 GCA_041179425.1 Pseudomonadota bacterium | reverse complement strand
CGTCGTCGTCGTCGTGCGTCGTGCTGTCCGAAGCTGCGCCGTCGCCTCGCCTCGCATCCGGGGCAGCAGCGTCGTCGCTCCTGAGCGCGGCATCGCGCAGCGTTGGTCCCGCGCTCCGCGCACGATCCCCCAGGTCGTCGTCGTCGTCTCGTCCCGGTGCTGGGGTGCGCGCGCCGTCGGTTGGCGCAGCGTCCGAGCCCTCGTGGTCCCCGGACCGCGCATCCATCGGCTCCGCGTCGGCGACCGCCGCATCCATCTCGACGCCAGTATCCGGCGCAGCGATTCGGTCGGAACCGAGCGGAACGTCATGGACAGGCATGCAGCCACACACGAGGTAGACGAGCGCGAGTGAGCACACCCGCTTCACCGTGCACCTCGGCAAGCGGTGGCGACGCGCTCGTGCAGCACCGAGCGGCGCGCACGCGTCAAGAACTCGCGTGCGTCGTCGGCCGCCGCGCCGGGTTCCAGAGTACAGCGAGCGATCAACGTGAGACCGTCGCGCTCATCGACGAAGCTCGAGTGCTCAAACGCCTTTCGGTGACGGGCAAGTACTTGCAGAGCCAGCTCGGAGTCGTCGCGCTCGAGTGCGCGCTCGGCCTGCTCGAGCAACCCGAGCTCCACGAGCAAGCTCGCGGGCGCCTCCGGTTTGAGCGCACGATGGTGCGGCGTGACCACGGGACGCGCGGCGACCTCGCTGGCGACCACGGCGACGACCTCACGCTTGTCCCCGTCTTGTGTCGGTGCGGGAGCCGCTGCGATGACTGGCTCGACGTCAGCCCGCGTGGCCGCCGCGCCGGGCGCGGCCGCACGAGCGGCCGAGGGCGCCGTCCGAGCTGGAGCCCCCTCGAGCCGCGGTGTCAGCGCGACCCCGAGCGCGACCGCGCAGATGGCGGCTCCCGCAAAGATCTTGGCCGCCAGCGCGCCAGACCAGGTGCTGCTCGCGCCGAGCTGCGCCGCCGCCGTGGTCGTCGCGCCGACTCCCGCGCCGACCAAAAGCGCACTCGCGACACGACGTCGCACACGATCACGGACCGCCTCGTCAGGCTCGCTCTGCGCCAGTCGGGCGTGCGTCAGGACCTCATCGGCATCGGGCGGCAGCTCATGCATGAGGGTTCCCTCTTTCTGCGAGATACGCGACGAAACGTTCACGAGCGTGGCGCAGGCGCGAGTACACCGTGTTGACCGGAACAGCGAGCGCCTGGGCGATCTCGGGCGCACTCATCTGCTCGAGCTCGGAGAGCACGAAGACCACACGCTTGCCATCGTCGAGTGAGTCGATGAACTGTTCGACCAGCTGCAGTGAGCGCGCAGCCACGGCGTGCTCGAACGGCCCGGGGCCGTTCGCGACCTGTTGTTCGACGTCCAAGCTCAGCGTTCCCTTGCGTCGCACTTTGCGCCGGTACGCCTGTGCGACCCGAAACGAGATTGAGAACAGGAAGGCCTTGATCGAGGCATCCGCCCGCAGGTCGGCAAAGCGCCGGTGCACGACGACGAACGTGTCTTGGGCCGCGTCTTCGAGGGCCTCGTGCGCCACACCGAGTCTCCGCAGGCTGCGCCAGACGAAGCCGAAGTACGCGATGTACACGTCCTCGAAGCTAGCGTCAGGAGACGCACTGTGTGCCGCACTGCCCGCGGCGGGGCCCTGGGCAGTCTGGTGTTGGAGCGTCACATCGGCCACGGAATGCTCACCTGCCCTGTGATGCCCGGCTCGGCCCGCTTCCGTCACCAGGTCGCCCCGAAGGCGAGCGAAGTTTGCGCGGACAGCCGAGAAGCGCGTGCCACCTCACCGTATCCGGCGACGGTGAAGCCCGGCCGGTCGCCGAGCGGAAGACCGAGGCCGGCCTCAACGACGAGCTCGAGCCAGCGGCTCACACGCAGCCCGGCTTGCCCCGCCGCACCTCCACGGAACGAGAGAAACGTTCCGCGTTCAGGGCTCGCGATGCCATGCGCGTCGGCGACACTGTACATGCCCGCCACGCTCAGGCAGGGCCCAAGCCGAACCCGCTGCCTGGCAACGGGAAACAATGCACAGCCGTGCACGCTCAGGGCGTCGCCATAGACGCGTACCCTTCGCTCGTCGGCGAAGCGCTCGCTGCGCGCGAATAGGTGCGCGAAGCGCATCTCGAGCAGGAAGACCCCCACGCCCGCGCCGATTCCCCCCGTCAGCAGCGCCTGAGGCTCCGGCAGCTCGTTCGACCAGACGCCCGCACCGACCGCGGCGCGGTACCACCAGGCGTGCGCGCGACCTCGCGAAGTCCGTGTTTCGACGCGCGCGCGGGGCGACGTCAGCTCGACGCGGACTGGCTCCGTGCTGCTCGGCCGCACCAGTGCCGCCGGGACGACCGGCACTGGTGCGGCCTGCTCTGACTCGTTCTGTGCGTTCCCCGACGCGCTCACAGCGTCAGGCTGAGGTGGCACCGGGGCTGTGTCTCGTACGATCGAAGCTGCGTCGACGCCCACAGATTTTTGCTCACTGCCCTCGGCCTCCGGGCGCGACGCGCCAATCACCACCAGCCAGGCCAGCGCATCGACGAGTTCATCACAGCCAGGCGCCACGAGCTCCCGCTCGGCGCGATGGCCGGCGATCTCTATGGAGAGCCGGAGTCGAAAGCCGGCGGGCTCTTGCCGAACTTCAGCGCGTACAAAGAATGTCCCCGTCGCACGACCGACAGCGACCGCGCGCGCGGTCACACGCGTTCGCACCTCTCGAACACCAGGGCACGTCTGCGGCGCGCTCCACTCGATACGCATAGCGTCTGCACGTGCCCCAGCGGTGGTGAACGTGAGCAACCCGAACACCAGTCGGAGTAGCTTGTCGAATCTCACTTTCACCAGCTCTCCGGCAAGACGCTCGCAAGTTTTCGAGGCGAGAAAGATCCCGCACCGGACATTACAGGGGCCAGGAGATGTTGATGCCCCATCCTAGACTTTCCGCTCCCGTCACGGTCTCAGCCCTAGCCTACTTACTGATTGCCTGTTCGGGCGACGATGCGTACCTGGGACCGATCGACTTCGGAGGCGAAGGTGCAGGATCCAACGCAACCAGGCAACAAGCTGTGGATGCGAGCGCGGGGCAAGACAGCGCCACCAAGCAGCAGATGGGCGCTGATGCGGGTGCGCTCCACGCATTGGATGCAGGGGCTTCCGGCATTCCCTGTGAGATTGACAGTCTGCTCCAGCGACACTGCCGCAGCTGCCACGGCGCGCGCCTCATCGGCGGCGCACCCATGGCTCTCCTCAGCTACGCCGATCTGCTCGCTGCCTCCTCCACCAATATCGCGCTCAGCAACGCGCAACGCTCCTTGCAAATGATGCAAGCGTCGTCGATGCCGCCAGGCGGCGGACTGGCAGCGACCGACCTGACGCTGTTTGATTCGTGGATACAGAACGGCACCCCCATGGGCAGCTGCGCCAGTGCGACGAGCGATGCCGGCGCAGCGAGCGACCCGTTCGACACACCCGTCGTGTGCTCGAGCAACAAGAAGTGGACCGGCGGTAACCGAGAGTCGCCGCTCATGCACCCTGGCGACGCCTGCATCAGCTGCCACAGCCGCGGCGAGGGCCCCAAGTTCGCGCTTGCAGGCACGCTCTACCCCAGCGCCCACGAGCCCAACGACTGCAACGGCACAAACCCAGCTGGTGCCAGTGTCGTCGTCACAGATGCCAACGGCACCGAGCACACGCTGACGCCCAACGCGGCGGGCAACTTCTATCTGTCGAGCCTCATCAAGACTCCGTACACAGCAAAGCTGACCTATCAGGGTCGAACGCGCGCGATGGCCGCCAAGCAGACCGACGGCGACTGCAACAGCTGTCACAGCGAGTCAGGCGACAAGGGAGCCCCCGGCCGGCTGATGTTGCCCTGACTCCACGGAATCCGAGGCTCCGCTCGCTTGAAACTGAAATCACCAGCCAAGAGAGGTTTGTCATCGTTCACCGGTTGTCATCGAGTGGCTCTGGTTACACAACAGGCGAGCACAGGCCGTTCGTGATCTGACTCCGATCGCCGGCTCCGGCCCCCTGATGACCACCCGAAAAGTTAAACCAACACCGCGCGGCCGCCGCCATACCGAGGCCCATCGCACCGACCACATCGGCTGGCTGCGCGCCGCCGTGCTGGGCGCCAACGACGGCATTGTCTCCATGTCCAGTCTGCTGGTCGGTGTCGCCGCCGCCAGCATCGCCGAGGGTGGGTTGCTGGTCACGGGCGTGGCCGCGCTAGTGTCGGGTGCGATGTCCATGGCTGCCGGGGAGTACGTCTCCGTGAGCTCGCAGTCCGATACCGAGCGCGCCGATCTCGCGCGCGAGCTCACCGAGCTTGCGACCCAGCCTGAGCACGAACACGACGAGCTAGCAGCGATCTACGTGGCGCGTGGCCTGTCGGCCGAGCTCGCCGGCAAAGTCGCCAAGCAGCTGATGGCGCACGACGCGCTTGCGGCACACGCACGCGATGAGCTCGGCCTCTCGGACACGGTCAGCGCGCGCCCCACGCAGGCTGCTCTGACCTCTGCACTGAGCTTCGCGAGCGGTGGACTGTTTCCCTTGCTGCTCACCATCCTGACACCTTCGCGTTGGGTCGTGCCCGTGGTTGCCGTCAGCTCGCTGGTGTTGCTCGCCGCGCTCGGCGCATTGGCTGCTCGGGTCGGCGGTGCACACGCGGGCAAGGCCGCGCTGCGTGTCGGCCTGCTGGGCAGCATGGCCATGGGCCTTTCTGTCGCGGTGGGCTCGCTGTTCGGCGCAGGGCTGTGAAGAGCTGCGGAGAGGGCAAGTCGGCGCGCGCAGGCGCAAGCCAAAGAGTACGCGCGTTTGGACGCTCTCGCAGACGTGGTCCGCTCATCGAGCGGCTCGTTTGACCGGACCCACTTCGCCCCGCTCTGCCCTCGTGCTACCGGCGGCGAAGTGCGCGTTCGTTTTTCGCGCGCTGACCGCCGACAAGAGCTCGGCGATCGCACCGATCACGCGTTTCTGATCGTCGAGCGGCAGGTTGGAGCTAGAGGGCAGACACACACCTCGCTCGAACAGACGGTCGCAGACCGAGCTGACCCCGTGTGCGTGGAACGACGCGCGTAAGTAGAGACGCTGCCTGTGCATCGGCTTGAACACACGCCGTGCCTCGATGCCGCGGCGGGTCAGCTCACTGATCAACTCGTCGGGCGTCAGCGTCGCGCTTGGCTCGAGGATCATGACGCTCAGCCAATGGTTGGAGACCCCGTAGCTCGGCTCGCGCAGCCAACTCACGTGAGGGAGCTGCGACAGCCCTGCCCGATAACGCGCATACACGCTCCTGCGCGCGGAGACGCGCTCGGCGAGCACGACGAGCTGCGAGCGACCGATCTCGGCCAGCACGTTGGACATGCGGTAGTTGTAGCCGAGCTCGCTGTGCTCGTAGTGCTGCGCGTCGTCGCGCGCTTGCAAACTCAGATAGCGCGCGCGCGCGATCAGCCGGGCGTCGTTGGAGACCAACGCGCCGCCGGTGGAGGTGGTGATGATCTTGTTGCCCGCGAACGAATAGACACCGAGGAGACCGAGCGTGCCGGCCGCGTGACCGCGGTAGTTTGCGCCGAGTGCCTGCGCGGCATCTTCTACGATGGGCACACCGTAGCGATCGGCGAGCGCAAGCAGCGGGCGCATGTCGGCCATTTGTCCGTACAAGTGCACCACGATGATGGCCTTGGGGAGCTTCCCCCCACGACGAGCCGCCTCGAGCGCGCGCTCGAGCGCCGCAGCAGACATGTTGCCGGTGTCCGGCTCGGCGTCGATGAAGACTGGCTGCGCGCCCAGATAGAGGATGGGATTGGCACTCGCAACAAAGGTGAGAGCGCTACAAAACACGCTGTCGCCTGGCTCGACCTCAGTCAGGCGCAGAGCGAGATGGAGAGCGGCCGTGGCGCTGTGCGTGGCAAGGCAGGCTGCGGACCCGACCCGCAGGGCGAGCTCACTCTCGAAGGCATCGACACTCGGGCCCACATTCGCGATCCAGTTCTGGGCGAGCACTCGTTCCAGGCGGCTCATTACATCCGGGGCCATGTGCGGAATCGACAGCGGTACTGCTCGAGACGACATCGTCAGTACAGAGTCCCAGCTGTCTGTCAGAATGCAAGACCAAGTCTCACAAAATCCGAACACACAATCGGGCGCCCGTCGACGGCGTGTTCGACACGGTCGAACAGGCTCGCGCCAAGAGTGACGAAGTCACAAACGAAGTCACGATCAAGAAGAGCATGCCCTTCGGACCGTCCTCACTGAAGCCCAGCGCGACAGAGCGCGAGCTGTTCGGCGAGTGGGTCGCCTGCGGTGCGCCAGACTAAGCGTTCCAGCTTGGTCACCTCGTGCTCGTCCCGGGCACGGGCGCGCGCTACCAGCGCAAGAGCACGGCTTCTGCGCAAAAACCGGGGCCCATGGCGATTAGCAATCCGTAGCTGCCCGCCTCGGGTCGCACCTGCACGCGGAAGTGATCGAGCAAAAACAGCACGGACGCCGATGAGAGGTTGCCGATCTGCGCAAGCGAGCGCCTGGTGTGTTGGAGCGCCAGCGCCGACAGAGCGAGCGCCTCGCAGGTTGCTGTGATCACCGCCGGGCCGCCAGGATGCCCGACCCATCCGCTGATGTCGTCGCGGGTCAGCTTGTTGCGCTCGAGCAAGGCATCGACCAGGTGGCACAGACGTCGCGCGTGCGGCTGATCCAGGTGAGCAGCGCACCGAGCATCGGCCCCGTGCACGGTGCCGCGATCAGCGCGCTGACCATACCCAGCACAAAGGCGCCAACGCTAACCGTCAGAAAGCGTCCGATCAAGGAGGAAGATTTCCGCACCAATTGCAGATAGAGTCCGCCGCGCGCGGCCATCTAAGGCGGCTTGGCGGGGCCGCTGAGCTGGCGCGCATCCTGCTCACGATGGTGACCGTCGCGACCCGTGGGCGGAAACATCGATCGGCTCCACTTTTTTGAGCGAGGAAGGGCGCTCGGCCTCCGTACAACGACTGACACTCCACCTGCGCAGCGCAGGGCGCGGTACCCACGACAAGGTTCTACGTGCTCCTGACGGCTTCGGCGCGCTCCCTCAGTCTCGTGATGCTCATGTGTTTGCTGGCTGCACGTCCGGCGGCAGCGGACACGACTACACTACCGGTCGACAGTGAGATCGCTGGCTGTGACGACTCCGTCCGTACAGACGATCCGCGGCTGCTTGCAGACCAGTGGTTCGAGCGGGGCAGGCTACTTCGTGAGCAGGGCAAGCAGACCGAAGCGTGCGTGTGCTTCGAGGCCAGCCACGAGCTGATGCCCGGCCGGGGTGGCACCTTGCTCAACGTGGGTGTGTGCCGGGTCCAGGCAGGTGCACTGCTAGCTGCGCGCGGCGCCCTGCTCGGCGCGCTGGGCAAGGCTCACACCGACGCACGCGCAGATCGGGAGCAGATCGCGCGCGAGCAACTCGCCATTGTGGACATGCGCTTGGCGTGGCTCGAGCTCGTGCCGCCCGGGAATGTCGACGACAAAGGAAGGACTGGAAGGTGGAACCCAACGCGATGGTAGACGCTTCGGTCGGTCAGGTGTTGCTCGACGGTTCTGTGGGCATGGGCGCGCTGCGCTTCAGCATCGGCTTTGGCGAGGGCAACCAAGGCACCAAGATGTTCGTCGGCTTGATCTGCGCAAACATCTCGAACGACCACATCGTGCGCGTGTTCGACATGGGCCGGCTCTCCTCTGGCACACCTTACTTGGTGATGGAGCACTTGTCGGGACAAGACCTGGCGCGCGAGCTCTTGCACGGTCCGCTGCCGTTTGCCGACACGCTGCGCTTCATGCGTGAGACCTGCGCGGCCCTACAAGCCGCACACGAGGTCGGCGTCGTGCATCGTGACCTCAAGCCCGCGAATCTTTTTCTGGTAAAACAGCCCGGGCGCGCGGCAACCATCAAGGTGCTCGACTTCGGAATCTCCAAGCACGTCGATTCGAGTCGGAGCGACCAGGTGCTCGGCCTTACCTCGACGGGCGTGATCCTCGGCTCGCCACTCTACATGTCGCCCGAACAGCTTCGCGCCGCGCCAGACATCGACGCACGCACGGACATCTGGTCACTCGGCGTGATCCTCTACGAGCTGCTGACGGGTCGCGCGCCCTTTCGAGCGCCAACGGTCGGTGCGCTGGCCGTGTCGATCGCGACCGCCCCGCACACGCCCATGTCGACGTATCGTTCTGACCTCCCTCCGACTCTCGAGGGCATCGTC
>JBEGTL010000358.1:0-8223 GCA_041179425.1 Pseudomonadota bacterium | reverse complement strand
AGGCGCGGCTCATGGATGACCTCGAGCTAGACAGCATCGACGCCATCGACATGGCCGTGCACATCCAGGAGATGACCAACGTGCGGGTCGACGAGGACGCCCTGCGCAAGCTGCGCACGGTGGGCGATACGGTCGACCTGGTCGCCATTCTGCTCGCGAAAAAGAGCTGAAGTCGGGCCCGACCAGATGCGCGTCTTCTTCGCCGTTCTGAATGGGCTGCTGGTGGCTGCCTATCCGGTCGCGGTCTACGTGGGGCTGACCCGCTTCAGTGCGCGTGGCCTCGGCGTGCTGTTGGCGTTGTTGTTGCTGCCCGGCTTCGTCAGCAAGCTGCGCAACGCACGCCGCGAAGACCTGCTCACGGTGGCGCGCCTGCCGCTCAGCATCCTGTCGTTGCTCGCGTTGGCGGCCATCCTGGACGACGCGCGGTTCGTGTTCGCCTTGCCCATCCTGATCAACCTGGCTTTGCTGGCGCAGTTCGTGAGCTCGCTTGCCGGTACGCCCATCGTCGAGCGCTTCGCCCGCGTGCAGCACCCCGACCTGCCCGCGTCACACGTGCCCTACTGTCGCAGCGTGACCAAGGTGTGGTGCGGCTTCTTTCTCGGCAATGCGCTGATCAGCTACGCCTTGGCGGCTTTTGCGCCGCTCTCGTGGTGGACGCTGTACAACGGCCTGCTGGCCTACCTGTTGATTGGTATCCTGGCTACGGTCGAGTACGTGGTGCGCAAGTTCCGCTTTCGCGACTACGGCACGGGTCTGCACGACCGCGTGCTCGCGCGGCTCTTTCCGCCGCACACGGGGGCCTTGCCGTGAAGAGCCTGCTCGCACGTCACGCACCCGACAGCCTGGTCTGCTTCGGCGGAGCGGGCACGCGCACGGCCGCGCAGTTCGCGACCTACGCCCGCACCATCGCCGCAGCGTTGCCGCACGCGGCGCCTGGGTCGCCACGCACGCGGGTCGTGCTGGCCTGCAACGACCGCTATCGTTTCAGCGCCGCGCTGGCGGCCACCTGGCTGCGCGGCCTGACTGCCGAGCTCCCCGTCAACGGCCAGCCCGCCATCGTCCACGCGCTGGCGCGTGGGTCGAGCGTGCTCGCGTTGCTGCACGACCGCGACGAAGACGTGGGCACCGACGTGCGCCCGCTCGAGCCGCTCGTCGACGAGCGCCATCCGCGTAGCCAGCTCCCGCTCGAGCTGTTGCTTGCCGACGGTGCGCCCGCGGCCATTGCGTACACGTCGGGCAGCACGGGCGCGCCCACGCCTCACCTCAAGACGCTCGCGCAGCTCTTGCGCGAGCCCGAGGCACACATCGTCGCGTTCGATCTCGCCGCGCGTAGAATCGTCTCGGCGGTTCCGCCGTACCACATCTATGGCCTCTTGTTTGGTGTCCTGGTGCCCTTGCTCGGAGGCGGCAGCATGTCGCGCAACGCGCCCCTACAGCCCGCCGAGCTGCTGCACGAGCTCACCAGTGCGCAGGCCGACGTGCTGATCTCCGTCCCCCCTCAGCTGGCCGCGCTCGCCGCCTACGAGACCGACGCCTGGCCTGCCATGGCACGCGTGTTCTCGTCTGCCGCGCCGCTCCCACCGGGAGTCTCCAAGACGCTCGCCGAGCGCGGCTGGCGCGTCACCGAGGTCCTCGGCTCCACCGAGACCGGGGGCATCGCGCACCGCAGCGACAGCGGTGCGGTGTGGGAGGGTCTGCCCTCGGTCAAGTACCAGGTCGACGCCGATTCAGCGCTGTGGGTCGACTCGCCGTGGCTCGCGCCCGATGTGCCCCGGCCCCTGTGCACGGCCGACCGGGTCGAGCTCGACGAGGGTGGCTTTCGGCACCTCGGTCGCAGCGACGCCGTGGTGAAGGTAGGCGGACGCCGCATCGACCTCGGCGAGCTCGAGACTCGACTCAAAGAGTGCGCAGGCGTGCACGATGCACGTGTGCTCGCAGTCGAGAGCCGTGGCGTGCGCGGTGTCGAGCTGCTCGCCGTGCTCGAGGGCACACACATCGAGCTCGGCGCGCTGCGCAGCGAGCTGTGCAAACACATCGATCCGGTCGCCGTACCGAGGCGCTTTCGGGTCGTCGACAAGCTGCCGCGCAGCGAGACGGGCAAGCTCGCGCGGAGCGATCTGCTCGCGCTCTTCGACGTGTGGCGCTTCCCGAGCGAGGCGCTGCCCGACGGCCGGGTGCGTTTCGCCATTCCGCACGAGCTCGGCTACTTTCGTGGTCACTTCGACGAGGTGCCCATCCTGGCCGGTGTGGTGCAGCTCGAGCAGCTGGTGCTGCGCGAGACACGGCGCCGCTTTCCCGAGCTTCGTGTCCTGTCGCGTCTCTCCCGCGTCAAGTTCAAGCGGCTCAACTCGCCGGGCGAGGTGATGGACCTGACGCTCGAGCGGCGCTCGGACCTGACGGTGTTGTTCACGCTCGAGGTGGCCGGACACCCCGCGGCGTCCGGCATGTTGTCGTTCTTGCCGCCTGCCCCCGACCACGAGACGAGCAGCGCGAGAGAAGGCGACGAGGAACGGCGATGAGCGCGAGCTTTCGGATCGCGGCGCTGATCCCCACGTACAACAACCCGGCGACCATCCGTGCGGTGGTCGATGCCGTAAAACAGTACCTGCCCGACGTGCTGGTGGTCGACGACGGGAGCGCCGCACCAGGCAAGAGCGCCTGTGAAGCCCTCGCGCGCGAGGGTGTCTGTCGTGTCGTCCATCGCCCGCAAAATGGTGGCAAGGGCGCCGCCGTGAAGACGGGCCTCGAGGCGCTGCACCAGCTCGGCTTCACGCACGCCTTCCAGATCGACGGCGACGGTCAGCACGCCATCGCGGACATGCCGCGCTTCGTCACCGCCGCCGAGCTGCACCCCGAGGCACTGGTGCTGGGTAGTCCGGAGTTCGACGACTCGGCGCCCCGCTCTCGCCTGGTCGGCCGGCAAATCACGCGTTTTTGGACCCATGTCGAGACAGTCGGGTCCGTCATCCAAGACCCCATGTGCGGCTACCGTGTGTACCCCATCGAGCTGGCGCTGCGCGCGCGCGCTCGCGGCAACGCCATGGACTTCGACCCGGAGATCGCAGTCGGCATCGCTTGGGCAGGCGCTCCGGTGCTCAACCTGGGAACGCGCGTGCGCTACCTGTCCGAGTCGCAAGGGGGCGTGTCGCACTTCCGACTCTTTCGCGACAACGTGCTGATCAGCTGGATGCACACGCGCATGGTGCTGGCCTTGCTGTTCCGCCTCTTGTTTCGCGCGCGGCCGCGCCGGATCCAGCCGTGACCGCTGCTGCGAAACGCGCACCATGACCGCGATCGAAAAAAAGGCTGGCTGGCTCGACGTGGCGGAGGTGGGCTCCGTGTGGGGCATCCGCTTCGTCGTGCTGCTGTGCACCGCGTTTGGACGCGGGGTGGCGCGCGGCTTTCTGCGCGTGATCGTTTTTTACTACGTGCTCATGCATCGTGGTGCGCGCGTCGCCTCGCGCGCCTACTTCAAGCGCGTGCACGACCGCGCGATCGAGGTGCCGGGGGCGGGAGCCGCGTATCGGCAGACGGGGCGCGCGACCTTCGGGATGGTGTTTCGTCACTTCTGTGCGTTCGCCGAGGTCGCGCTCGATCGGCTGCTCATCGCGAGCGGCAAGCGTGCTCCGTTTCAGGTCAGCTCCACCGGTCGCGTTCACCTCACCGACTTGGCGGCCAAGAAGCAGGGCGCGATCTTGCTCGGCGCGCACCTCGGCAGCTTCGAGGCCATGCGCCTCGGCGCCACCACGCAGTCGCTGCCCATCAACATGGTGGTCAACTTCAGCAACGCGCAGCGCCTGCAGGCGGTGCTCGACCAGCTCGACCCCAGCAGCACCACACGCTTCATCTCGGTGGTCGGCCCGCCGCTCGACTTCGTGCTGCAGATCCGCGAGTGCATCGAGCGTGGTGAGATGGTGGCCATCTTGGCCGACCGCATCGGCCCCGACGCGCGCTCGAGCGAGGCCGACTTCCTGGGCGGAAGGGCCCGCTTTGCCTCGGGGCCCTTCATCTTGGCCGCCGCGCTGCGCTGTCCGGTGTACCTGACGTTTGGTCTGTACGGCGGCGACAACCGCTACGATCTGCACTGCGAGCACTTCGCCGATGCCATCGAGCTGCCGCGCAAGAACCGCGAGCAGGCCCTCCGCGAGACGGTGCAGCGCTACGCCGATAGGCTCGAGGCGTACGTGGCGCGGGCGCCCTACAATTGGTTCAACTTCTTCGATTTCTGGGGTCAGTCATGAGTGAACTTACGATCGGCGCGGGGCCGCTCAGCATCGAAGACGTGGTCGCCGTCGCGCACGGCGAGCGTCGGGTGCGGCTGTCGAGCGAGCCCGCCTTCGTCGACCGCATCGCGCGGGGAGCCGCCGTGATCGAGCGTCGCCTCGCCCAGTCCGTTCCCACCTACGGCGTGAACACAGGCTTTGGCGCCTCCGTGAAGAACACGGTCGCGACGCAGCAAGCACTCACCATGGCGGCCAACCTGCCGCGCTACCACGGCTGCGGAGTCGGCCCGCTGCTCGACGAAGCCTCGAGTCGGGCCGTGATGCTGATCCGCCTCAGCTCGCTTGCTGCGGGTTACTCGGGTGTGCGCCCGGTGCTGCTCGAGAACTTGGCGGCGCTGCTGCGCGCCGGCGTGTCCGCGGCCATTCCATCGCGCGGCTCGGTCGGCGCGAGCGGCGACCTGACGCCGCTGTCGTACGTCGCGGCGCTGCTGATGGGAGAGCGCAGCGCGTGGCTCGACGGCAAGCTCGTCGATGCGCGTGAGGCGCTCTCGGCCGCGGGCATCGAGCCGCTCGAGCTGCAACCCAAAGAGAGCCTCGCCATCATGAATGGCACGTCCGTCATGGCGGCGCTCACGTGCCTCGGGTTTGCGCGCGCGGCACAGGTCGCCAAGCTTGCGTCGTTGCTCACGGCCAGCGTGCTCGAGGCGATGGGTGCCCAGCGCGCCCACTTCGATGCACGATTGTTCTTGGCCAAGCCACACGCCGGACAGGCCCAGTGCGCGGCCTGGATCCGCGAGGCGCTCGGTGCGAGCGACATCCCCGAGGCGCGCGGGACACGTATCCAAGAGCGCTACTCCATCCGCTGCGCACCGCACGTCATCGGGGTGTTGCTCGACGCGCTCGCCATGTGTCGTCCCATCCTGGAGATCGAGCTCAACGGCGCGAGCGACAACCCGCTGATCGATCCCGACTCCGGGGACGTGCTGCACGGCGGCAACTTCTACGGTGGGCACGTGTGTATGGTGGCCGACACGCTCAAGACGCAGCTGGCCAACGTCGCCGACCTGCTCGATCGACAGCTCGTGCTGCTCAACGATCCCGTGCAGAACGGCGGCTTGCCCGAGAACCTCAACATGGTCACGGGCGACGAGCGTTTTGCGCATCACGGCTTCAAGGCGATGGAGATCACAGCCAGCGCGCTCACCGCGGAGGCGTTGAAGCTGACCATGCCGGCCAGCGTCTTCAGCCGCAGCACCGAGGGACACAACCAGGACAAGGTGAGCATGGGCTCGATCGCAGCGCTGGATTTGATGAACATCGCCGACCTCGTCGAGAGCGTCACCGCGGTGCACTTGATCGCGTGTGCGCAGGCGGTCGAGCTGCGCGGCGTGACGCGTGTGGCCCCGCGGGTGGCCGAGCTGCATCGCACGGTGCGTGCGCACATCGAGCCGACGTTGCGCGACCGTCCGATGGACGCCGACATCGTCAAAGCGCGCGAGCTCGTGCGCCGCGGATTGGTGTAGCCGTGCGGGGCACTCTCTGGTCTTTTCGATCGCGAGTTCGTGGCCGCGCCGTGACCACGCTGTGGGCCTTGTTGCTGCTCGCTTCGCACGCGGCCGCAGAGCCGCGCGGCGTCGAGAAAAAACCAGCGGCGCCGACCCAGGCGGGAGGCGTGTCCGGCGCGACACCGCTCGCGCTCTCGGCGGTGCTCGCGCAGCTGGCCAAGACCGAAGCCCTGAGCGCGCACTTCCACGAAGAAAAGCGGATGGCGCTGCTGGCGCAGCCGATGCACAGCGAAGGCACGCTGTACTACGCGAAGCCGCGCCTGCTCGCGCGTCACACCGACAAGCCGCGCAAGTCGAGCCTGCTGTTGCGCGGTGAGACGCTCAGCTTCGGCGACAAAGAGCACACCGAGAGCATCCAGCTGTCTGCGCAGCCCTCGCTCCGTGTGTTGGTCGACACGTTTGTCAGCGTGCTCGGCGGCGACCTTGCGGCGCTCACGCGTGTGGCCGAGGTCAGCGCGGAGGCGCTGCCCAACAACGGCTTTCGTATCCGCGTCACCCCCAAGGACGAAAAGGTCAAGCGCCTGGTGCGCTCGATGTCGTTCGAAGGGCAGGGCGCGTTGCTCTCGCGTATGGAGCTACTCGACGCCAATGGCGATACCACGCTGACCACGTTCCGCGACATCACCCTGCGCAAGGCCTTCAGTCCCGCCGAGCAGGCGCGGCTGTTCAAGATCGGTCTCTGAGCCGTGCGTCGCGCGCTCGTGTTTGGTCTGATCACGCTGGTGTGCAGCGTGTTCGTCGCGCTTCGGCTCGAGGTGCGCACGCCGATCACCGAGTTCTTGCCGCGCGACGAAAAGACCGGCCTGCTCGAGCTCGCGCGTGAGCTGTCCGATGCCCCGCAGGCGCGCGTGGTCGTCTTCACGCTCACGGCCAGCACGCCCGAGGCGCACCACAAAGCAGCGGCCACGTTCGCGGCGGAGCTGGGCAAGAGCGGGTTGTTCGAGTGGACGCGCGGGGGGGTGTCGTCCGAAGACGAGCAGCAGTTCTACGCGTTGTTGTTTCCGGCGCGGGTAGGGCTGCTGCACCTGCCCGAGGGCACCGGGCCTGTGCCCGACTCGTTCTTGGAGCAGCGTATCGTCGCGATGAAAGAACGCCTCGCGGGGCCGCTCGGAGCGCTCGAGCGCAGGCTCGCGCCCGACGATCCGCTCGGCGGCTTCGTCTCGCTGCTCGAGGCGCAGTCGCGCTCGCGTGGGCAGCTGCGCGTCGAAGATCGACAGCTGGTCAGCGAAGACGGGCGCTGGTCGGTGGTGTTTGCGGCGACCAATGCCACACCGTTCGACAGCGCGGCGCAGCTGAAGGTCGAGGCGGCGGTCGAGGCGGCGGTCGTTCGTGCGCGCGCGAGCGACGCCTCCGTGAAGCTCGAGTGGAGTGGGCTCAACCGCTTTGCGCTCGAGGGTGAGCACTCGGTGCGCGGCGACATCGAGCGCATCTCCAGCTTGTCGCTGCTCGGCATCTTCGTGCTGTACCTGTTCGTGTTTCGCTCCTTTCGCGAGCCGCTCCTGGTGTTGCTGCCCATCGGCTTCGGTTGCCTGGTGGCGACCGCGGCGTGCCAGCTCGTGTTCGGCTTCGTGCACGGGCTCGCGCTGGCGTTTGGCTCGGCGATCATCGGCGTGGCCGAGGACTACTCCACACACTACTTCGCGCACAGGCTGGCCGCGCCCGCGAGCGAGCACAACGAGCAGCTGATGCGCCGGCTCTGGCCGGGCATGTGGCTCGGTGGCGCCACCACCATCGCTGGCATCGCGACGCTGTTTGGGTCCGGGTTTCGTGGCCTGCAGCAGATGGCGATGTTTGGCGCGATGGGTGTGCTCGGTGCGCTGCTGTCGACGCGCTACGTGTTGCCTGCGCTGTCGCGCAAGACGCCGCGCGAGAAGACCACGCAGCTCAGCTTTTTTGGACGCAGAGTGGTCACGCGTATCGCAGACCGACGCGTGCTCGCGCTGGTGTTCGTGGGGCCTTCGTTGCTGGCGCTTTCGCTGGGCCTACCCAAGCTGCACTTCGACGACAGCCTGGCCGCGCTGCGCACCAAGGCGCCGCTGCTCGACGCGGAGAACGAGCGCGTGCAGCAGAGGCTCGGGCGCGGGACCAAGAGCCGCCTCGTGGTGGCACTCGGCGCCGACGACGAGCAAGCCCTCGCGCGCAGCGAGGTGGTGCTCGCGAGGCTCGCTCCTCTGGAGCGCGCAGGCACTGTCAAGTCGCTGCGCAGCGTCAGCACGCTGCTGCCCTCGCGAGCCACGCAACAAGCGCGCTGGGGCCGCCTGCGCGACGACCCCACGTTCGTGCCGCGCCTCCACGAGGTGCTCGCGCGGCAGGGCTTCGTCGCGTCGGCGTTCGCTCCGTTCGAAGACGCGCTCGCCAAGCCGCCCGGTCTGCTGACGCCTGCCCAGCTGAGCAACACGTCGCTTGCGGCCGCATGGCTTTCGCCGTTTCGTGCC
>JBEGTL010000357.1:0-8313 GCA_041179425.1 Pseudomonadota bacterium | reverse complement strand
ATGGCGACAGGTTGACCCCGGACGGCAAGCCCACCGAGGTGACGGCCTTCAACAAAGAGTCGACGCACGCGGTCGCGCTGCACGCGCTGTACGCAGTCAGCTGGAAAGAGCTCACGCTCACACCGGGTGTTCGTGCGGAGCTCGTGCGCTCGCGCTCGCAAGACCGACTCGCCATGGACGACACCAAGCAGTTCAACTACGGCATCTTGCCGGGCATCGGTGCGTACCTCGGGCTGTACCGCGGGCTCGGCCTGCTAGGCGGCGTGTACCAAGGCTTCAGCCCACCGCCGCCGGGCAGCGCCGACGGCATCAAGCCCGAGAAGAGCGTCAACTACGAAGCGGGTGCACGCTTCACCGATCGGCTGGCGCGGCTCGAGAGCATCTTCTTCTACAACGACTACAAAAACCTCACGGACGTGTGCACGTTCTCGAGCGGCTGCACGGACGCCACGGTCGATCAGCAGTTCGACGCCGGCGCGGCCCGCACCTACGGCATGGAAGTGTCCGCCGAGCACGAGGTGCCCGTGCGCGCCTACAAGCTGCCGCTGCAGCTCGCGTACACGTGGACCAAGTCGCAGTTCGAGAACACGTTCAGCTCGCAAGACCCAATCTGGGGCAACGTCAAAAAGGGCGACTTCATGCCGTACATCCCGCGTCATCAGCTGCGCGTGCAGGCGGGCGTCGAGCACGTGCGCGCCGGTGCCAACGTGGCCGTCACCTACGTCGGGCGCATGCGTGAGATCCCGGGTCGCGACAAGCTCGAGAACACGATCGCGACCGACGCGACGACGGTGGTCGACCTGACTGGCTACGCCAAGATCTGGGGTCCGTTCTCGCTCTACGCCAACATCCAGAACCTGTTCGACTCCCAGTACATCGTGTCGCGCCGCCCCTTCGGCGCGCGCCCCAATGCTCCGCGTTGGACTCATGTCGGCATCAAAGCGACTTATTGAGCATTGCTCTGGATCCTCCGGTGTGCGGCCCATGTGGGTCGTTTTGTCTTCCGCTCAGCTGCGATTCGTTTGAAATCGTGAGTGAAATGCTGCCGCTCTGAGTGAACCGTGCCGCTCTGATTGGATGCGGGTGAGTAAGCCTTTTGCCTTCCGTCGATGTCGACTAGGAAGAGAAGGGTGATGACCAATCAACCCATCCTCACGCACAGCTTCGCGGCCGTGAATCCGTCCGCTTGGTTTCTACGCTCGCGCGCGGAAGACCCGCGCGCTTCGACCGATGCCTCGCGCGTCTGGTCTTTGGCCGCGCGTACCGCCAGCAGTGTGAAGACGTCCATGCACACCGCCCGCAACTGGGTGCAGTTCTGGACGACGGCACTCTGAGCGTTTGGTCTGCTACCGGGTACGCCGGCACAGAGCGCTCGCGCGAACGTCAGGGCCGCGCTTCGATACTTTGTTCGCGCAGCGCGGGGTCTGCTGAGCTTACTCGGTCGTCGACGTCTGCCGCGGGTGCGACTTTGTCATCAACCTGCTTGTCACTTGTTGAGCAACGCGCGCGCGGTGCCCACCAGCTGCACGAACTCCGCACGATCGCTGTCGCGATCTTTTTGTGCGGTCACCAGGGTCTCCACGGTCGCGAGATCGTTTGCGCTGGTGTACGGGCTCAGGCGCAGCACCTCGGCAAAGCCGGCGACCGCTGCGGCCCACGTCAGGTCGGCGTCGGGCGTGGGGCTGATGTCTGCCGGCTTGAGCGACGCGGTGACCTCCGTCGCGGGGTCGGCATCGGTCGCGGTGACGGCCTTGGAACGCACCTTCACGCGCACGAGCTCGCTCGGGTCGACCTCGCGTGCGCCGGTGCTGGCTTCGCCTGCGCTCAGCGCGGGCACGCCGGCACCCGTGGGCAGCACGCCGCCCGTGCGCACGACTTCGTAGAGCGCGGTGACACGATGCTCTGCGCCCACCTCGCCTCCGTCGACCTTGTCGTCGCGGAACAGCGTGTCGGCAATGGCGCGGTCTTCGTAGCCGACCAGGCGATACGCGAGCACTTCGGCCGGATTGAACTCGACCTGGATCTTCATGTCCTTGGCGACGTGCACGATGGTGGAGAGCAGACGCTCGTTGGCGTACTCGATGGCCTGGTCCTCGCTGTACACGATGCTGTAGCTGCCGTTGCCGGCGTTGCTCACACGCTCCATCATCGCGTCGTTGAGGTTGTCGCGTCCAAAGCCGAGTGCGGTCAGTGTGACGCCGCTCGCGCGCTTCTCTTTGACCAGTGCGACCAGTGCCTCGTTGCTGGAGACGCCGATGTTGAAGTCACCGTCGGTGCACAAGATCACGTGGTTGATGCCGCCCGCCACGAAGCCCGCTTGGGCCTGCTCGTAGGCGAGGTTGATGCCGCTGGCGCCGGCCGTACCGCCACCTGCCTCGAGGGCGTTGATGACCTTGGTGATGGTCTCGGGCGAAGACACCAGCGTAGGCGCGAGCCGCACGCGCGTGTCGCCCGCGTAGGTGACGATGCTGACCTTGTCGGTCGTTGCCAGCACCTTGAGTGCTTCGTTGAGCACGCGCTTGACGAGCGGCAGCTTGAGCGGGTCGGCCATGCTGCCGGACACGTCCACCAAAAACACCAAGTTGGCTTGTTTGTTTTCGGTCTTGGGGGCGGCCTTGGCCTGGATGCCCACGCGCACGAGCGTGGTCGCGCGACCGAGCGGATGGGCCGCAGCCGCGAGCGAGATGGCGAACGGCTGCGCGGCGTCGGCCGCCGGGATGGCGTAGCCGTACTTGAAGTAGTTGACGTAGTCTTCGACGCGAACGAGCTCGGGCCGCGGCACCTGTTTGTAGGTCTGCAGACTCTGGCGCAAGTAGTCGTAGCTGGCCGTGTCCACGTCGGCGCCGAACGTGCTGAAGGGGTCTTTGCTGGTGTCGACGAACGGGCTCACCACGGCGGGCATCGCCTTGGGCGGGGTGGTCGCCACGCTCTCGGGAGAGTCGTCGGACTGGTCGCTCAGACTCGGGGTGGTTGGCGTGGCGGTGGCCCCCGACGGCGCTCCGGCGTCGAGCGCGCTGGCGGGGGCCTTGGCCGCGCCCGCGTCTTTTTTTGTCGGATAGCTACGAGCCGGATCGAGAGGCGCCTCGCCTTCATCGCCATCGTCGCCGCTGGAGCTGTTCGAGCCACCCGAGGTCGCGGGCTCAGAGTCCGACGAAGAGGGCCAATCGCTGCTCTCCGCGGAGTCCGCGCCGCAGCCTGTCGAGAGCGAGAGCCCCGTACTCAGGGTGATCAACAGAGACAGTAAGGTCGAGCGATGTCGCGCCGTGAATTGCATGCGTGCCTCCAAGACCCAGGCCTTGCTGCAAGATACTTGCCGCCCGTTGGGTCTCGGAGATCGCTAGACTTTTTGCGCTACGCCGCGTGTCAGACTGTGCCGCCGGTCAGCGTCGAAAGACCAGACACTGGTTGTTGGAGGGCATGGCCACGCGCTCGTCGAGCACGAGCCCCTGCGCCTCGGCAAGCGCGGTGACGGCCTCGACGTCGCGCACCCCCCACGTCTCGTCACGCGCGCGGAGTGTCAGGTCAAACTCCTCGTTGCTGGGCGCCGTGTGCCGCCCGGCGACCTTGAACGGGCCGTACAGTACGAACACGCCCGGGACAGTCAGGTTGCGGCCAACCCCATCGAGCAGACCCACGGTGCACGACCAGGGCGCGATGTGGATCATGTTTGCACAGAAGACGGCCTCGACCTTGCCGACCGCCCAGTCGCTCGAGCGCACGTCGATCTCCCGCGGCTCGAGCACGTTGTTTTCGGTCCCGGTCGCAGCGCTCGTGTTCGCGCGTGTGAGGAGCTCGTCCCGGTGGGCACGGATGCTCTCCAGGTTGGCCAGGTTGATGTCGCTCGGCACGAAGTAGAGGTGCGGCAGCTGCTCGGCAAAGTACGCCACGTGCTGACCCGTCCCACTCGCAATCTCCAGCAGCGTTCCCTTCTCGGGCAAGACGCGGCGAAGCACGTCCAGAATGGGCGTTTTATTACGTTCGGGGGCGGGCCAGCAGAGCTTCATGATCTGTTAATGGATGGCTTCGACCAAACCTGCTGCGCCCATTCCGCCGCCGATGCACATCGTGACGATTCCGTAGCGGCCGCCGCGACGCTTGAGCTCGTAGAGGATGGAGGAGACCAGCTTGGCCCCCGTGCAGCCGAGCGGATGGCCGAGCGCGATGGCGCCGCCGTTGACGTTGAGCTTTTCGTCCGGGATGCCGAGCTCTCGTTTGCAGTACAGCGACTGGCTCGCGAAGGCTTCGTTCATCTCGATCAAGTCGATGTCCTTGAGCGAGAGGCCGGTCTTCTTGAGCAGCTTCTGCACGGCGGGCAGCGGGCCGATGCCCATGATGCTGGGGTCCACGCCCACGGTGACGAACGCACGGAAGTAGCCGAGGCCCTTCACGCCGAGCTCGTCCGCCTTTTGTTTGCTCATCACGAGGGCAAACGCCGCGCCGTCGGACAGGGGCGACGCGTTGCCCGGCGTGACGCTGCCCTTGGCGGCAAACGAGGGCTTGAGCGAAGCCAGGCCCTCGAGCGTGGTGTCGGGCCGCGGCAGCTCGTCGCGCTTGAAGACGAACTCGACACGCTTGTTGCCGTCGTAACGAATGCCGCGCACGGGGACGATCTCTTGATCGAAGATGCCCTTCTCGACGGCGTTGCTCGCCTTCTTTTGGCTGGCGAGTGCGAACTCGTCTTGGTCCTTGCGCGAGATGCCGAAACGATTGGCCACGTTCTCGGCCGTGATGCCCATGGGTGTGTAGGCGCTCGGGAAGCGCTCCATCACCTCGGCCGAAGCCGACAGCTTGTTGCCCGTCATCGGCACCATCGACATGGACTCGACGCCGCCAGCGACCGCGATGTCGAACGAGTCGATGGCGACGCCGCCCGCCGCGAGCGCGATGGACTGTAGACCGCTCGAACAAAAGCGGTTGATGGTCTGCGCGCTCGAGTCCTCGGGCAGGCCGCCGAGCAGACCACACATGCGCGCGATGTTGAGACCCTGCTCGCCTTCGGGCATGGCGCAGCCGACGATCAGGTCTTCGACCAGACTGCTCGAGACCTGGGGCACGCGCTCCATGAGTCCCTTGATGACGTCTCCGGCGAGCTCGTCGGGCCGCTTGAACGCCAGCGAGCCCTTGATGGCGCGCCCGACGGCCGAGCGCACTGCTTCTGCAATCACGACTTCTGTGCTGCTTTTCGGCATGGCTTCGACCTCAATTGCGCAGGGGCTTGTTGTTGATGAGCATGTACTGCATGCGCTCGAGCGACTTGGGCTCGCCGCACAGGCTGACGAAGGCTTCGCGCTCGAGATCGAGGATCTCTTGCTCGCTGACCTCGTGCGTGGCGCCGCTGATGCCACCGTTGAGCACCACGCCCAGCTTGCGCGCGATCAACGCGTCGTGCTCGGAGGCGAAGCCGCCCGCGGTCAGGGTGTCGACCATCATGTTGATGGTGGCGATTCCGCTCTCGCCCGGCAGCACGTACGCGCGCGGGGTAGGTGGGTGGTAGCCCGCGGCAGCCAGGCCGATCACGCGCGCCTTGGCCTCGGCGACACGCCTCTGCTTGTCGAACGACACGCCGTCGTTGCGCCGGAAGTACCCAAACGCCTGTGCCTCGGCGGCGCTGGTGGCGACCTTGGCCATGGCGATGTTTTTGAAGATCTGCGTGACGATGTCGTAGGTGTTGACGGTCGCGCCCTCGGGGTAGTTCTCGAGCGCGCGCCAGAGCAGGTTGAGGTTGCCTCCGCCGCCCGGGATGAGGCCTACGCCGACTTCGACCAGACCCGAGTAGGTCTCTGCCGCCGCCTGCACCGCGTCGGACGCGAGACAGACCTCGAGGCCGCCGCCGAGCGTCATGCCGAACGGTGCAGCCACCACCGGCACGCGCGCGTACTTCATGCGCTGCATGGTGTCTTGCAGACTCTTGACGATGCCGGCAATGGTGTCGAACTGCTTCTGCTGCGCCGTCATCACGATCAAGAACAGGTTGGCGCCGACGCTGAAGTTGTCGCCCTGGTTGGAGATGACGATGCCGTTGAAGTCCTGCTCGGCGCGCGCAATCGACTCGTTGAGCAGCGTGATGACGTCGCCGTCGAGGCTGTTCATCTTGGTCTTGAACTGGAAGCCGAGCACACCGTCGCCGAGGTCGTAGGCCGCCGCGCCGGTGTTCTCCAGCACGGGCGCGCTGGATTTTTTGAGGATGTCGAACGAAGCGTAGCGCGGGTCTTTGGCGCGCGGGATGTACGCGCCCTTGACCAGGTCGTAGACGGCGCCGTCTTCGCGGTAAAAGCCCTTGGCCCCGCTCGCGCGCATCTTTTTGATCGTCTCGGGCAGCGCGACCCCTTCTTTGAGCATGCGGTCCGTCGTCTCGGCAAAGCCGAGCGCGTCCCACGCCTCGAAGGGCCCAATCTCCCAGTTGTAGCCCCACTTCATCGCGTCATCGATCGCGACGACCGACTCACAGATCTCCGGGATGCGGCGCGCCGAGTAGGCGAGCGAGCGGGAGAGCAGCTTCCACGCGAAGCGGCCGATGGTGCCCTCGGTGGCGACCGTCTTTTTGAGGCGCTCGACCGGACTCTCGATTTTACTGAGCGCCTTGGTGGCCTGCTTGATGGCCTCGTCGCCGCCCTCGGGACGGTAGTCGAGCGTCTTGTAGTCGAACGTGAGCTTGTTCTTGCCGTCCCGCTTGTAGAAGCCGCCCTTGGTCTTGTCGCCGAGGAGCTTCTTCTCGAGCATGGTGTCGACGAACGCGGGCAGCTTGAAGACGTCGCGCTCTTCGTCGTCGACCAGCGACTCGTAACAGTTCTTGGCCACGTGACCAAAGGTGTCGAGACCCACCATGTCGGCGGTGCGAAAGCTCGCGCTGCGCGGGTGCGCCATGGGCGTGCCGGTGATGGCGTCGACGTCCTCGGGCGACAGCCCCTCTTCGACCATCAAGTGGGCCGTCAGCGCCATGCCGTGCACGCCGATGCGGTTGCCGACGAAGTTGGGCGTGTCCTTGCCGACCACGATGCCCTTGCCGAGCACGTCTTCGCCGAAGCGCGTGACCAGGTCGAACACCTTCGGGTCGGTGTCGGGGCCGGCCACCAGCTCGAGCAGCTTCATGTAGCGGACCGGGTTGAAGAAGTGCATCACCAAGACGCGCTTCTTGAACTCGGGCGTGCGGCCCTCGAGCATGTCGTGGATGCGCAGGCCCGAGGTGTTGGAGGCCACGATGGCGTGCGTCGGTAGCACTGCCTCGAGCTTGCCGAACAGCGCGCGCTTGGCGTCGATCTGCTCGATGATCGCTTCGATTACCAGGTCGCAGTCGGCGAGCAGCCCGAGGTCGTCCTCGGTGTTGCCGGTGCGCACCAGGCGCGCCGCACCCTTGTGGAAGAAGGCCGCAGGACGACTCTTGACGGCCTTCTCGAGGCCACCCGCGGCGAACCTGTCGCGCGCGCTCTTCTTGGTCTTCTCGTCGTCTTTGAGGTTGGGCGGAACGATGTCGAGGAGCACTACTTCGAGGCCGGCGTTGGCGAAGTGCGCGGCGATGCCGCTACCCATCACGCCTGCCCCGATCACGCCTGCGCGTCGGATCGGGATCGTCATTGAACGTCTCCATTCTTCGCTTCGCGCGCGAAAGACCGCGCGCTTCGACCAAGCAGCCCGAGCACAGCTCGGTACTGATTCCTGTGAATGTAGCCAACGGCAACATGGACGCCACCGACTGGCGTTCATTGTTGAACCAGCGGCGGACCGACGCACGGTGAAAGACGGCATCGACGGCGCCGTTTCGGTCCGTCCCTTTCTGAGGGCGGCAGTAGCGCGCGCCGCCAAAGGGCACCCCTTCGTTGGCAACACCTGGTAAGCTGCCACCCCTTTCGTTCCCCCAGCAGAGGACTCATGAGCAGCCTCCCGACCGCGCCGGGCGCGCCCGCGTCTCGGTCTGTTGCGGAACAACCGCACGCCGACGAAGCGCGGAAGCCGACGACCAGTCCGCGCTTACCGTTTCCCCCTTCGATCCCCCCGGAGAGCGCGTACGCCAACCCTGGCGTCGACACCAGCCTGCGCATCGGCGACCTGCTCGAGGGTCGTTACCAGGTCGAAGCGCCGCTCGGCGAGGGCGGGGTGGGCATCGTCTACCGTGCGCTGCAGCTCAAGCTGCACCGCCGCGTCGCCGTCAAGCTGCTGCAGCAGGAGGTGATCGGAGAAGAAGAGCTGCGGCCGCGCTTCCAACAAGAGGCGCTGACGCTCGCGGCGCTCTCGCACCCGCACATCGTCACGCTGCAAGATTACGGCCTCGTGCGCGGGCGACCGTTCTTGGTGATGGAGTTGCTCGAGGGGCGCACG
>JBEGTL010000356.1:0-8340 GCA_041179425.1 Pseudomonadota bacterium | reverse complement strand
CTCGAGCTCACGGTCAGCGCAGACCCAAAGGGCCGAACGGCGGGGCCTACAAATGCCCATCGCGTACCGTGTCTTGGAAAAGCCCCGCACCCAGCGCCACGCGGACGCAGGTGTGCCCTCCGACACTGGCGTCGGCCTTGTGCATCGGCCTGACCTTCGGGACCCCGCTACGGCCTTGCGTCGTCGACCACCGGCCAAAACGGCGCCGGGTCGCGCGGCGGTAGCTCTTTCTCGCTCCATCTCGCTCGCGGGAAGTCGCGCGCCACGCTAAGAACGCGGTATGCCGTTGGGGCCGCGCTTGCTCACGTGCCTTCTTGTTGTCGCCCCCCTTCTGACTTTGGCGGGATGCGGATCTGGGATGGTCTCTGGCGTTGTTCGCTCAGCGGACTTTGACAAATACCAATCGAGCATGTGGCGGTGGCCGCAGCAGGAAGACCAGGCGGAGCGCTGGCTGTTGAAGCAGCCGCCGAGCGCTGTCTATGCCGTTGTCGGAACGATCGAGATCCGTACTTCTCGGCCGCAGTCTTCTGAGCAGCTCATCGCAGCGCTTCGCAAAAATGCCGTGCGACTCTCCGCGGACGCTGTGATTCCACCGCCGCCGGAGCAACCGCGAGAGGTAGTGGCTGGGGCCCGTCTGAGTCCAATCCATCCTTTCTACGTATTTGATGACGGGCGCACTCAGGTTCTCGAAGCTCAGGCCATTCGCTTCGCTCTACCACGGACCAGAATCCCGGGGCGGTGACGGGGCGGGCCCGTTCAGGGCACCGACCTCAGACTTCCAGCGAAAGTGGACCACGTCGCTTGCGGTCGCCACCCATCTGCGGCGCTGCACGGCGATCTGTCGCTTGGGGTGCGGGGAGACTGCTCGTGCCGAGCGCAGGCGAAGGCTCGAGCAGTCTTCCCGCGCCCCAAGCGACTCGGCACTTCTCGATCCAGAAAAAAGAACGGCTGCTTCCGTCAGCCTTACCAGCGTGCGTCGCCGTCCCGGTAATCGTTGCCCGCTCAGCTTCGTCGACCCGCGCTCCCTGGCGGCTGCAGAAAGGCGCGCGGCGGAGGCCCTGACGAGCGAACGGCGAATCAAAGGTGTACGACACTACGGGGCAGGCGGCATACGCGGGCGCAGCCGGACCGCCGATCCAGTCGCGAGCACGACCACCAAGCTGCCCCCGCGTCCCGAGAACTCCGAATACCTCAGCGCGACGTCGACGACGGCCGAAGCTTCGCGTTGTGCGGCCTCGTTCTGAAGCCTCTTGAGCGCCAGCGAGCGCGCCTTGGCAAACTCGTGCTCGGTCCTCGTGCTGCGGCCACCCGATGCTCGCTCGTCGATGGACATCAGACCGCCTGTGTCCGAGAACACGACCTCCGTAGCCACCAGGCCGAGGTCGCTCTCGGTCGGGCGGCCGACGATTTCGCTAGAAGCAGAGAGGTGAATGGAGGCGGCGATGAGTGGCTGAAGTACGGGCGGTCGAAACGCAGTGATGGACTCCCAATCTGTCATCCCCTCCCACCAGTAGAGCGCATCATCTGAGATCTGTTGCGCTTGCCACAGCGACCTCAGTTCTTCGGTCGAAAAAGGACCGCTGTGTTGGCCGTGCACCCATAGATAGATCACCATCACCTCCCGATCGCTTCCTGACGTTGTTTGCAGACGAGTGCAACGCGACAGGGTTTCATGGGAGTTGACGTGGTTCGGCGGCGTTGCTCGCAACGGCACACGCGGCTCGCCTTGCACCTCGACGTGGAAAGAGCGTCGACAAATCAAGAACTGCGGCGCAGCCTCGGCTTCCCGCGAGCCGTCGAGGTTTGCCCCAATAGCAGACGACACGTTGTTGACCGCTCTCGTCTGACTCGCGGACGCTCACGGCGCGCACCGCCCGGCGCCGTCGATCCCATTGGGCCCAACCGCAAGAACGGGCAGTTCGTAGCCGGGGAACGTGGCAGCTCCCTGTTGCGCGTGAAGCATGCTCTTGACCGCGTCGAGCACCCACTTGTTCTCCTGCTACGAGCTAGAAGGAGATCCGACGCTGTATCGGGGGGCAAGCACCAGCAGCGAAACGAAGGTCGACCCGACGTTCATGCCTGCAGCGCCGGGAGTACTGACGTCCATCCAGGTGACGCCTAGCGCGCCCGGGCGCTGGAAGATCTCGTGGGGGTTCGATCCCGCGCCACCACAGTTCACGACGTTTTTGGTCGAGCTGGGGCGAGGCACGACCTTGGAGCAAAGGTTCTACATGGAGACGGTGTACGAGCCTACGGTGACGCCCCTGCGGGCGTTCTGCGCGGAGGCAAGATGTACTCGTTTCGTGTCACCGGCTCGAACGTCGCAGGCAGCAGCGCGTCCAAGGTTCTGGTGTCTTCCAGAATCCCCTCGGCTACCAGGATGCAGGCACCCCTGCCATCGATGCTGGGACGAGCACAGGCGGGCCCGTGTCGATCGGCAAGCCAGCCAACGGGGCGCTTGACGCGGGCGTGAGGCTACCGGTCGACGGAGCGGCCGCCGTGGACCCCAGGCTCACCGTGCTCGCGACTGGAGACAGACCGTCAGGAATCGCGCGACGTCCGCCAGGCCACTAGTAAGGTGTTTGCTCAGAGCGCGGCAGCTCGATCACCTGCACCACTCCGAACGCACGACGCTCTCGCACGTCGAGCGCTCGTGCGCGCGCTTCAGCAGGAAGTGGGCTGTTCCCGAACGCGATGAGCGTTGCACAGCCTGCCCGATGCGCGCTCGCGAGGGCACGGTCGAGCGAACTATCGCTGATGACGTGTGCCGAGGGCCGCGGCGACAGCTGCGCTGCGACGCCGTCCAGGTTCGCGTCATCCGTGCCCACGCGCCACGGCGTGCGGCACACGTGAGCGCGGCCCATCAGCTCTTCGCGCACGAAGCCCGCGTCGACCCCGGCCAGCGTCGCGAGTGCGCGCACCGTGTCACCCGTGAGGAGCTCGCGGTGATCCCGGTCGAGGCGCTTGACGTGCGCGAGAGCATACGTCGCTTCGGCCGGCACGAGCGTCATCGCGAGCAGCGCGACCGCGAGCGCAGTGCGCTGCTGCGCGCGCGATGCAGCTGTGCGCGACAGCAGGTGCACCAACGCTGCGACGGCGAGCGCCCCAAAGCCCCACAGCCAAGACGTGTAGCGCGACCAAAAAGCGAGCGGCTGGACGACAAAGCATGCCAGCGTGGCGCCGAACACGAGCGAGAGCACGGCGTCGACGCGCGCCGTTTTTCCACGCGCGAGCAGGAAAAGGTCGCGCGCTGTCCTTCCGCGCGCGAAAGAGAAGAGGCCTCGCCCGCCGCGGTCGAAGCGCGCGAGCGAAGAAGCGACGCGCACGAGCAGCCAAGCGCTCGCAGGCAGCGCGAGCAGTGGAAACGCGTAGCCGAGCCCGCTGAGCCGCTCGTCGAGCTCGACGGCCGGCCCGTGCAGCTGCAGCCACACGTAGAGCGGACGCAGCCACGCGGGGAGACCGCGCAGCGCCTCGGGTACGTTCGAGGCCGTACTGAGCACCGCATCGAGCGAACCTGTACCGGGGAACAGTACACGGCCGCCGAGGCGAATCTCGACCGGGTAGAGCGGGTTGTGCGCGATTACCACGTTGCGCAGCAAAAAGAAGCCACCGGGCATGCATAGCGTCGCGAGCAACCCCGCAGCTGGCAGCGTCGCACGAAGACCGTGGCGGGCCACCCGCACGAGTAGCGCGCTCGCCAGGATGAGTCCAACAAATGCCACCCCGTGTGACTTGAGGGCAACGAGCCAGCCGCTCGCCACGCCGGTCGCGACGACCAACGCGCAGCCCGGCCTCCCCAAGTCGAATGCCCATGCCGCGCTGAGCACGAGCGACGCAACACAGGCCCCCGCGAAGGCCGCGTCCACGTAGCCGCTCGAGCCGTTCAGGATGTGAATCGGTACGAGCAAAAAGAGTCCCCCCGCGACCCGCGCGGCGCCCCGAGGCCAGCCGAGCAACAGTGCGAGCGCGCCCAGCGCAGAGGCCCCTGCGAGCACGAAGCACAGCGCGAGGACCTCGAGCGCGGCGGTGCTGCTGGTGGCCGCGGTGACCAAGGCCTCGAGCACCTCGAGACCGAGCGCGTAGCCGTTGCGCAGCGCATCGTCGCTCTGCACCCACGCCACGCGCCCTGCGTCGAGCCACTGCCCTGCTGCAGGTAAGCGGTAGCCGAGGGCGTCGTAGCCGCCGATCGGCAGGTACCACGCGATCAGCGCATTGAGCGCCGTGATCAGACATCCAAACGTCCACACCACAGCTCCGGTCCGCTCGAGCACCGTAGAGCCAAGGACTGGGCTGCTTGCCCGACGGATGCCGAAGACGCGAGAGAGCGCCAGCAGCATGGCGAACATCATGGCGCCCAGCATGATGCGTGCGGGGACGGGATCGAACGGCCGAAGGCCGAGCGCGCTCGCGAGCACCGCACATGCGTAGACCGCGTAGCTCGCGCTGAGCGGGATGCTCGCGCTGGCCAGGAAGCCCGCTGCCGCCTCACGCCGTTCGGTCTCGGGCCGCTCTCCGTCGGAGCCCCAAGCAGGCGCTGCAGCAGCGGGACACGAGACCGTGCTCTCCACTTCCGTCAATGCGCGGCCTCCAGGTTGTCAGGTGGGGTCTACTGCGGAGGACGCGCGCGTCAAGGGCTCGGGCCATCGGTCGGTCGCGACAGACCGTAGTAAGTCTGCTCAGCCGAGGGCGAAGCTCGTCAGGTATGCCACGCAAGTCACGAGCAATGACGAGAGCAGCGCCACCGAGACGAGCGCAATGCCGCGGCCGAAACGTCCACACACACGGAGTGCCCGGTGCAGGCCAAGCAGCGCAAAGAGCACGTACACCGGCAACAAGAACAGTAAGTACTTTGTTTTGAGCGCCCAGCAATCTTGCGCCAGAAACCACCACAGGTAAGTCGAGAACGAGCTGAGTGCGAAGAACGAGAGCGGCCACAGACTCTTGCGAAACGCGGAGCTCACCAAGCCGACCATACAAAGCACAGTCGGCACGAGCCCCAGGTACAAGAGCAGCCTGACCAGTGGGACCGACACACGCTTTTCCGGGTACGGCAAGCTCGGGTCGCCATGGCGCGCGTGCACGGAAAAAAAGCTCATGTCCGTCCACGCCATCGCGTGCAGCGTCGTCCACACGCTCGCGTAGACAGGCTGCGCGGTGAGCGTGCCGCCACCATGCTCGGGAGCGAACAATAGAGCGGCCTCGTTCAGCTTGAGCGAGTGAAAGTCGTAGTAGCGCAGGTTGGCCGACCGCTCGCCAAGGCTAAAGACGTCGAAGCCGGAGCGCGCCGAGCCGTTCGCGACGAGCAGCTCGTGGTGCACGGCGAGGTTGTAAGCATACTTCGTCCCGCCCAGGGCCAGCGCGAGCGCGAACACGGCGGCCGCCTGAGTCGCAGCAGGCGGTACGTGTAGAGCACCGTCAGCGCATCGCAGGCCAGCGGCACCAGGCACAGCAGCTGCTCGGCGAGCGCAGCGCGACCGCCGGACAGCCACATGCCGAGCGCGTAGAACGGCGTCCCGACGATCCAAAACAGCGGCGGGTGCGCGCAGATCCAGCACGCGTCAGGCGGCGGCAGCGCGTGATGCTCGTACACGTACGCGACGGCCTCCGGGTAGAAGTCGTAGACGTAGCCAAACGAGGTGGGCGAGCCGACTATCATCAGCGCGCGGACCACGAGACCCACGGCGAGCACCGCGTAGAGCAAGGGACGTTCGTGCCGCACACAAAGCTGTTCGAGGGCCCACAAGGGGCGATCATCGTGGACGGCTTGCGGGGGGTTGCTCGGCACGGAGCCGCAACAATAGCCCCCGCGCGGCAGGTCTTTGCGACTTCGCTGAGGCAATCAAGCGACGCCTCCGTGCCGTGCGCGTGGGCAGCCGACTGAGGCGCATGCGTGTGCAGACCGTGCATAGCGCCGCGCACGAGCCTATAAGCGCTCATGGAATTCAGGGGTAGCGTCGCCGGTCACGAACAGCGTCAGACCCGGCTATCCAGGTTCGGCCGCGTGCTCGCCTGCGTTACCCTGAGCTACATCGGCATCGGTACGGGCACTGCCATCTACGTGGGGAAGCTCTCGACCAACCGCGGTAGCGCGCCGCTGATGGTGGCGGGCGCGGCCTTCACGGCGCTCTGGCTCCTCCTACGGGGAGCGCCGAGGACCCCGCGCTTCGTCCGCACCGTCGAGCTGTCGACCTTGTTCGTGGGCACCGCAGCATTCTCGTCGACGGCGCTGCTCATGGATTTGACCGGATCGCCCGATATGCTCGTGCGGACCGGGGTCAGCTACATCTTGCTCGTGTACGCAGTCTACGTCCCGTCCAGCGCGCGGCACACGCTGGTGATCGCGTCGTTGATGACCGTGCCTTTGCTGGGCTGCATCTTCATCGCCTTCAGCGCTTGGGATCCCGCGTTGCACGATCCGCCGGCGGCCATCTGGCCCAAGGGTAGGGTAGGAGACATGGCCTACACTGCGACGCTCGTCTCCTCCGTGCTGTGGGCCGTGGTGGTGGCGGTGGCGGCAGCCTTTTCGCAGGTCGTTCACGGCCTGCGCAAGGAGGTGAGCGACAGCCGGCGGCTCGGCCAGTACACACTCGAGAAGAAGCTCGGCGAAGGTGGGATGGGCGTGGTGTATCGCGCATCGCACGCGATGCTGCGGCGACCCACCGCCATCAAGCTGCTCTTGCCCGAGCGCGCGGGCAAAGACGCACTGACGCGGTTCGAGCGTGAGGTGCAGCGGACCGCGATGCTCACGCATCCCAACACCGTGACCGTCTTCGACTACGGTCGCACGACGGACGGCGTCTTTTACTACGCGATGGAGCTCCTGGAGGGCGCTTCGCTCGACGAGGTCGTGGAGTTCGATGGTCCTCAACCGGAGGAGCGTGTGATTCACCTGCTCGAGCAGGCCGCGGCGTCGCTCGCCGAGGCACACGACGCAGGACTCATTCATCGCGACGTCAAGCCCGGCAACATCTTGGTCGTCGATCGCGCTGGCATCTCAGACCTGGTGAAGGTCCTCGACTTTGGCCTCGTGAAAGACGTGGGCTTCCGGGCGCGTGGAGCAGAAGTCACCGACCCTGCGTTGTCCATGGCCGACACGATCACGGGCACGCCGCTGTACATCGCGCCCGAGACGTTGCGCGCGCCGGAGACCGTCGACGCGCGGACGGACCTGTACGCGCTCGGCGCAGTCGGGTACTGGCTGCTGACCGGCACGCACGTGTTCAGCGGAAAAACGATGATCGAAGTCTGCGCTCATCATCTGCATACCGTGCCTGACCCTCCGTCGCGTCGACTCGGCGCGCCGGTGTCGTCCGATCTCGAAGCCGTGCTGCTCGCATGCCTCGCGAAGCGACCTGAGGATCGTCCCGCTTCTGCGCACGTGCTGCGCGAGCGCCTTCGTACGTGTGCCGCGGCGGGCCGCTGGACCAACGACCGAGCGGCCCAGTGGTGGGCGCTGCACCGCCACCAGTTTCCCTCAGGCGGCGCACAGACCAGTGCAGTGAGGCTGACGGTCGACGCGCACGCCGACCAGCTCACCGTCACGCGGATCGCGGACTGACGAGCCCTCGGTCCGAGCCCTGCCGACCGGGGCGCCCACGTCGTCGACGCAGCGGCTGTCGAGGCAGACTCAGCGCCCACTGGCGTAAGAGAGTCTTCGCGCGATTCGGATCGAACTTACGCAATTCCAAGGTGCGTGAGGAAGGCTGAGGCTCGGAGCGCCGTACGTTGTACGCGACGCCTTCGCCTTGATGCGCCTCGTGGCGCGCTGGCACGTGGCTGCCGACATCGACGCGCCGCTCGCGGCAGCGCTGCAAAAGAAAAGAGAATGACTATGCCCACCCTTGCCAAGCTGTTGGTGCCGGCCGCCCTCTGCGCACTGCTCGCGTGCAGAGACGATGGCGAAGCCGTGGTCGTCGCGCACGACGACGCGAGTGCGGCGACCGCGACCGACGGCAGTGTTCCCGTCGCCGACGCCGCGCCGCCGATCGTTCAGTTCGACGCTGGTTTTGCCACGCTTCCCAGCAATAAGACGGGCTGTGACGCGATCGAGATGGCGGCACCCAGCGACGGAGTGCAGCTGGAGCTGCCCTTGCCGGTTCCCGCCGCCCAGGAGCGGGAGTACTGCATGCTCGTGCTCGCGAGCCAAGACACCTACGTGAACTGGACCGATGGGCGCTTCACGAAGGGGTCCCACCACGGCAACATCTACCGCACCGGCTATCGCGGCACGATCCCCACGACCACGGTCACGGGCGGAACGATCGCCGACCCCACCAAGCCGCACCCCTGTCCCACCCCGCAGCAGGTGTGGGACACGCGCGGAGGGTTTGGCACCGGTCG
>JBEGTL010000355.1:0-8346 GCA_041179425.1 Pseudomonadota bacterium | reverse complement strand
AGACGGCCACTCGATCTCACGCTGCGCGAGCCGTGACAGGCGCTCCGTCTACTGAAACCTTCCCCGTTTCTCACCCACAGATTTGGCGGAGGAGCCAAATGATCGACGTCGCCACACCACTCACGTACTGGCGCACCGCACGTTCGTGGCGGGGTGCCTACGAGGGATGGAAGCCCAATCGGGAGTCGCTATTCGGCCACGTCGCTCGCCGTGTGACGGGTCTGTCGAACTTCTATATGGCAGGGCAGTGGGTCGAACCGGGCGGAGGCGTGCCCGTCGCAGTCCTATCGGGCCGCGACGCAGTCCAGCTGATGTGCGCGCACGAAAAGCGCCCATTCGTGCCAGGCGTCGCTGCGTAGCCGCAGCCGCTTCGAGTCCGCGTCTGCATCACGCCGCGCGGCTTGCACTCCCGCAACAGGGTCGGTCGAGGCACAAAGTCACGTCTCCCCTGACCTTTGTGGCGAGCCCCCAAGGTGTTCGTTCGCGCGAAGCGTGCGAGCGTCAGCGCCTAATGAGTGGTAGCGTCTGAGACGATGGGGCGCTTTCCTGGTCGGCCAGTGATGTAAATCGGCTGGCCTAGCCCACGTCGCCATTCGATCTCTTGGCTCAGGTCCAAGCCAAGAGTTCGTATCGACCGGCGACAGGAAACGTACATTGAGCTCGCGCAGTTTTTCACGACCCGAACGTCTGCTGCGGACACGCGCACGCGCGCCCGAAGTTCAAGACCTGTTGATGGGCCCCATTCGCGACGAGCCGCTCGGGCCCGAACATCTGGCCGAGCGCGCGCGCACCGTCGTCAAAGAGCAGCGCCTGCTCGAGCGTGGGCAGAAGCTGCTCTCGCGCCGCAAGCCCGCGGGTCTGGCCCGGCTCGATGAGACGCACCGGATCGTAACGGCCGCGCGGGCACACCTCGGCTCCGATCCCAAGCTCGACGTCGGCCCCGCAGGCGAGTGGTTACTCGACAACTTCTACGTCATCGACCAGCAGCTGCGCGAGATCCGCGAAGGACTGCCCAAGAGCTACTACCGAGAGCTGGCGACGCTGGCCGACGGCATCTTGGCCGGCGAGCCGCGCATCTTCGAGCTTGCGATCACTCTGATCGCGCACACCGAGGGAAGAGTCGATCTGGCCAACCTCGAGCCGTTCATCACGGCCGCCCAGGAGGTCTCGCCGCTGTCTCTGGGCGAGCTGTGGGCACTGCCTGCCATGATGAGGCTGGCCCTGATCGAGAACATTCGGCGCATGACGTTGCGCACCGTGCGCCGCCTCGACGAGCTGGCCGATGCAGACGCGTGGGCGGCGCGCATCGAAGCGGCCAGCGAACACGGCGAGCGCGATCTACGCGATGTGCTCGGCGCATTCGTCGTGCGCTCGTCACCGCTCACGCCAACGTTCGTCTCGCGCTTTTTGCATCAGCTGCGGGTCACGTCGGCGCCCTCGCCGCCGCTGGCCAAGCTCGAGCGCTGGATCGCCGAGGTCGAGCTGAGCGCGGACGACGCCGCTGCGCGTTCGAGCCAGCAGCTGGCGCTCACCCAGCTCATCATGGCGAACAGCATCACCAGTCTGGTCAGCGTCTCGCGCCTCGACTGGGTGGCGTTCGTCGAGCGGCAGAGCGTGACCGAGAGCGTGCTGCGCCGCGACCCGTCTGACTCGTATCGTCAGATGGATGCCGCCACGCGCGACGCCTATCGTCATCAGGTCGAGCGCATCGCCAAGCGCTCGAGCAAGACTGAGCTGCAAGTGGCGGAGCTTGCCGTCGCGCTCGCGGGCGACAGGCTCGCCGCGCAGCCGAGTGCGACCGGCGAACCCGACCGCAGCACACACGTTGGCTTCTTTCTCATCGACGAAGGTCGCGCCGAGCTCGAGCGCGCCGCGGGCTATCGAGTGACGTTTGGCGAGCGGATGGCACGCCTGGCTCCGCGCCATCCGCACGCCTTGTTCGTCGGCGGGATCGTCGCCGTGACGTGTACCGGCGTCGCCGCGCTGGTGGGCACGACCCCACACGTGTCGCTCTCGTCCGCTGCGCTGGTGACCGCCTGCGTGTTGCTGCCAGTGCTCGACCTTGCGGTCAACGTCGTCAACCAACTGATCACGTTGCTCGTGCCCCCGCACCGCCTGCCCAAGCTCGACCTGCGCACGAGCCACGCGGCGTCCACGGCGACGCCGACGGCGATCGCCGTACCGGTACTGCTAGGCAGCCTCGACGCAGTCAGCGCGGCACTGCACAACTTGGAGGTCCAGTACCTCTCCAACCCTCAACCATACTTACGCTTCGTGCTGCTCGGCGACTTTACCGACGCGAGCAGCGAGCACCAACCGGGAGACGAGTCCATCGTCACGGCGGCGCTCGACGGCGTACGTCTGCTCAACGAGCGCTACGTGGGCGCGGGGACTGGCGTGTTTCACTTCTTGCATCGACCTCGCCGCTTCAATGCTGGCGAGGACTGCTGGATGGGCTGGGAACGCAAGCGTGGCAAGCTCGCCCAGCTGAATGCGTTCCTGCGCGACCGGGCCGGCGACGCGTTTTCGCACGTCGCCGGAGACTCGGCGCGCCTCAAGCAGACGCGCTTCGTGATCACGCTGGACGCTGACACCATGCTGCCGGCTGAGGGCGCGGCGGAGCTGGTCGGCACACTCTCACACCCGCTCAACCGCCCGGTCTTCGACGCGGCAACCGATCAGGTCGTGCGTGGCTACGGCGTGCTGCAGCCGCGCGTGGTGGTCTCGCTGCCCAGCGCGCACGCGTCGCGGTTTGCGGCGCTGCACAGCGGTCGCCCCGGCATGGACCCCTACACGACGGCAGTCTCGGACGTGTATCAAGACCTCTATGGCGAGGGCAGCTACTCGGGCAAGGGCATCTACGATGTCGATGCGTTCGAGCGCGCCACGCACGGCCGCTTCCCCGAGCACAGGCTGCTCTCGCACGACCTGATCGAGGGCAGTTACGCGCGCGCCGGACTCGTCACCGACATCAACGTCTACGACGACTACCCCGCTCGCTACCTTACGTTCACGCGCCGCAAACATCGCTGGATCCGAGGCGATTGGCAGCTGTTGCCATGGCTTTCGCGGCGCGCACCCAGCACCTCGGGGCGAACGGACAACGCGCTGTCCACGCTCTCGCGCCTCAAGATTGCAGACAACCTGCGGCGCAGCGTCACCGAGATCGCACAGCTGGTCCTGTTGTTGGCGGCGTGGACCGTGCTGCCGGGCGGTCACGCCCACTGGATCACGATCGTAGCGGGCATCGTCGCGGCGCCCTGGCTCGTCTCCCTCGCGCTGGCGGCCGTGCGCTTTCCACTCGATCGCTCGTGGACCACTTACTACGCATCGCTCGGGCGCGACGCGTCGCTGGCTCTGCAGCAGTTCGTGCTCGCCCTGGTGTTTTTGCCACACCAGGCGTGGATCTCGGGCGACGCCATCGTGCGCACTCTGTGGCGCCTCGGGGTCACCAAAAAGCACCTGCTCGAGTGGCGCACCGCCGAGCAGGCGGAGCGCGGCGCGACCGGCAGCGCACGCGAGACCCTGAACCACATGGCCCCCGCGACCGCGGTGGTCGTGGTCCTGCTCGCGGCCGCGTCGACCTACATCGCGGTCGAGAACCCTGCCCAGCTAGAGCAGCTCGACAACCTCCTGTCGACCTTACTGTTCTTGCTGCTCTGGCTGTCTGCGCCTTCGATCGCCTACCGACTGAGTCTGCCCGAGCAGAAGCGACGCGATCGACTCTCGAGCGGGCAGCTTGGCTCCGCACGTCGTCTCGCCCGCTTGCACTGGGCGTTCTTCGAGCAATTCACCACCGCAGAGACTTCGTGGCTCACGCCCGACAACTTTCAGGACAACCCCGCTCCGGTCGTCGCGCTGCGCACCTCGCCCACCAACATCGGGCTGCAGCTGCTGGCGACGGTGAGCGCGCACGACCTCGGCTTCATCACGCTCGAACAGATGCTCGCGCGACTCGCTGCGGCGTTCGACACGATCGACAAGCTGCCGCGTCACGAAGGGCACCTGTACAACTAGTACAGCCTGGAGACGCTGGCCGTGCTCGAGCCAGCCTACGTGTCCACGGTCGACAGCGGCAACCTGGCCGGGCACTCGATCGCGCTGCGCCAAGCGTGCCTCGCGCTGGCCGCCGACCCGGCGCACGCCGCGTTTGCCGAGCGCCTCGAGTCGGTTGCGATGCGCGCCTTCCGGCTGAGCAACGAGATGAGCTTTGCGTTCTTGTACGACCGCGAGCGCAAGTTGTTCGTGATCGGGTATCAGCCCGGCACGCGCACGCTCGACGCGTCTTACTACGACCTGCTCGCCTCGGAGTCGCGGCTAGGTAGCTTCATCGCGATCGCCAAGAACGAAGTCCCGGTAGAGCACTGGTTTCACCTGGGCCGCACGCTCTCCCACCAAGGCGGGGAGACCTCGCTCGTGTCGTGGAGCGGCAGCATGTTCGAGTACCTGATGCCGACCCTGGTGATGGAGTCGTTTCCGGGCACGCTGCTCGACCAGACACACCGCGGGGCGCTCCACCGTCAGATCGCGTACGGGCGCGCGCGCAAGGTGCCCTGGGGCGTGAGCGAGAGCGCGTACAACGTCCGCGATCGCCACCTCACCTATCAGTATCGTGCGTTCGGTGTGCCCGACTTGGCGCTCAAGCGGGGCCTGGCACGCGACCTCGTCATCGCGCCGTACGCGTCGGCGCTGGCGCTGATGGTCGCGCCCAAGCTCGCGATGCAAAACATCGACCGGCTGGAGACGATGGGGGTCGTCGGCGCGTACGGTCTGTGCGATGCCATCGACTACACGCGGCCCGACCCAGGCAAGCAGCACGCGCTGGTGTCGACGTATATGGCGCATCACATCGGCATGAGCCTGGTCGCGCTGACCAACGTGCTCACCGACAACGTCTGGCAGCGCCGGTTTCACGCCGACCCGCTCGTGCAATCTGCCGCGCTGCTGCTGCAAGAGCGCGTGCCACGCCGTGTAGCATTTCTGCCCGCCCCACCCGTGCAGCTCGACGAGCCCGTGTTGCGCGGTCTGACCGAAGAGGCGCACGAACGCTCGTTCGACGACGTCGACACCAGCGAGCCGCACGTCGCACTGCTCGGCCAGCTACCCTACACGTTGCTCATCAGCCAGTGCGGCGCGGGCTACAGCCGCTTCGAGGACCTGGCCGTCACGCGTTTTCGCGCGGATGGTACGACCGACGACACAGGTCAGTTCTGCTACCTCAAAGACCTGACGCGCGACCGCGTGTGGTCGGCGTCGCACCAGCCGATCTGCGCGCGCCCTGACTACTATCACGCCACGCTGGCCCCTCACCGCGTCACGTTTCGCCGCCTCGATGCCCTGATCGAGACGCAGACCGAGATCGCCGTGGTGCCCGAAGACGCCGCAGAGATCAGGCGCGTGACGGTCACCAACCGCAGCGACGAGCATCGCATCCTCGAGCTCACCAGCTACGGCGAGATCGTGCTCGCACCGCCCGACGCAGACCGCGCGCACCCGGCGTTCTCGAACCTGTTCGTAGAGACCGAGTGGCACGTGTGGTGCTCGGCCGTCACCGCGACGCGTCGGCCGCGTTCCGCCAAAGACCGAGCGATGGTCTGCGTTCATGTGGTCGACGCCAAAGAGGGGTTGGTTAGCTACGAGACCTCTCGCGCACAGTTCATCGGCCGCGGCCGATCGGTGCGTCGCCCCGCGGCGATGGATCTCGACGGGCCACTTTCGGGGAGCACGGGCGCCGTGCTCGACCCAATCTTTGCACTACGCGTTCGCGTGGAGCTCGAGCCCGGGCAGAGCGCGCAGGTCGCATTCACCACACTGGTCGCGCCCACGCGCGAAGCAGCCTTCGCGCTGGCCGATCGTTACCACCACCCACAAGCCGCGCAGCGCGCGCTCGACCTGGCCTGGACCTCCACGCAGGTCGAGCTACGCGAGCTGCAAGTCAGCCAAGCGGACGCGGGCGTGTTCCAAGAGCTGGCGGGTGCGCTGCTGTACGCCACGCCCGCGCTGCGTGCGGGGGCAGACGAGCTGGTTCGCAATCACGGCTCGTTGCCGTTGTTGTGGGAACAAGGCATCTCCGGCGACTGGCCGATCGTGCTGGCGACCATCGAAGCGCAAGACGGTCTGCGCACACTCAGAGAGCTGTTTGCGGCGCACCACTACTGGCGTCGGCGCGGCATGATGGTCGACCTGGTCGTGCTCAACCTGCAGCCCTCGCTCTA
The DNA here is from genome assembly GCA_041179425.1 of Pseudomonadota bacterium. Lineage (GTDB taxonomy): Bacteria > Myxococcota_A > Polyangia > Polyangiales > DASUME01 > DASUME01. Next base: position 2,131 of record JBEGTL010000355.1, on the reverse strand, counting down.
CCTGCAAGAGCTGACCAACGAGATCAATGCCGGCCTGTTCGGGTCGAGCGACGCGGGCATGCTCGACCGTCCGGGCGGCGTGTTCATGCGCCGCAAAGATCTGCTCAAGCCCGAGACGCTGCTGATGCTGCGCGCGACGGCGCGTGTGCACGTGGCGTGCGACGGTCAGCCGCTCGAACGCACCGCGCGCCGTGGGAGAAGCCAGAACATCCCGCAGCCGGCTCTGCCCACTCCTCCGTCGCCGCGCAACCCGCAGCAAGCGCGGCGCATCGGGCTGTCCACCTCGGGCGCGGCGATCGAGGGCTTGGCCGGGCGCGCGCGCATGGCAGTCGACTCCGCGCTGCCGGCGCCCGAGGCGCGTCACGAGCGCGGCAGCCGCGCGTCTACCCCGCCACCCGCGCAGCCTCTGTTGTTCGACAACGGACTCGGCGGTCTGACTTCCACCGGCGCCTATCAGATCCGCATCGAAGCAGACAAGCTGCCGCCGGCGCCGTGGGTCAACGTCGTCGCCAATCCCTTCGGCGGCTTCGTGGTCAGTGAGCAGGGCGGCGGCTTCACGTGGGCGCAAAGCAGCTACTTTTTCCGGCTCACGCCGTGGCGCAACGATCCTGTGGGCGACCTGCCCGGCGAGGTGCTGTACCTGCGCGACGAAGACACACGCGACGTGTGGAGCGCGACACCCGCCCCGATCGCAGGCGACGGCCCTTACACCGTCGAGCACGACGCGGGCAGCTCACGCTTCACGCACGAGCACGCTGGCATCGAGAGTGTGCTGACGCTCGGCATCGCAGAACATGCGGCCGTCAAGATCTCGCGCCTGCGGCTCCGCAACCGTAGTAGCCGGCCGCGTCAGATCTCGGTCACCGCGTACGTCGAGTGGACGCTCGGTGTGTTGCGCGAGCACACGCAACACCAAGTGCACACGCGGTTCGACCCTACCCAGCGCGCGATGTTTGCGCGCAACTACTTCAACCCTGTCTACGCGGGTTGGGTGGCCTTCTGTGCCTCCACCGAAGAGGTGACCAGCCACAGCGCTGCGCGGCGCAGCTTCATCGGTCGCAACGGCTCCCTCACCATGCCAGCGGGAATGCTGCTGACGGAGCTCGACGGCGAGACCGGCGCGGGCATCGACCCGTGCGCCGCGCTGCAGCACGTGCTCTCGCTTGCCCCCGGCGAGACGCGCGAGCTGTCCATCTTGCTGGGAGCCGCGCCAAGCGAAGCAGAAGCCCAGACTTTGATCTCCAGGTACGGCGCCCAAGCAGCAGCTAGCTCGGCCATCGTGCACACGAGCGCGACCTGGGCGGAGCGGCTGTCGGTGATCGCGGTGCACACGCCCGACCCGGCATTCGACGCGATGATCAATCGCTGGACCCTGTACCAAGCGCTGGCGTGTCGGATGTGGGCACGCTCGGCGCTGTATCAAAGCAGCGGGGCCTACGGCTTTCGTGATCAGCTACAAGACGTGATGGCGTTCGTGTACGCCGAGCCGGCGCTCGCGCGAGCGCACATCTTGCGAGCGGCCGCGCGTCAGTTCAGCGAGGGCGACGTCCAGCACTGGTGGCACGACGGCACCGGACAGGGTGTGCGCACGCGTTTTTCCGACGACCTGGCGTGGCTGCCGTACGTCGTTGCCCACTACGTACGTGTGACCGGCGACCTGGCCATTCTGGAAGAGTCGGTTCCGTATCTGACGATGCGTGTGCTGACGGCTGACGAGCACGAGATCTACGCCGAGCCGCAGGTCGCCAGCGAACGCGGGACGCTGCACGAGCACTGCCAACGCGCGCTGCACAAGGCCTGCACCGCGGGTGCGCACGGCCTGCCTCTGATGGGCAGCGGCGACTGGAACGACGGCATGAGCTTGGTCGGCGCCAACGGACAAGGCGAGAGCGTGTGGCTCGCGTGGTTCCTGATCAGCACGCTTCGCGCGTACGAGCCACACGTTCGCACGCGGGACGCCGCGACGGCCGATGCCCTGCTCCAAACGGCGCAGGGCTACGCCGAGTCGGTCCATGCCCACGGCTGGGATGGCGCATGGTATCGCCGCGCGTACTTCGATGACGGCAGTCCGTTGGGCACGGCCGTGGACCAGGAGTGCCGCATCGACGCCATCGCGCAGAGTTGGAGCGTG
>JBEGTL010000354.1:0-8371 GCA_041179425.1 Pseudomonadota bacterium | reverse complement strand
GGTGGAATCCTCCGCGGGTCGACCTCGTAGGGCGCGCCGCACGCTTCGCAGTTGACCTTGCGCATGCGTCAGCGAGCGTACCATGGGCAATCGTGCGACTTCATCGCTCGATGTTTGTGTTTTTATGCGTACTTTGTGCGGATCTGCGCGATTGACTGCACGCGTAATTTGACCCTTGTCGAGTCTGCTCTTTAGGGTCGAGCTGCACAGTGTGCGCTGCTGGGCGCAGGAGATAGGCGTGAAGAAGACCATCACCCTCGACATCGCTGGCGCTTCGTACCGCATGAACGTGGACGCCGACGAAGAGCACCTCAGACGGCTGGCCGACATCGTGAACCAAAAGGTGGCGGCCCTCGGGCCCAAGGCCAACCAGAAGGCCACGCCGGCCCAGCTGTTGGCGATGGTCGCGCTCGGCCTGGCCGACGAGTGCCTCACCCAGAGTGCCCGCGTGCGCGCCGTCGAGGACACCACGCGGCGGGCCATCGTGAACGCAATCGCACGCATCGACCGGCGCCTGGCCGCAGATATCGCTACACCTGCCGATGCGTGAACGATTCGTATCCTGAGGGTGTGACCGCCGAAGAAGTCGAGCACCTGCGTGGGCTCGCCAAAGAAGAGCTGCGCAAGCGGCTGGCCGCGCTGCGACGCACGCTGCCGCTGGCGACGCGCCGCGCGTACGCCGCCGCCATGACAGCACACCTGGTGGCCCACGAGGCCTTCCAAGGTGCGCAGCTGGTGCTGGCCTACTCCGCGCTCAAGTTCGAGATGGATCCGCGCGCCGCCGTCGAGCGCGCCTGGGCGCTGGCTAAGACGGTGGCCATGCCTCGGACCCTGGCCACCACCAGGGAGCTCGCGCTGCACAGCTACGCTGACGGCGACGTGCTCGAAGAAGGCGGCTTCGTGATCAAAGAGCCCCTGCCCAGCGCGCCGCAGGTGGCGCCCGAGGCCGTCGACTTGGTGCTCATCCCGGGGCTCGGCTACGACACCCGCGGGCAGCGCCTCGGCTTTGGTCAGGGCTACTACGACCGGCTCTTGCCGCGCTTGTCGCGCGCGGTGCGCATCGGGCTCGCCTACGAGATCTCGCTGCTGGCCGAGGTGCCCAACGCCGCGCACGACATCCCCGTCGACTTCGTCATCACGGAGCGGCGCGTGATCCGGTGTGCGCGCTAGCCCCTGTCGGCGCTTCGATCGTTGTCGCCAAGCGTTTGACGGGCAGGCGCGCCCCAGCGCTGTGTGTCCCTATTTTTGTCGCGTGATCTCGTGATCTGCGTGCTGGCACGAGGCTTGTAATAGAGCCGCTCATGAGTGAACTGGTGGGGGCACCGCAGAGCAGGTTGAGTTGGCACGATGGCGAGGCGCGCATCGCACTCGACCGCTACGAAGGACTGGTGCACGCGATTGCACGTCGGCTCGTGCCGGCCGCGCGCATGGGCCAAGCGCTCGACCAGGAAGACCTGTGGGCAGAGGGGCGCATCGCCGTGCTGGAGGCGCTGCGCACCTACCAGGGCTTCGGCATCGAAGAGCGCACGTGGGTGGGCACGCGCATTCGCCAGCGCATGATCGACGCCATTCGCCGGCTCGACGTGCGCACGCGGGACGAGCTGCGTTTCTACGCGGCACAACAACAGGTCAGCCGCGTCGACAACGAAGAGTCGACCCAGGTCGACCACGACAAGCGCGAGCGTGCGCGCGAGCTGTCGGCGCGCCGTCTCATCTCGCTCGACGCAAGCGTCAACGCCGACGCGGAGCCGCTCTCTTCGCGCCTTCACGATCACTACGTGCGTCCCGCCGACGAGATCGCCGATCAGAATGCACTGCAGCAGCGCCTGCACAGCGCGATCGCGCGCCTGCCCGAGCGTCAGCGTACCGCCATCCAGCTGTCGTTGTTCGAGGGTCTGCCCCTGCGCGAGATCGGCGACCGGATGGGCGTCACCGAGTCGCGCGTGTGCCAGCTGCAAAAGCGAGCAGTCGAGATGCTGCGCCGCGCGCTGTCGCTGCCGGCGAACGATACGCGTGCGGCCGCGCTCAACGCAGCCTGAACGGCTCGTCAGCGGGAAGCGCTGCGGCTCGCTGTCAGCGGAATCGCGAACGACACGGCCTGACCCTGCGGGCCAAACCGCGTGCTGATGGCGACCTGCTCGAGGCACTTGCCGAGTGGCGTCTTGGCGAGCATCGAGGGCATCACGCGCGCGCTTTCGACGCGGCCGGTGGAGGCCAGGTCGAACTCCACCTGCATCTGCGCCAGGCCCTCGACCTCGACCGCATGCTCGGTGAAGCAGGCCTCGATGCGCGCGTGCTGTTTGCGAAAGGCACGCGTGAGAGTGAGTGCATCGGGCTTGCTGGTGCGCTCGCGTGGGGGCCGCGCAGGGTCTTCGCGCGGGTCGTCAACGTTGGTGTTCCCGCGCGCGAGGCTGGCGTCGCCGCTGGCTTCGAGGGCGTCGGGCGCGCGGCGCATCGGCTCGGTCGTCGGCACGGTGTCGGTGACCACGCGGATCTGCGGGCGCGGCGTGGTCGCGTTGGCGGGGCTCTCGCGCTGAAACGCCATGACGGCCGCAATCACCAGCGCACCGGCGACGACCAGGCCTGCCAAGAACGCAGGCACCGTGCGCTGACGAGGCGGCTCGGGCTCGCGCAGCGCACTCGGCGTCGCGATCGCGCCGCTCGGCTGGTTTGGCCGCAACGAGTTGGGCGGAGGGGGAGGGGGCACAGCGATCGCCCGCCCACTGTCTTGGACGCGGCGCGCTGAGCCCGTGCGGTGCGGAATGCGCACGGCGGTGGGGTCGACGGGCGGAGGCGGTGGACCGCGAAGCGTGCCCTGGGAAGCGCGTGGACGCGTGGTCGGCGAGCCCTGGTCGCTGCCGCCGGTGGATGGCGCGTCGATCAGGTCGTGCTGCGTGACACGCGTCGGCGGGTAGTGGCTGAGCCTGCGCCACGCTTCGTCGCGATCGGCCAGCGACTCGAGCCCCAGCATCTCGGCCATCTCTTGGCCGAAGTCTTCTTTGAGCAGTGCCGCCAGGCGCGCGCGCAGGTCGCTCTCGGGCTCGCGCTGCAGTGCGCGCAACGCCGCCGCAAACTCGCGTGCGTTGGCGTGCCGCTCGCGCGGGAACTTGGCGAGCCCGCGCTGCAGCACGATGTCGATGCCCTTGGGCACGTCGGGCCGGATGGGTTCGATCAGCTCGGGCTTGTGGTTGAGCACGCGATTGAGCGTGGCCGCCTGGTTGTCGCCGCGAAACGTGTTCTTGCCGAGCAGGATCTCGTGCAACACGACGGCGCACGAGTAGCAGTCGCTCTGCGCCGTGGCCTCGCCCTCGGAGAACAGCTCGGGTGCGCTGTACATCAGCTTGCCGACGAAGCCCTTGACCTGCGTGTGGTAGTCCTGGTTGCCGCCGCGCATGCGTGCGACGCCGAAGTCGAGGAGGCGCGCGCGCCCGTCCTCGTCGAGCAGGATGTTCGAGGGCGAGATGTCGCGGTGCACGATGTGCATCGGGGTGCCGTCGGGGTGCACCATGGAGTGCGCGTAGTGCAGCGCGTCGAGCACGTCGATGGTGAGCTGCAGCAAGAGCTCGATAGGGATGATGCGGGTCTTGAGCCGGATGTACTTGGCCCACTGGCCAAGGTGGTAGCCGCGCACGTACTCGAGCACCATCACCAGCGCGCCGTCTTCTTCGCGCTCGCCCAGCTCGATGACGCTGACCACGCCTGGATGGCGCAGGTTGGAGAGGATGTTCGCCTCGCGCACGAACATCTGGATGAAGCGCTGGTTGTCAGCGTGCTCGGGCAGCACGAGCTTGATGACGTACGGCTTGACGAACCCGACCGCGCCCTCGGCACGCGCCAGGTACACGACGCCCATGCCGCCCTTTGCGAGCTCGCGAACGATGCGGTAGCGACCGAGCAGGACGCTGCCGATCATGGTGCTACTCGACGGAAGATTCTCGCCTGTCATGGGGATCCGGAAGCGCGCCTCAGGTACCCGCCCATCATGGGGATCCGGAAGCGCGCCTCAAATAGTAATGTGTGCCGAGTCGCGGGTGACTGAGTCGCACGGCGATGTCCGGGCGCTCGGTGCTCGTCTGCACCTGCCCCGAAAAGCGATCACCGCCACTCATCACGATTGAAGCACCGTCCAGCGCAACCTTCCATGTAGGTAGTGCAACACCTTCGACCGTGACCATCGCTCCGGGCTGGTAGCTGCGATCGTCGGGCACGCTCAGGCTCGCTTTGGGCGCCACATTGTCGAAGTGCACCTCCACCGTGGTCGTGCGCGAGCGCCTACCTTGGGCCGAAAAAACCAGCGCGTGGGTACCGTCGCCCAGCGTACCGGAGCGGAACAGGTGTTCGGGCGCGCTCAGCTCGATGGGTTTGCCGTCGAGGTCGAGCTGATACTTCGGCTGCGCCGGTGCATTGGGCCAGCGCACGGAGACCTCGGGCAGCTGGTTTTGATAATAAATGCTGTAGGTGCGGCCGTCGGCTTCGATGTTGGAGGTGGGCGCGCGCGGCGGAAGTTTGCGTGTGCCCGCGTCGATCAACACCTGCACGTTACCGCGCGCTGCAATCTTGCCGAGCTTGCCGCTGTCCCCGATGCAGCGCAGCAAGTAGCCGCGCGACCCCACCGGGAAGAGCAGGTTGGCGCTGCTGTCGCCACGCGACTTTTGTTTGGTACCCACCAGCTCGAGCTGCGCTTCACCGGGGCACTTGCCGTTGAACGCAAACCCGACCGCCACCGGCGCCGAGGGGGTGTGCACCACGAACGAGCCGCCGGCGCCCACCAACATGTGGCGATAGGTGGGGCCCGTCGAGGCGTTGACCGCGTCTTCGCCGCTGGCCGCTCCACCGTTGGCCAGGTCCCAGGCGCGCTCGTCGCCTTCTTTGAGCTCTTCATCGCGGCCGAACAGCTTGCTGGTGACCGCGCCGCGCACGACCTTGAGCTTGCCGTCACGCTCGCCCACCGTGACCTCGGCGCGCGTACCACCGGGGCTCGAGCGCGCCACGATCACCCCGCCCGGCACGCGTACCTCGACGTCGACCTCCATCGCCTCGAGCTGCATCGCGCCACGTCGGCTCTCCGCGAGCGCGTTGTCGACGCCCACGATGAACTCGCCTGCGCCGCGCAGGTGCACACGCTCGGCGCCGCGCTTGACGATGACCTCGTTCCCGGCGGGCAGCTTGAGGTGGGTGCCCGCGATCAGGGGGTGTTGTCCCACGCCGAGCATCCGAGGGAACGAGCCGGCAGGTCCGCTCGAGCGCACGTCGCCGTTGAGCACCTCGACCGTGATGTTGCTGGCGACTGGCGTCGTGTCGTCGGTCTTGCGCTTGAGCTCGAGCACCGCCATGCCGATGCCGACATCGACACTGTCGCCGCTCTCGAGGTTGATCGAGGCCGCGTTGCGGTCTTTGAAGTTGAGCCTGCCCAGCGCGACGTCGAAGCCGAGCGAGTCGCCGCTGCGGCGCAGGAGGATCTCACTGTTGGGGGCGATCATCGCCATGCCCACGTGGGTACGCAGGTTGAGTCCGGCTTTGCCGACGCGCAGCACGGCCTGGCCCGACTGCACATCGAAGCCCGTCTGCTGTTCGGCGCTGTCGAGCAAGAGGCGCACGGTGGTGTTGGACTTGAGCGCCAGCGTGGCCCCGTCGATGAAGGTCAGCTCGGCGGTCGACTTGGCGTCGGTCTTGGCGCCGTCTCCGAGCGCGAGCGTCGCGCCCAAGTTGGCCGTCTCCCACTTCAGCGGCGCCTTGGCGAAGTCGCGTGCGACACCGCTGCCCATCAGCGTGCTCAGCGTGGCGATGGCGGCCTCGTGCTCGGGCTCGCTGCAGCGCTCGCAGCCGGCAAAGATTCCAGCAAACAGCAAGCTCGCGAGCAGCGTCGCGAGCCGTCGTGCCCCCACGAGCGTGCCGTTGCGCGCTCGAGCGAAGAGTCGTCGCCGTCGGGTCATTGCTGTTCGCGCATGTCCACGTTCAGGATCGCCACGCCGTGGCGCTCGATTTGGACCTCGCCCCGGTGTGGGCGATACCCTGCCGCCGAAATCATAACGACGTAGCGGCCCGGTGGGAGGTCGAACTCGAATAGACCCTGCTCGTCTGCCTTGCCGCCGGCCACTTTTTTACCGCGCAGGTCCTTGATGAGGATCACGCTGGCCAACGGCTCGCTGGCAAAAGTACGGGTGAGGAGACGTAGGGTGCCCAGGTTGCCCTTGCGCGTGAGAGGGCGTTTGGTGTCGGGCTCCATCGTGGCAGCGACCTCGACCGTCCACTGCTGCGCGTCGAAGCCGGGGGCCGTCGCATCGAGCTGCGCGGTACCGAGTGGCACCTCGTCGAAGCGGTAGTTGCCTTCGCCATCGGTGACGGTCTCTCGCGGCTCGAGCCCGGACTTGCCGAGCACGGTGAGCGTGACGCGCACGTCGGGTAGCGGCGCCTGATCGGCATCGACGAGCGTGCCACTCACGCGGGCGGTCTCGGGTGCCTTGACCGGCTCGTCGACGGGCTGTGTCGTCTCGACCGGCGGCGGGGGCGGCGGCACGTACGGGTCGTAGCCGTAGCGCACGCCCACGTTGAGCGAGAAGTGTGGCTCGAGGGGTACGAGGGGCGCATCGACGGCGAGGCTGGGTCGACCGTTGAAGGCGACGGTGGCCGACAACTCTCCTTGCACCGCCTTGGTCATGAAGTGCCGCGCGCCGAGCGTCCCGCGCAGAGGAGACTGCGCGAAAGGCGGCGCCTTGTCGCCGACCAGCAAGTCGAGCGAGAGCTCGGCAAACAGGTCGATGTCGGGCACGGCGTAGGTCGATGCGCCCACCGCCAGAAGCACCGCGTCCGAGTCGCTGAGGCTGAGTGCCACGCGATCGCCCGGCCGCAGCCTGCGCACGTCGGGCGCGCTCTCTGCGCTCTGGTCCAAACGATAGCCGACGTAGCCGAGCAGCGAGACGGGGCTCTGGTGCGGCGTCCACGCAGCGAGCGCCTTGAGGTCGACGGTGGTGGCGCGCGGCTTGTACGAAGGGGCGACGTTGCCCGGGAACCACACGACGGCCTCGGCGCCGAGCGAGACGTCGCGGCCCACTGCGTGACCGCCGCGCAAAAACAGGCGCGGATCGCCGGTGCCGGTCAGGTCTTTGCCGGTGCTGTCGCGCGGATGCAGGTCGAGCCGACCATCGAAGCGCAGCGCGAGCGCGAGCCACGGCAGCGCCACCGCTCCGGCACCGAGCGAGCCGCCCACGCGCTGGTGGGCGCCGTCGACGGGACCGACACTCTCGAGGTAGCCGTAGCTGCCCGTCGCGCTGAGGCCGATGCGTTTGGGACAGGTGGGGTAGCTGGTCAGCGCGAGGCCGCACAGGCCGTTGCTGGCGATGCCTCTGTGCGCGGTGTCGATCTGCGCGCCTGCGCTACCCGCGCAGAGCACCCATGCCGCCAGCAGCCACGCGGCACCGGCTGCCCACGAGAGGACTCTCGCTGCTCCCTGGGAGCGGGGGCGCATGGTCGAGATGCGCTCTCGTATGAGCGAGACGTGATTTCTCATCGTGCGCGGTGCGGTGCCCGAAAACCAGGATAGGCGAGTAATGTTCGGATGTAGAGTGCAACTCTCGTTACACCCTGAATCAGTTGGCGAGGACGACGCGCGACTGGTCGGTGCAGCATCGCTTGCGAGAGTTTACTGCCACTGTCTGCAAACAAGATACGAATGCGAGCGACCTTTTGGTCTCGGCTTGGTCTCGGCTTGGTCTCGGCTTGAGCCCGGCTTGGCCTTGGCACCGCGTGTCGAGCGCGAGCGGCTGGCCAGGCGCCACGATCTGTGGCCGCTTGCCGCTGCTGTGTCGGCGTGCGCCACCTGCGCGGGAGTTGCGCGGCTCAGCGCTTGAGCGCACAACCTGCCGACGATGACGGTGGCAGTGCGCTGGGTCTTCTGGAGCTTGGGACGGCTCGCGTTGTGGTTGCTGCCACTCACCGTCATCTACGAGTGGGTAGGGGGCACGTTCGAGAAGTCGATGCCCGAGCGCCTGCTGTACCTCGGCTTGTTCCTGGCGCTGTTCTGGCTCAGCGCGCTGCCGTCTTCCGACCAGGTCGAGGAGCCCACACAGCCGTGGCTGCGCGTCGCACTGGGTGCAGCGTTGCTTGCGGTGGGGGCGCTCGCGCTCGGGACCTCCATCGCGTGGCTCGTCTTCCCGCGCTTCTCGCTCGAGCCGCTCGCCCCTCCCGCGTTTCTCACCAGCGAGCCGCGTCGGCTCATGCTGCCCCTGTGGTCTGCCTGGCCGCTGGCCCTCGGCACCTCGCTGGTGCGCGAACGTTGCCTCGGCCCGCGCGCCTACGAGCGACTCGGTAGCTTTCTTGCGCTGGGCTTCTTGGTGCACTTCGCGAGCGACGTGCACGTGCAAGCGCTGCCCGT
>JBEGTL010000353.1:0-8377 GCA_041179425.1 Pseudomonadota bacterium | reverse complement strand
CTCCTGTGCACCAAAGGCGTCTTTGAGGAACTTGACCAAGGGTGCCGCGTTGTCGGCAATGATGTTGGGCGTGATGGTATGCGAACCTTCGGGCATAAATCTGGCAGTCATGACTGGTCTCCTGCTTTCTGGTCGTAGTTTGCTCCGGCAACTCGCTTGCTAAGCGCGCACGCTGCTCCGACCTACAGCAACCTCGTGGGCGCAGCAGACCGCCGTACACAAGTGAGGTGCGCCACTCGCACTGCATTCGAGCCGACCGTCACCATTGAGCCGTGGTTGCGTGTGCCCACGCTCTCGGCGACGGCGCAGAGACCACGAACACCCGTTCGCGTTCCCGGAGAGTAGCTCGTCCCACGTGGACTCGTCGAAGTCGAGCGCCGCGCCTGAAGCAGTCGCTGAAAGTCGCCTCTGCGCAGAATTGCCAGCCGCAGTACCGTCTACGGCCAGCGCTCGCAACTGGAGCCCGTACGCCGCAACTTTAGTGTCCGACGATAACAACGCAGCGTACCCAGGGCTCGGCTTCCTCCGCGGCCGGAGCGCGGTCGCTTGAGAGGCGGACGTAGTAGGGCCCCGATGCAGGCACCTGCCACGACTCGATGTCGAGCACGTGTGCTTCCGACTCGACCGCGACGGCCACAGTCTTGTCTCTTTTATCGCGGAGCTCGGCATGTAGCTGGCGTACGCCCGAGCCAGCCGACTGGCCCTCGCAAGACAGCAGGAGAGTCTCGCCCTCGTCCAAAGGAAGGCTGAAGTAGTCAACGTCCCCAAGTGACACGTCGGACAAGAGCAGGCCGCGCCGACTCCAATCGCCCTTGGTAACGATCGGCTCGGCGCTCGACAGCCGGCCGTTGGTCGCCTCAAGCTGCTCGCGTGGATTGTCGGGGAGCATCACCAGGTCGATGGCGTAGAAGCCGTTGGCTCCGACGGTGGACGGAGCGGCGACCGTGACCGCGTTTTGTCCAGACGTGATGGGCGGAAAGAGTTGTGTTTCTCCGCGGCTGCCATCGATCGATGCAATCAAGTGTTTGTCCTCGCTCAGCACACGCACCTGCGCAGCGGGTGCGGTGGAGCCGTGCCCCGGAATGCCCGCGCGTAGAAGATGACCGATCAGAGCGTGGTCGGTGAGCCCGGCAAACACAAAGGTATCCACCGTGGACGACTCGAGTATGCCGAGCACTGTCACGTACGAGTAACCAGACTCTTCATCGAGGGCAAAACGGGCAACCGTCTCCGCACCGTCTCCTGCAGAAACGAACCCCTCTGCATCCGCGGCGATGGCTCGGACGGCCACATGGTAGAAGAGCAGCGAGAAGGCAGACTCCGCGAAGAACTCCGGCGGCGTGGTCATGTCCGAGACCTTCACGTAGTAGCGACCGGGATGGGGCAGTCGCACGACCAGTCGTGCATCGATCGCGTCGCCTGGCCAGAGCGAGCCGTCGTCATTCTCGGCCATCAAGACTCGCTCGGAGTCGTAGAGCCAGAGCGCGACATCGGGACTGAAGTCGTGGACGTCCGTATGCAGCTCATAGAAGCCGGCCGTGGGCGCTTCGAACACGAAGAAGTTCGACTGCGCGACGTGCAGGACATCCTGCAGATATTGGTCGCCGAGCAAAATCGCGCGCGCAGTCTCGAAGCTCTCGTTGTCGACCGGAAGGTCCGACGCGTCCGCAGCTTGCTGCACGGGGGTGTGCGCGTCGGGGATTCGTGCGCTCATTCCTGCGTCGAACGAGCCACCGCGCAGCGCTCCCGCGTCTTCGTACGCATCCTCGTCGAGAGCCGCGTCGCGATGCGCAGGAAGATGCTCTGGACCGTCCGACTCCACACAGGAGGAGATCATGGTGAGCGCAGCAAGGAGCAGCATCGTTCTCGGTAGAGCAAGCATCGCGAGAACCTACGCGACGCCCGCACGTCGTCGCCAGGGGCAACGCTCCTGTGCGACAATCCACCGCTGCCATGCGCCGAGCGCTAGCGAACGCGCGACAGGCCCGCAGGCCGACTCAGAGACTCAGCACGGGTGCGCACGCAGCGCGGCGGCCTGGCGGCTCGACAGCGTCGCCGCTCGCTACGAACTCGGCTGGTGCTTCGCCGACCAACGCGGACAAAACGTCGTCTGCGTCGAGCGGCTTGCGTCGGCATCTCACATTTTCTGGGAGTGTCGCGACAGACCAGTCTGGTCGTGTCGCGAATCCGACGAGCATGAGCACGCAGAGCCGCGGCGACACGTCGAGCAAGCAGGGAATCAAGCCGCTCGTGTCGGAAAGATCGGTCACCACACCCCAGAAGTCCGAACTCGCGACAGTGCTCAGAGCTTGCTCCGCGCTCGTGGCACACGAGATCCGAATACCGCGACGCCCCAGAGCGCTGGCGAGCCGCCGCCGAAACGTTGGATCTTCAATGACCAAGAGAACGTCTCTTGCGCTGCTCGCGTCTCCGACCTGGCTTGTCAACCCGACCATAGATCTCTCTTACCACTGCTCGCGTGGGCCGGTCAGAAGGCAAAATGACGCAGTGGCCATCTCCGGCACGGGGACCGCTGACGAAAGTCGCCGTGCGGGCAAGAGACTCTGTGTGCTCGAGAAGGGCGGCGGTCTGTGGCAGTCCGCCGCGTGCGTCAACGTGACGCATTCGTAGTGACCGCGTGCCCTGCTAGACGACTTGCGGTGCTCGGATCGTCGCGCGGGCACATCCATGAACTTGGGACAGAGCATGAACAATAAGTCGATAGTACTGCTCGCTCTGACGACAGCTGTAGTCGGGCCATTCGCTTGCGGCGACGACAAGGCACCAGGAGGGACCTCCTCCGCGCCACCGGATGCGAGCGTCGACGCCCGAGCGGATGCGGGAATGGATCCATCGACGGGGATTGCACCGCGAGACGCGGCCGCCACGCCATCCACGGACGCGGGCGCCGCCTCGAGCGACGCAGGAACGTCGACGAAGCAGGCAGTGACCTTGCGCTTCAAAGCGAAGGTCGGCAGCCAAGACCTGGTCTGCGGGCAGACCTACGCCAATCAAGGCAGCACGAAGGTCCCTTTCACAGTGCAAGACTTCCGGTTGTTCGTAGAGAGCGTTCGGCTCATCAATACCGCCGGCAGCGAACTGCCTGTGACCTTCGACGAGCGGCCCCCATTTCAGACCAAGGAGATCGCCTTGCTCGACTTCACAACGGGCGATGGCGCGTGCTCGAGCGGGGGACCGACCACCAATACCGTGCTCACGGGAAGCGTGCCGGCAGGCACCTACAGTGGGATCGTGTTCGTCAACGGCGTCCCGGAGGCACTCAACCACGCGGACCCGACCACCGCTCCCGCGCCACTTCAGGCGCCCGGCGCGAACTGGAGCTGGGTGACGGGCTATCGCTTCCTGATGGCCGAAGTACTGGCAGTGGGACCAAGCGCGGGCGGCGATGCAGGCGCGGACGCCGGAGCGGATGCAGGCGCGGACGCCGGGGCGGCGACTGACGGAGGGACACCCATTCCAGGAATGGGTCTGATTCACCTCGGCAGCACGGGTTGTTCTGGTACCCAGGGCACGGCCATCACTTGCACCAAGGCGAATCGAAGCGAAGTCCGCCTGACTGGCTTCGATCCTACGACGAAAACCATCGTGGCGGACCTCGGCGCGCTGTTCTCCGCGACCGATCTGAGCATGGACCTGCAATGCCACGGGTCCGGTTCCGCCTGCCCTGCCACGTTCGAGGCGCTGGGCGTGAATGTTGTCACCGGTGAACCCCAGGCGACCCAGCGGGTCTACCGCGTCGAGTGAGACCGATGAAAAGAACACAACGTGCATGGCGCAGACACCTCTGCGCACTCGTGGCGAGCTCCACGGCCATGTTGGTTGGCTGTGGTGGCGACGAGAGCGGGCAAGATCGCAGCATTGCAACGCAAGCCGATGGGCATACGCATACGCATCCTCCTTCTGAGCCGGACTTCGCTCTGCTCGACGCGAGCTTCACGAGCGATGCTGGCGATGCCGGCGTGAGCGATGGCGGCTATGTCTGGAATCTGCCGCGCGGCTTCCCTCCACCCGCAGTTCCGGCAGACAACCCGATGAGCCGCGCCAAGGTCGAGGCCGGCCGTCACGTGTTCTATGACAAGCGGCTGTCCGACAACCAGACGTTTTCCTGCGCCAGCTGTCACAAGCAGGAGCTCGCGTTTGCCGAGAGCCTGCCCGTGTCCCTGGGGTCGACCGGACAAAAGAACACGCGCGGTGCGATGAGCCTGGCCAACACGGCGTACAGCCCGACCTTGACCTGGGCTAATCCGAAGCAGACCACACTCGAACATCAAGCGCAGGTTCCCATCTTCGGAGACGCGCCGGTCGAGCTCGGCATGAAGGCACCGGACGAGGTAGAGCAGCGCTTCCGGGCCGTGCCTCGATACGTGGAGCTGTTCGCTGCTGCCTTCCCGGACGATGCGCAACCGATCACGATGGACAACGTGGCCAAAGCGCTCGCCTCCTTCGAACGGACACTCATCTCAGGCAGCTCCCCGCACGATCGCTGGCAGGCCGGTGATGAGAGCGCGGTCGACGAGTCGGCCAAGCGCGGCTACGAGCTGTTCAACTCCGAGAAGATGGAGTGTTTCCACTGTCACAGCGGATTCAACTTCAGCGACCACGTCACCTGGCAAGGACAGGCCTTCGCGTCCACGCCCTACCACAACACCGGGCTGTACGATGTGGATGGGTTGGGGAACTACCCCGCGCCAAACCGCGGCGTCTACGAACAGACGCTGAAGGAGCGAGACATGGGCATGTTCAAGGCGCCCACCCTGCGCAATATCGCGCTGACCGCGCCGTACATGCATGACGGTAGCATTGCAACACTCGGAGAGGTGCTCGATCACTACGCCGCGGGGGGGCGCAAGAGGAGCAGGCGCACCGACCCGCTGCTCGTCGGCTTCGTACTGACGGCCCAGGAGCGCGCCGATATGCTCGCCTTTCTCGAGAGCCTGACAGACGACAACTTCCTCAAGAACCCGAGCTTCGCCGATCCGTGGGTTCCGGTGCCGTGAGCCTTTCACGCCAGTGCGCGAGCGGAACGCCTGCCACCGAAGGGCTACAATCTTCCTAGTGCCCTGCATCCGCTTGCCAAGGGTCGCTGAGTCGCGGCTCATGCAGGAGCGAGTCGTCCGTCAGACTCTCGAGGAATGCGATCACGTCCGCCTTCTCTTGTGCACTGATCGTAAACGGCTGTAGCAACGGATCAGTCCTGATAGCACTTCTGGTCCTTCCGCCATTCGCATAGTGGTCCAGGACATCGGAGAGCGTGGCGAGGCTGCCATCGTGCATATAGGGCGCCGTCAGCGCGACATTGCGCAGGGTGGGCGCCTTGAACTTGCCCATGTCCGCATCCTCCTGCGACGTGTCGTACACGCCGGTGTTGGGCGCTGGATACGCGCCCTGGCCATCGACGTCGTACAGACCCGTCTGATGATAGATCGGCGGTTGGTATGGCTTGCCCTCCCAGGTGACATGATCCGAGAAGTTGAAGCCGCCATGGCAACTGCTGCACTTGAAGCGCGGGTCGGCATCGGTCGTGACCAACACGCGACCACGCTTGGCGGCCTCACTCAGTGCCCCGACGTCTCCTCCGAACTCGTGGCGGTCGAACGCTGAGTCACCAGAAATGATCGTGCGCTGGAACGCCGCCAGCGCACGGTTGATATGGAGCAGCGAAACGGGCTCGGGCTCGTCGGGAAAGGCCGCAGAGAACAGCTGCCCATAGCGCGGAATGGCTCGAAAGCCCGCTTCGACGTCGGGAATCGACACATTGCCGAGCTCAACCGGAGCGTCGCCGAAGGTCGGAACAATGGCCTGTCGCTCGAGCTGCATCATGAGTGGATTCGCCCATGTCAGCGTCTGGCTGTACGCGACGTTTGCGAGACCCATGGAGCTGCGCGGGTGCTGAACACCAGTGGAGCCGACTGAGGTCGCGAGCCCGTCGGTGAACGCGAGCGCTTGCTTATGGCAGGTTGCGCACGAGAAGGTGCCATTCCTGGAGAGCCGTACATCGTAAAACAGATATCGGCCTAGCTCTACCTTCGCCTCAGTCATCGGATTGTCTGGTGGTACCTGAGGTCGAGGAAAGTGCGCAGGGAGATTCCAGCGGTAGCTCGCCTGCAGACCAGCATCGGACGATGTGGAACCGTCGAGTTCAAGGGACGACGCGTCGACAAGATCTCCTGCATTGGGGCGCTCTCCTGCGTCCTCTGCGATCGACCCGGAATCGGAGCCGACTCGATCGTCGACCTGATCGAGCGCCCCAGCTTCGGGACTACCGTTCTGGTCGATGGGTGGACTCGGAACGACGGCGCGGTCTTCCTCTCCACCCGAATCGTCACCGGCACGCGTCGACGAAGCACCTGAATCTTGCGGTGCTAGCGACCCACCGCCTTCCTGACGCAACGGACCATCCGCGCAACCAAAGACTGTTGCGACAGTCAGCAGTATCAGAGACGAGCGGCTCGCTCGATGCGGCAGTGCTGAACTATTGCGGCTCGAGCGCGCGAGCCGCGCAAAAGAATGAACACGCATTATTTCGCCTGAGAGGGAAAGGAAGAGCATCTACGAGTTAGCAACAAAGATGGACTCGCGACTGCGACATGATGTCACGCGCGAGACTCGACGCCGGCAACGCGACATCGTGACGCAGGACAGAAATGCAATTGCCCTGCTAGTTGTGCGCACTCGCAAGATCGATGCATTGATTCGCGCGTAGGCCGAAGACGACGACGCAAGTGAAGCGCCTCCTGTCTACGATCTTATCGAAAGCTGCTGCGTCGGTGCTTGCTGATCCTTAAGGAGAACAGACCATGAACATAGATCGTACGTATCGCGCCGCATGGATCGCCGCGCTTCTAGCACTACCCATAGCAGGAGGCTGCGCGAGTAAAGACGATGGGAAGCTGGAGAGTCACGACGACGCGCGAACCCTCGGCTCTGTGAACCTCGCCCTCACCGGGGGCGACGGAATCGTGATCAACCGCGTCGACTACACCGTGACCAACGCGGCCGGCGTCGAGGTGCTCAAGAACCACGTGGACCTGAGCGACCCACTTGCGACGTTCTTGGTGCGTCTGACGCTTCCAGCGGGCACTGGCTACAAGATCGCGATGAGCGCGGAAACCACGCTCGGCAAGGCTTGCGCGGGCGAGGCGACGTTCAACGTAGTCGCTGGTCAGACGCAGATGGTCTCGGTCGACCTTCTGTGTGACGGCGAGAACGACGGCAACAACACGGGAGATGTCTTGGTCAACGGCACGATCGGGCAGCGCCCGAATCCGAACTGCCCTGACGTCGCCTATGTCTCCGCATCGCCCCTGAGTACGAATGTGGGCGGTGCGGTTGCGCTCAATGCGGCGGCAACCAGCACGGCTGCCACGGTCAGCGCGGGCTGGACCGCGAGCGTCGGCACCATCGCAGCAGCAAACCTCCCGAACACCAGCTACACATGCACGACGGCAGGCGCCGCCGTCCTTACCTTTACGGTTAGCGAGGGTGCGAACTGCCGTGACACCGCGACTGTCCAGGTGAGCTGCGTCGGTGGAACGACCCCGCCGGTGGATGCCGGTCAGCCCACCAACGACGCTGGCTCAGCGCCTCCTGACGCCACGGCGACGCCCGACTCTGGAGCTGTCGCCGATGCCGGCGTCACGCCTAGCTCATGCCCGCAGATCGTTTCCACTTGTCACGAGGTGGACCCCGGACAGGGCCCGATTCACGATTGCCACGAAATCGGTCACGACGGCGACGCCGCCGCCTGCGCCACGGCCCTCGACAGCTGCATCGCGCTGTGCTCCGCAGCGCCTACCCTCGACGCAGGCACCACCACGCCGGACGCGGGTCCCGCGCCTGTGGACGCTGGCACCACCACGCCGGACGCGGGTCCGGTGGGGCCGACCGAGGTGAGCATTCGTTTCAAGGCCGAGGTGCTGGGAGAAGAGTTCGCTTGCGGTCGCACTTACACGGGCATCGGCACGACGCCGGCAACGGAGGTCACGCCGACCGATCTGCGCTTCTTCGTTCAGAAGTTGCGCCTAATCAATGCGGCAGGCCAAGAGGTGCCCGTCACGGTCGCGACCCGCACGCCGTGGCAGGAAGCTTCGGTCTCGCTCATCGACTTCGAAGACGGTCAGGGTGACTGCGGCTTCGGCAACGCGGGAACCAACAACGTGATCACCGGAACCGTGCCGGCCGGCACGTACACGGGCGTGGCATTCAGCACGTCGCTGCCGCCCGAGCTCAATCATGGCGATCCGGCCACCGCGCCGGCTCCGCTGCGCAACGCACCAGGTACGCTCTGGGCGTGGCTCTCGGGCTACAAGTTCCTGCTTGCCGAGATGATGCGCGTCAACTCGGCAGGTGAGCTCGG
>JBEGTL010000352.1:0-8379 GCA_041179425.1 Pseudomonadota bacterium | reverse complement strand
ACGTGTGCACCCCGTTCACGTGCAACGCGACGACCTGCGCGTCGCCGTCGACGTGCGTGAACAACGTGTGCACGCCGTTTACGTGCAACGCGACGACCTGCGCGTCGCCGTCGACGTGCGTGAACAACGTGTGCACTCCGTTCACGTGCAACGCGACGACCTGCGCGTCGCCGTCGACGTGCGTGAACAACGTGTGCACTCCGTTCACGTGCAATGCGAGCAACTGCGCATCGCCCGCGGCGTGTGTGAACAACGCGTGCGCCTGCAGTCCTCCCAACACAGGCACGCCGACGGCCTGCACCGCGCCGCCCCGAGACCCCTGTGCGGGCATTACGTGCGGCGCCAACGCCAGCTGCGAGGACGGCGAGTGCGCGTGCGACGTCGGGTTCATCCTGGTCAGAGGCATCTGCACGCGCCCGCCAACCGCACCGGTCGATGCCGGGACCTCCGTTCCCCCCGTGTCTTCGTCCGCCGATGGAGGCGTATGAGACGGCTCTGCGTTTGTCTGACGCTTCTGATCATGACTCTAGGCGTGACCGCAGACGCACGCGCGCACGGTGTCTCGGGCGGACTCGAGAAGCCGGTCGTCGCGCCTCCGGGCTACGACGAGGCATCCAGCAAGGGCGTGCGCGCGTTCGCTGTCGGCAGGTACATGGAGGCGCGCGGTCACTTCACCGACGCGCACCGCATCTGGCCGACGGCGCGCTCCCTGCGCGCGCTCGGACACTGCGAGTACGAGCTGCGCAACTACGCCGTGGCAGTGGGATTGTTAGAGCAGTCCCTTGCGTCGACCGAGCGTCCGCTCGACGACGTGCAGCGCGCCGAGTCCGAGGAGCTGTTGGTGCGTGCGCGTGGCTACGTCGCCAACTTCAAGATCACCACCGTCCCGGCGCACAGCCACGTCACCATCGACGGCCTGCCGATGGCACCGACGGGGGTCGGTGTGCTGCTCCCGGTGGGTTTGCACTTCGTCGAGGTCTCGGCCGACGGCTATCACACGCGGCGTCGTGAGCTGGAGATTCAGGGTGCGGTCGACCAGGAGATCTTGGTGGAGCTGCTGCCCCGCGCGCCCGCCTACACCGGGTCGGGTCCCCTGCGCGCGGACGAGCCGCTGCGCAAGAAATGGTGGTTCTGGACGGGCGTGGGCGGCGCGGTCACGGCCGTGGTGATCACCGGCCTGGTGCTTGCGCTGCGTGAGCCCGAGGTGCGCGACCCCACCGGAGGGAACTCGGGAGTCGTCATCGTGGTCCCTCCAGCGCCTCCTTAGCGGACCGTCGGACTGCTCAAGGCTCGCGCTCGGCCGAGCGCGCAAACACTCCGCTCGCGTGCACGATGCGTTTACGACCCACGTGCGGGTACGCGCTTGCGAAGCCCATCGCTCGCCCGAGGTGCTGGATGTCGACGCTGGTCTCCACCCAGTCGCTAACCTTGGCAGAACCCGCAAACTCCACGGTCAGGCTCGCCGTGACCAGGCGCGCGGTGGGAGTCTGCGAGGTGGACAACGCGTAGCCGAGCGCCACGTCGCACAGCGCGGACAAGAAGCCGCCGTGTGCCAGGCCGCGCAGGTTGGTCGCGCGCGGTTCGACGAAAACTCCGATCCGCATGTCGGCACCCAGACCGACGAAGTAGAAGTTGCCGACACTCTCGAGAAACGGACTGGAGCGGAACAGCGAAACGAAGCCGTCGGGGATCTGGCCGGTGGTCATGACGCCACTCTGTCATGGCGTGTCAGGTCGGCGACTACAGAGCGAGCGCGCCGCTAAGAAAGACCGGTGTATTTCTTACCCTCTCGTGCACGCGTTGACGCGAGAGGGCAAAGGTCCGGTAAATTTCGAAGGATGGGACAGACACCGCGGGCGAGTCCGCACGATCGGCATGCGCCGCAGATCATCGCAGCTCGCTACAAGGTCGAGCGCTTGCTCGGCTCGGGTGGCATGGGTTCGGTCCACGCAGTGGTCGACCTCTCGTCGGGTCGCCTTTTGGCGCTCAAGCGCCTCGCGTTGGACAGCACGGCACAGATGCGTGTGCTCTTCGAGCGTGAGTATCAGACACTTGCCGAGCTCCGCCATCCCAACATCGTTGGCGTGTACGACTACGGAGTGGACGCCACCGGGCCCTTCTACACGATGGAACTCGTGGAGGGCCGCGAGCTGCGGTTCGAGGCACCGATGTCGTGGCCGGAGGCGTGTCTGTGTTTGCGTGACGTGGCGGCCATCCTCAGCTTCCTCCACGCCCGTCGTCTGCTCCATCGCGATCTGAGTCCACGCAACTTGCTCCGCACGCCGAGCGGGCGCCTGAAGTTAGTCGACTTCGGCGCGCTCTCGGGTTTTGGTGCGGCATTGCCGCTGGTTGGCACACCTCCTCTCGTGCCGCCCGAGGCGCTGGCCGGGGGCGCGCTCGATCAGCGCGCAGATCTGTTCGCGCTGGGCGCCCTGGCGTACTGGTTGGTCACGGGCGCGCACGCGTTCCCGGCGCGCTCGCTCGCACAACTCCCGGCGCAACACGCGGTGCGCCCGCCGCTCGCGTCGACGCTCGTCGCACCCATGCCCGGTCGACTCGGTCAGACGTTCCCCGCAGAGCTCGACGCTCTGCTGACCGAGCTGTTGTCGATCGAGCCACGTGAGCGGCCAGCCAGCGCTGCAGCCGTGATCGATCGGCTCAACACGATGGCCGACCTCTCCTCGGAGACCAACGCGCACTCGGTCCGTAGCTACATGGAGAGCAACGTGTTCGTCGGTCGCGATCGCGAAGTCGGCGAGGTACTGGGTCTGCTCGAGCGCGCGCAGGCAGGGCAGGGCCAGTGCGTGTTGATCGAGTGTGCGCCCGGCCTCGGTCGCACACGCCTGTTGCGCCAGCTTGGCGTGCAGGCGCGGCTTCGTGGCGCCCTCACGCTGAGTATCGATGCGCGGCAAGGACAGCGTGCCTTTGCGGGGGGCGCCGAGCTGGCACTCGGTCTGCTCGACGCGCTTCCTCTCGAGGCGCGTGCTGCGGCTGCGCCCATGGCGTCGCAGCTCTCGTACTTGGGCGAGCACGTGCGCTCGCGCCTCGGCGTCGACGAGACCCTGCTGCGCGCTCACGTGGCTGGCGAGGCGCGCGTCAAGGCCCAGGTGGCGATGCGCGACTGGCTCTGCGCGGTCAGCACCACCCGCAGCATCGCGCTGCTCGTGGATGACTTGCACCTGTTGGACGAAGAGACGCGGAGCATGTTGGTCACGCTCGCAGACGGAATCTCCGGTGCGCGGCTGCTGGTCGTCGCGACTGCCTCCACGTCTGTGCGCAGCTCGCCGGGGCTGATTGGTTATCGCAGTCTGTCCAAGACACTGACGCCGGCGCCGCTCGCGAGCGCCGACTTGCTGCAGATTCTGCACTCCATGTTCGGCAGCGTGGCCTACCTAGAGCGCTGCGCAGAGCGCCTCGGGCGCGCTTCGGCCGGCAATCCGGGGCACTTCGTCGAGCTCGCGCAGCAGCTGGTAGAGGCCAAGCTCGCGCGTTACGTGGAGGGCACATGGCTGTTGCCCTCGGAGCTGTCCGCGGTGCAGCTGCCGGCCACGAGAGAAGGGGTGCAGCAGGCTCGTCTCGGTCGGCTGTCGCCCGCATCGCGCGCACTCGCCGCAGGGCTGAGTCCACCGCACGACGAGCCGTTCTCGCCGAGCACCTGTGCTTCTGTCTCCACACTCGAGCCCGAGCGCACGCACGCGGCGCTGGGCGAGCTGGTACGCGAGGGCGTGCTCGTGCACAGCAACGCCGGCTACGCCTTCGTCCACGCCGCGCTGCAGCGAACGCTGTACGAGGAGCTGACGCCCGAGCTTCGCGCACGGGCGCACATGGAGCTTGGTCGCGCTCTCTTCGCAGAGGCAGGCGACGACGGTCTGGTTGCCTTGCGCGCCGGGGTCCACTTGCTGCGCGGAGGTGACCTCGAGCAGGCAGTCGCCGCGATCGCGCGGGCCGCCAGCTTTTACCGCACACGCGAGCCGGCCGCGCTGGCTTCATTGTCGCGAGCGGCACCCTTGTTCGAAGCAGCGTACGTGCAGCTCGACCTGCGCGGTGTGGGCGATCACCAGCGGGCCCCCGTGCTGGGTATCCTCGCGCTCAGCGCCTGCTACGTCGACCGCGGCTACGAAGCTCGCTTCAGGGCGCTCTCCATCGCCTGCTACGAGCGGCTGCTCAAGCTGTCGCTCGCACGACGTCTCTCGCGTTTTTTGGTGGGCAAAAAGCTGGGCCTCTTGCTCGCGTTTTTTGTCGCGCACCTGGCGATCCGCAGGCAACCGCACGCCGCCTCGCTGAAGCAGACCATCAGCGACTTTGCCACGGCCGCGAGCTGTCTCGCGGGAGCTGCCACTTCGTGCGTGGCCCCCAAGCTGGCGCGGCGCTACGCCGACGCGCTCTTGCCGTTCGCGCCGCTCGGTCCGGGACACACACTCAACGTGGTGCACGACATTGCCATCTTGTTTGCGAAGCTCGTCGAAGACCGGGTTACCGAGACGGCCATCGGCCTGCGCGCGATGTTGGGCCGCATCGAGCGGGGCGAGGTGCTGCAAGACATGCCCGCCGGCCGCCGCAAGGACTGCATCGCCGGACTGTACTTGGCGCTCGGCGTGCAGGCCTCGTGGAAGGACGGCACGGAGGTCTTGCAGATCGCCGACAAGATCGAGACCTTTAGCCCGCTGCACGCACTGAGTGCAGACCACTTTCGAGCCTCTTACTACGCCAACCTCGGGGCCTTTGCGCGCGCGGAGCACTACCGTCAGCGCATCGAGGTCCACGCCGTGCAGCTGGGCATCACCTGGCAGGTCGAGCTGTGGGCACCGGTCGATGCGGCCAAGATCGCGATGCGTGTCGACGACCCGTTGCTGATTCGCCGGGTCTTTCAAGACCTGAGTCGGCTTGGCGCCGAGCTGCCTTCGATCGCGGCGGAGGAGCGGCGCGCCCGCGGGATGTACTTCGTGTTGTCGAGACAGTACGAGAGGGCAGTCCCGCTGCTCGACACCGACGAGGAGCCACTCTCGATCATCGGCTGGACGTTTACGCGAGGGGCGCTTGCGCGGGCCTACAACGGCCTCGGTCGACATCGTCTCGCCAAGGAGGTGTGCGAGAGTGCGATCGCGTTGCGCGACAGTCAGGACTTCGACTACCCATTGATGGGCCTGAGCCTTCAGATCGAGCTCGCGTACGCGGAGTCGGGCCTGGGCAACCGTGAGCTGGCAGCTGCGCAGCTCGATCGGCTGATCGAGCGGCACCGACCGGCCGGGGGCGCGATGACCATGGGCGCACTGCACGAGGCGCGGGGCTGGGTCGCGTTGCGCCAGGGCAGGCTCGACGTGTGCCGCGCGCAGCTCTCGCTGATGGAGGGCTGGTATCGGCCTACCGAGGTCGCCACCTTACTTTCGCGCGTGGCAGAGCTGCAGCGAGCGCTACACGAGGCCGAGGCACCGAGTCAGCCCAAGACGGGCGACTTGCTTCGTGAGAATCTGCGCGACGCGCAGCGCATGACACAGCTCGGGGCACGGCTCGTCGAGCGCGCGGCACAAGGCTTCGTGCCGCTCGCCCACCTTGCGCTCGAGCTGGCGTGTGAGCAGGTAGGAGCCGCCGACGCGTTCCTGCTGCTGCTGGCGCCCGGCGGGCAAGCCACGAGCCAGACCTTCACGATGCCCGGCGTGGAGCCACCGACCGCCCCGGTCCGCGCGTGGGCGCGTCGTGCGTTGTCGTTCGCCAACGAAGACGAAGTGACAGAGCTCGCGGAAGAAGACGGTCCAGACGGGGACCCGCTGCGCTTCACGCTCGACGGCCGCCACTACCTTGCCGTCCCGCTGCGCCACGAGTCGGGCCTCGGCATTGCGTTTGGCGTGCTCGCTGTCGGCTTTGCCGGCGCCGTGGACGCGCCGTCGCCAGGGTTTACGCGCATGTTGCCCCGCTGAGGACCAAAACGTGTCCTGCAACACGAAAGCACTTGCTGCGCGAGCGACGCTTCACTAGACCTGGCTACAGGTAGGTGTTGCGGCCTTGCCGGGCGGCGAAGTCCAAGATCGCTCGAGAACAGTATGGGGCGAGCGAAGAGGGACCATGGGCCACGCCGCGCAGCGTTTGCTGTTCTTCATCGATCCCGTGGAGGGGTCCAGCTATCCCGCGACCGAGACGGGCTACGCGATGGTCTACCGCGCATTTGTGCGCGCCGAGGCGACCGGTGGTGAGGTCTACGTTGCGTATCCAGACGCCGTGCCGGTCGTCACGTTGCGCGGGTCTCGCACACCGCTCGTACGCGTCGACGCGCACCGTGTGTCGTCGTTCGCCGACCCTCCCTATGCACACTACCGCGGCTATCGTGCAGCGCAGAGCGCGGGCGTGCCGGTCGACGTAGGGCGCTGCCACGAAGAGGCGCCGGCGACTTCGCTCGTGCTCAACGACCTCGACGCCGTGATCTGGCGGCAAGAACGAGGTGAACCGGCGCAGCGAGGCGCCCAGCTGCGCGCGCTGCGTGCCGTCGAGTCCGACACCTTGATCTACCTGGCACCGCGGCTCGCTCTCGACCCGCGCTTTGCCTCCAAGGTCATTCCGGACGGGGTCGAGCGCCGCTTCAGGCCGCGCTCGTTTTGCACCAGCTGGTGTCCTGCCGAGGCGACCGCGCGTGAGCGTGCGGTGGCCACCGTTCAGTTCTTGCACGAGAGTCTGCAGGACTCGTCGACCGTGATCGCGAAGACCGTCGCCGGCGACGAAGACGACGACGTGCACGTGTTTGGGTACAACCCCATCACGCGGCGGCGTGAGTGCAAGATCGACGACCTGAGCGCGTGGACCGCGTTGATCCAGCGCTGCGGCGACCTGGTGGTGCAAGAGTACGTGCCCTCGGTGAGAGCGCCCGACCACGAGCCTGGTTTTTCGCTCTCCCGCGTTCCGCACCAGCGCAGAGACTTTGGGGAGGTCCGCTTTCTCCTGATCGACGGTCAGGTGCCGCGCGACGAGGCAGGCTTTCCGTACCTGGTCGCGCGCAGCGTTCCCACCGAGGAGAGCATGAGTGCAGACAGCGGAGTCTCGTACCCGACCTCGTTGTCGGCCGCCGAGCTCTCGTTTTTGTCGACGTTGGGTCCGCTCTACCGGCGCTGGGGCATTCACTTTGGCGGCGGCGACCTGATTCGCACGGGTGACGTCGAGCGACCGTTCGTGTTTACCGATGCAGCGCGCTCGGTGTGCGGCCACGCGGTGGTGATGGGGGCGCTCAATGGCGAGCCGTACGTGATCGTCGACCAGGTGCTCGACAGCGTCGGCCGTCTGATCGAGGTGCATCGCAACGAGCGTGCGGAACAAGAGCCCCTCTCCGAGGCGGGCGAGTAGCGCGCAGGGCCTGATCTGCAGCCTGCCCACAGAAGCGCGCGCTTCGGCCGCGCTCGCCTGCTAGGTTCAGCAGAAGCGAGACAGCCCGCGGAGGTTTTCTGTGACGAGTGAGCTGACCACGTCATCGGTCCCGGTTCGAGTGCACTACCTCGGGCTTCGGCCCTCTCCCATGTTGCGCGGCTTGGTCGAACAAGAGTCGGCCAGGTTGAGTGCCTACGCCAAGGTCATCGACAGCGTCGAGCTCCACGTGGGCAACTGGCACTTGCATCACGACGCGGGTCGGCTCTACCGCGTCAGTCTCGAGATTCAGCTGACCGAAGGTCGCGGCGAGCTCGCGACCACACGCGAGTCCGACCTAAACGCCGAGGCAGACGCGCTCGTCGTGACGCTGCGCGAGGCCTTCGAGACCTCGCTGGTGCGTCTGCAGCACACGGCGTAGCTAGCGCCGGGCCGACTCTAGGCAGAACCTGCGCACGTAGCGGCGTACGCTCGAGGCGCGCGCCTCGTCGTAGTAGCGCTGCGCGTTGGCCCGTGTGCTGTCGACCGTCAGATCGTCGGCGCGGCCGTCTGCGTCGATGCAGTCTGCTACGCGTTCGTAGCCTTCTGCCACAGTCCACTTCGAACCCAAGAGGGACGTTGCTGGCGATCGCCATGTCGGCCGCGCGCTCGTCACACGTCGCGAGCCGGCTCTGGTCGTCGCCCGTGCACTTGAACGCGGTTGCGCCCTTGCCGATGGGACTGGTCTGACTCGCGACCTTGATGGCACAGATGTTCACGAACTTGCGGTAGCGGCCGTACGGCTCGCCGATGGGCGAGAAACGTTTGGTCATCGCTTTTTTGATGTGCTGCACGAACAGCGTGTCGAGCTGGTCTTGGGTGTAGCCGTCGCCGAGGATGACCGAAGACCAGCAAGCCCCCGCCTCGGCTTTGCTCGGCTTTGCAGGCGGGGGTCCACCACGGTGAAGCGCGAGAGGGACTAGTCGGGCCTCTTCTGGTTCTCGACGTACTGGCGAAGAATCTCGATGGGTGCGCCGCCAGCCGAGATCAGGCAGT
>JBEGTL010000351.1:0-8401 GCA_041179425.1 Pseudomonadota bacterium | reverse complement strand
GTGCGTGAGTCTGTGCCCGCTCATCTGCACCTCGCCTGTCGAGGCTACGACCGCGCAGGCACAGACTCACGCACGCTTGCCGCAAGGACACACTCTGCTCGACCTGACCACCGCGGCTAGCGACACGGGAAAGCGGCGAGCGACGCGGGGGTCGTGCTCGCGGAGCGGACACGCCTGCATCGCGGCGTCGCACCGGCCTGAGAGGTGTCCCGTGACCTCGGAGACCCGCCGTCGGACGGGTCAGCGTGCGTCTGCGCGCAGCTCCCGTCGTGCGAGCTCGATGTCTGCCTCGACCATCATCTTGACGAGCTCTGAGAATGAGGTCTTAGGTTTCCACCCAAGAACCTGTTGCGCCTTGGTGGCATCGCCGAGCAGCAAGTCGACCTCTGCCGGTCGGAAGTAGCGAGGGTCGACCAGGACGCGGTCCTTCACCGAGAAGTCTGCAAATTCGGACGCGAGTTCGATGAACTCCCGGACGCTGTGCGTCTCTCCGGTGGCGACCACGAAGTCGTCGGGCTGGTCGGCCTGGAGCATGAGCCACATCGCTTCGACGTAGTCGCCGGCAAATCCCCAGTCGCGCTTGGCGTCGAGATTGCCGAGGTACAGCTTGTCTTGGAGGCCGAGTTTCATGCGCGCGATAGCGCGAGTGATCTTGCGCGTCACAAAGGTCTCGCCGCGGCGCGGACTCTCGTGGTTGAACAAGATACCGTTCACCGCAAACATGCCGTACGACTCGCGGTAGTTCTGCGTGATGTAGAATGAGTACGCCTTCGCTGCGGCGTACGGACTCCGCGGATAGAACGGGGTGGTCTCTTTTTGCGGCGTCTCCACGACCTTGCCGTAGAGCTCCGACGAGGACGCTTGATAGTACTTGGGCGCAATCCCGGCGTCGCGGATGGCTTCGAGCAGGCGCACCGTGCCGAGTCCGGTGATGTCGCCGGTGTACTCGGGGATATCGAAGCTGACGCGTACGTGGCTTTGCGCCGCAAGGTTGTAGACCTCGTGCGGCTTGAGGCGCGCGACCAGCGAGCTGAGCGCGCTGCCATCTGCGAGATCGGCGTAGTGGAGAAAGAAGTTGGTCTTCTTCTCATGCGGGTCGACGTACAGGTGGTCGATGCGGCCGGTGTTGATGCTGGACGAGCGGCGCACGGTCCCGTGCACTTCATATCCCTTGGCGAGCAAAAGCTCGGCAAGGTAGCTGCCGTCTTGCCCGGTGACGCCTGTGATGAGCGCTCGTTTTGGCTCTGCGTGCGTCATTCTGACTTCTCCCGATGCTGGCGGTACCAGTCGATGGTCGCCTTGAGTCCCTGTTCCAAAGTTGTTGTCGACGCGAAGCCCAGTCGTTCGCGCGCGCGCGTCACATCAAGGGCGCGACGAGGCTGTCCGTTGGGACGGTCGGTCTCCCAGACCAAGGCTCCCTGGAAGCCACACAGTCCACCTACGAGCTCAGCGAGGTTGCGTATGCTGACCTCTCGCCCGGAGCCGATGTTGATAGGGTCGGAGCTGTCGTAGCGCTCGGCCATGCGGATGAGCCCCTCTGCGCAGTCGTCCACGTACAAAAACTCGCGCGTGGGGGAGCCGTCGCCCCAGAGCCGAACCTCCGTGTGGCGACTCTCGACCGCCACGAGGAACTTGCGGATCATGGCAGGGATGACGTGGCTGGTCTCAAGGTCGAAGTTGTCGCGCGGCCCGTAGAGGTTGACAGGCAGGGCGACGACCGAGTTCTGACCGTACTGGGCGCGGTAGGCCTCGGACATGACGATCAGAGCCTTCTTGGCGACGCCGTAGGGAGCGTTGGTCTCCTCCGGGTAGCCATCCCAGAGGCTGTCTTCGCGGAAGGGGACCGGGGTGAACTTGGGGTAGGCACAGATGGTGCCGGCCAGCACGAGCTTGCTGATGTTGAACACGCGGCCCTGCTCCAGGACGTGCAGACCCATGGCGAGGTTGTCGTGGAAATATTTGCCGGGGTTCTTCTGGTTGGCGCCGATGCCGCCCACACGTGCTGCCAGGTGGAACACGAGATCGGGGCGCGTGTCCGCGTAGAGCTGGGCGACGGCGCCGCCCTGCACCAGGTCATACTCGGAGGAGCGCGGGGAGAAGATCTCAGCGGGCAGAAGACGAGCCAGGTGCTCGACCAAGTGGCTGCCTAAAAAACCTGCGCCTCCGGTGACTACGATGCGCTTCCCTGCGAGATCCATGCTGCTCCCTATGCGGGTGTGGAGTGCCGCCGAGCGGCATGCGCAGTTCTAGTCGCGTACGTCGGGAGGCGTCAACGTTACCTCGCCACCTGGCAAGCTTTCGTTCCGCGCACCGCGGCTAACTTGTGGAATCGCCCCAGCGGGGGCTCTCACGGCTCGGAGTGCTTCGCTTAGGGCGAACAACGCCATGTAGGCTGGCGGCAGTCCGGGCAGCGCCGAGGTCAAAGCGCCTAGCGTTGCAGGGGCGGCTACGCACGCTGACGCCCGCCGGGACCCAAGTGGACATCGAGATCGGGCGCCGCAGCTGCCAGTCGTGGTCGGTACCGCCCCGGAACGCACGATGAGTGCGCAGTTGGGAGTCGAATCGAAGCAGAGCCCAGCACGAGTATTCACCCCACCATCGGCCGAGCAAGTGGCCGTGCAAGAAGTTGTCACGCGCGGTTCAGGATCGCGCGAAAGTACTCGATCGTTGGCGCCAAGCCCTGCTCAAGCGAGATCTTGGGCGAGAACCCAAGCCTCTCCTTTGCCTTGGTGATGTCGGGGCAGCGCTGCCGTGGATCGTCCTTGGGCAGCGGTCGATTCACGAGCTTACTCTTGGAGCCAGTCTGCCGAATGACCTGTTCGGCGAGCTCTCGGATCGTGAACTCTCCCGGGTTGCCGATGTTGATCGGGCCGACCTCGGGGCTGCGCACGAGCAGGACAAAACCGTCGATGAGGTCGTCGACGTAGCAGAAGCTTCGGGTCTGACGTCCCTCGCCGTAGATCGTGATGTCTTCGCCGCGGAGGGCTTGCACGATGAAGTTGCTCACGACGCGGCCGTCGTTGACCGCCATGCGCGGTCCGTACGTGTTGAAGATGCGGACGACGCGGATGTCGACTCCTGCCTCGCGATGATGATCGAAGGCGAGGGTCTCGGCGCAGCGCTTGCCCTCGTCGTAGCAAGCTCGCGGTCCGGTGCAGCTTACGTTGCCTTGGTACTCCTCGAGCTGGGGATGGACGTCGGGATCGCCGTAGACTTCGCTGGTGGAGGCTTGAAAGAAGCGAGCGCCGCTGCGCGCCGCGAGGCCGAGCCCGTTCAGCGTTCCAACGACGTTGGTGACGACCGTCTTAATGGGGTTGCGTTGGTAGTGGATGGGACTGGCGGGGCAGGCGAGGTTGAAGATCCAGTCGGCCTGGACCTCGTACGGCGTGCTCACGTCGTGCAACACGAAGCGGAAGTCCTTGCGACCGAACAAGTGTTGGATGTTGTCTCTTGACCCCGTGGACAGGTCGTCCATGGCCACGACTTCGACTCCCTCCTTGAGGAGGCGGTCGCAGAGGTGTGATCCCAAGAAGCCAGCACCGCCCGTAACCAACGCTCGTGTCATGGAACTTTTACTCCGATACCCTGGTATTCGAAACCCTGCTTGGGGAGGCCGTAGCGCGTCCAGACGTTTCGTCCGTCGACAATGTGATGAGACCGCAGCAGCTTGTGAACGCGATGGAAGTCGGGGTTCTGATACTCGCTCCACTCGGTCACGAGGACGAGCGCGTCGGCCCCCTCGCAGGCCTTGTAGGCGTTGTCGACGAGCTCGATCTTGTTGCCGTACATGCCGCGAACGACCTCCATGGCCTCCGGATCGTGCGCGGCGATGGTCGCGCCATCAGCCAGCAGCGCGTCGATCAAGAACAGCGCGCTCGACTCTCGAACGTCGTCCGTGCGCGGCTTGAACGACAGGCCCCACACAGCGACGCGCTTGCCACGAGGGTCGCCGCCCAGGGCGTGCCGAACCTTGCGAACCAAGACGCTCTTCTGTCGCTGATTCACGCGGTCCGTCGCGGCCGACAGCTCGAGCTCGAGCCCGTGCTCACGCGCCGTGTGGACGAGCGCCTTGACGTCTTTGGGGAAACAAGAGCCGCCGTAGCCGGGCCCGGCGTAGAGGAACTTTTGCCCGATGCGTGCGTCGCCACCGACGCCCTTACGGACGCTGTGGATGTCTCCGCCGACCGCCTCACACAGCGCGGCGATCTCGTTCATGAACGAGATGCGCATCGCGAGCATGGTGTTGGCTACGTACTTGGTCATCTCGGCGCTGACGGGATCCATCCACACGATGCGATCGCCGATCAGCGTGACCGGGTGATAGAGCCGCGTCATGGTCTCGCGGGCGAACGTGTCGTCGGCGTCGCAGCCCACGACCACGCGGTCGGGCTTCATGAAGTCAGGGACGGCGTCGCCCTCCTTGAGAAACTCAGGGTTGGAGACGACGTGGATGGGCACCTGGGCGCCCTCTACGAGGCGCCGAACACGGGCGTTGGTTCCGACCGGAACCGTGCTCTTGTTGACGAGCACCAGCTCCTTCTCGGCGTACTGGCGGACCGCATTTGCCACGGCGTCGACCTGAGAAAGATCGGCACCACCGTCGGGGCGAGAGGGTGTCCCCACGGCGATGAAGACGACGTCGGCGTCCTTGATGGCGGCCTGCACGTCGTTGGTGAAACGCAGGCGACCTGCTGCCCTGTTGCGGACGACGAGGTCTTCGAGGCCGGGCTCGAAGATCGGGATTTCCCCTCCGTTCAAACGCTCGACTTTGGTCGCGTCGATGTCGAGGCAGGTCACGTCAGTACCCGTCTCCGCGAAGCAGGCACCGCTGACGAGGCCGACGTACCCAGTTCCCACCATGGTCAACTTCATTAAAACCCTGCCTTCGTAGAGAGCGCGCTCTCGCTCGGGGCGCCCATGGACGGCGCTCTTGGCGACCAAGTTTAGGCATAACGACGGGAAGTGCCACGGGCGGCTTCGCAAACTGGTGACCTGCGCCACCCCGGGCAGCGCGCTGCGTGGCGCGCCTTTGGTCCGCCGTTGCCCTGCCGTCACACCCGTGCTCCCGGGGCACTCGAAATCAACGCTTTAAACGTGTCTGGACGGGGTTGGACGGCCCGCTGAGGGAGGTCCGTGGAACGGGCCGCGATCTGGGCAGCGAGCGAGAAGCGATGCGGTGGAGATCGTCTCCGCCCGCTACACAGGCGACGAGCGACCCACGCATCGCGGTCGGCTCACTCACGCCCCACCTTCGACATCCTCCACGACCCCCGATCCAACGCGTCGGCGTGACGGCGACTTGGTACGCAAGAGACCCGAAACAACCGCCGAGCTGCGTCGACCTTCCCGTAGTCTCAAGCTTGCCGGGAGACACATGAGGTCGGGCTACGGCTATTACGGCTGATGCTGCACGGTGCCGACGACATCCATGACCACGAGCTCGTCAGTCTCCTCGCTGCAGCGATAGTAGATCCAGTGCGAAGCGTGCCGCCATCGACGCACGTTGGGCCGATCGCGCACGTGGTCACCGAGTTGTATCTTCGCGAGTAGCTCGATGGCCCCACGAATGCCCGCGATGTACGCAACCGCGGTGTCGGGATCGAACTCCTTGGCGCTGTGGTCACGCAGCGCCTTGAGCTTCTGGCTCGCGCGCAGCGTGTAGTGAATCGCCTTCAAAGGCTGTGCTTCGTTTCAAGGTCAGCCCATATGTCTTCATGCGAGCGCGGGTCGATGCCGGTAGCCTCGGCTTCGTCGAGCATCTTCAGCTCGGCCTCTTGCCGGATGTCTTCTTGGTCCATGCGCTGCAACGCCTCGCGCACGACCTCGCTCGTGGTCTGATAGCGGCCCGCGGCCAGCTTCTTGCGGAGGATCTGCTGGGAATGCTCGTCCAGGTTGATGCTGGTCTTGAAGGTCGATGTGCTCATGCCCCAGCATACCGCAGTGCGGTATAGCAGGCCAACGCATCAAGTGATCCTTCGTATTTTCAGCGATACGCCGTGCGTCCGCATTCGTGGGTCGGCACACCGACTTCATCAGACCCCGCTCGTCACGTTCCAGCTCGGCGGAGACATGTTTAAGCTCGGCGCCAGCGCCGTGCAGCCGGGCATCACCAACGCCGGCATGGGGTTGAGCTCGGTGCGCTGAGCCCCCCCGGCGGCCACGCTCGTCGGTAGATGAACCGCGCAGGCAACCGTCGTTGAAGCATCAAGCCCGCAGTGCGGACCGTGCGTTCGCTCCTCGCGGTCGATAGGTCCGTGTACGTCGCGCAATACAATCCGCATGCAGCCAGCGCGGCGACCAAGCTGCTCCGGCGCGCGTGTCTTGAGCGTGTTGCGAACATATTTTGCTTCCGTCAGGAATCCCTGCGTCGCGCCAGTGCGTACGGAGTCAGCACCTTGTGCCGCGCTCACGCACCGCGTCTTTCGATGGGGGAACGATGACCAAACGGATCCAAACGAACCTACTTACTTGTGCACTGCTGATCGCTCCGGCGCTGCATGCGGTCGGCTGCAGCGACGACGACTCGGGCAAGACGGTGTCCGATGGCGGCGCGAATGACGCGAGCTCGCCTGGCAGTGATGGTGCCGTAGATGGGGCGTCGCCCAATCGCGACGGTAGCATCGCCGATGGCGGCGGATCGGACGGTAGCGCGCCGGACGCGAGCAATCCCGATGCAGCCGTACCTGTCGTGGGAGACACGTGGGGCTTCACCTCGACCAAGCGCCTCGTCCTGTTCGAGCGCGCCACCGGCAGGCTCGAACGCGCAGTGGCGGTCGACGTGCCTGCGAACGAGACGGTTTGGGGCGTCGACGTGCGACCCGCCGACGGCAGCATCGTGGCTGTGACCAGCGCGGGCAAGCTCTACACGATCAATCCGCAGACGGGCGCGACGACGCTGAAGTCGACGCTGACGGCAGACCCCGCCGATACCAGTGACGCCTTCACGGCGCTCGCAGGAACGCTGTACGGAGTGGACTTTAATCCCGTCCCCGACCGGCTGCGCATCGTGAGCGACACGGGACAGAACCTGCGCATCAACGTGGACACGGGTGCAGTCACGACCGACCTCGCACTCAACCCGCTCAACCCAGGGATCGTCGCCGCGGCTTACACCAACAGCTTCGCCGCGGCCTGCCGCACCAGTCTGTACGTGGTCGATGCGGCGGCGCGAAAGCTGCTGCTGCAGAACCCGCCCAACGACGGCAAGCTGACCGAGGTGGGCAGCTTGGGAGACGCCACGATTGGTACCGTGCACGGCTTCGACATTGCCATCACCAGCGCGGGCGTCAGCGTCGCGCTGGTGTCCGCAACGGCCGCTGACGGCGAGCGCGTGGCCGAGCTGAACCTCAGCACCGGCGCACTGACTGCGCCGCACACGATCGCGCTGAACATCGGCGAGACGCTCGATTCCGTGTTCGTCGCGCCGCCCAGCACGGCGCCCGCGCAGGCTGCGGGCGAGCTGCTTGCGACGACCGCGAGCAACAAGCTCATCAGCTTCAACCGTGGTGCTCCAGGCAAGCTCTGCACGAGCGCACCCATCACCGGACTCGGCGCGGGAGAGAATGTGGTCGGCGCCGACGTGCGGCCAGCCGATGGCAATCTCTACGCCCTGACCAATAGCGGCAAGCTGTACACGGTGGTAACGGCTACGGCCGCCGCAACGCTCAAGTCCACGCTGAATCCGCCTACCGCACTCAGCGGGGCCGAGTTTGCGCTGGGCTTCAATCCTGTGCCTGATCGGCTGCGCGTGATCTCGGACACCGGCGTCAACCTGCGCATCAACGTCGACGATGGCGCTGTCACCACCGACAGCCCCATCTCACAAACAGCTGGCACGCCCGGCATCACGGCCGCCGCGTACACCAATGGCTTCGCGGGCGCGCGGTCGACCACGCTGTGGGCGATCGACAGCACCTCCGACTCGCTGGTGCTGGTGGGTGCGAATCCCGCCGATGCAGCAGCTTGCCCGAACGCGACCAACCCCAACTGCGGCGTGAGCACGGTGGTGCAGCCGCTGGGCATCACGGGCGACGTGGCGGCGGTCAACGGCTTCGACATCGAGGCCAGCACGGGGACTGCTCTGGCGGCGCTGGCCGTCGGCGATGCTGCCAGCTCGACGCTCTACACGATCCAGCCCAGCGGCCCCACCGTCAGCGTGGCGGCCGGCACCATCGGTGGCGGCGAGCGCGTGCGCAGCTTGACCTTCGCGGCAACTCCGGCGCTTACCGCTTGGGTAGCGACCAGCGACAACAAGCTGATCTCGTTCGCGCCTGCCTCGCCACAGACGAGTCTGACCAACGCGGCACTGAGCGGTCTGCAGACGGATGAGACGTTGGTGGGCATCGACGTACGTCCGCTGGACGGGAAGCTGTACGGCCTCGGTAGCTCAGGTCGACTCTAC
>JBEGTL010000350.1:0-8407 GCA_041179425.1 Pseudomonadota bacterium | reverse complement strand
CGGTCAGCACGGTGCGCACACCTTCGAGGTCCCGCTGCAGCTCGAGGTGCCGGTTGCCCGGCGCGATGTACACCGTGCCGGCTCGCAGATACTCACCGCCTGCGCTCTCCACCACCGAGAGCTCACAGCGTTGCTCCAGGCGGTCCGCCAGGCAGCGCGTAAAGATGGGCGGCATGTGCTGCACGATCACGATCGGGACGGGCAGCGCCTTGGGCAGGCGCGCCAGCACGTCGGCGAGCGCGTTGGGTCCGCCCGTGGAGGCGGCGATGGCCACGATCTGCACCGGCTTGCGCCCCAGTGCCTGCGTGCTCGCCTGCAGACGCTGCAGTGCCGTGGAGTTTACTCCGACGATTCCGGCCGCGCGCGCAGCAGCCACCGAGTCGCGCGGGGTAGAGGCGGGCGGCCGCGCCGACGCGTTCAGCGTCAGTGCGGGCTTGGCTAGCCCCTTCACGCCGAAGCTCGCGGTGATGGGCGTGGCGGCGAACGCGTTGGCAGGCACGGTGGGACGGTTGCTGAACGCACCTTTGGTCGTGAGCGCACGCTCATCGCCGGGCCGTTCGGCGGGCGCTTCGACGAAGCGCTGCAGCCCCCCTGCCAAGGCCGTCGCGCGAGAGAGCGTGAGCGCGATCAGCTTGGGGACCAGGTAGTTGTTGACCACCGTGTCGAGCGTCTCGCCGCCACTCGTCGAGGGCTTGAGGACGTAGTCGCTGGCTCCCGCAGCGAGCGCATCGAAGGTCACGTTGGCGCCGCGCTCGGTGAGCGTGCTGAACATGATCACGGGCAAGCGCGGGCGCGTCTCGCGGAGTTTTTTCAACGTGGTGATGCCGTCCATCTCCGGCATCTCGACGTCGAGGATGACCGCATCGGGCTCGAGCTGCTCGACCTTGCTGAGCGCGAGGATGCCGTTGGCAGCTGTCCCCACCACGTCGATCTCCAGGTGGTTCGAGAGTGCAGAGGTGAGTAGCCGCCGCACGACCGACGAGTCGTCGACCAACAGAACGCGGATTGCTCTCGTCACCCGTACGCCTCGTCTTCCTCGAGCAGCAAGAGCTTCTCGATCAGCATCTCAGCCGAGAGCGGCTTCATGATGTATTCGTTCGCACCTGCAGCCAGCGCGCGCTCGATCTGAGACGCCTCGGTCTCGCTGGTCACCATCACGATCACCATCTGGTCGTACCTGCGGTTGGCACGCACGAAGCGGATCAGGCCGATGCCGTCGAGGCCAGGCATGTTCCAGTCGACGAGCGCGAGCTGGTACGGCTCGGAGGCTGCGAGCTGTGCGAAGGCCTGCAGTCCGTCGCTCGCCTCGGTGACGGTGAACGCGCACGCCTCGAGCGCCGAGCGCAGTAAAATGCGCATGGCGCGCGAGTCGTCCACCACGATGGCTCGGCGCACGCCTGTGACGGGGATGCTCGGACGAGCGCTGTCGTGCCGCTCCATCACGCCACCAGCTCTCCGGTACGCGAGGTCGCGTGGGTTTGTGTGAAGCTCAGCACCCGCTCGGGCGCGAGCACCAACAACAGCCGGCCCGTCAGCTTGTAGACGCCGTGGATCAAGTTGCGCTGGGCCGGCTTCATGGTCGACGGAGCGGACTCGAACGCCTCCTCGGGCAGCTCGATCACGTCGCCTATCGAGTCGACGAGCAAACTGATGCTGCTCTCCACGCCTCGGATCACCACGTTCATCGGGTCCTCGCCCGGCGGACGCGGGGCAAACCCGAGGCAGCTGCGCAGATCGATCGCAGTGACGATCTGACCGCGTAGGTTGATCAGACCTCGGATGCGCTCGGGCGCGAGCGGAATGCGCGTCATCGGCTGAAAACGCAGCACCTCCTGCACTTGGGTGACCTCGACCCCAAACAGCAGGTCGTCGACAGAGAACGTACACAGCTGAGCGCTGGCCATAGTCAACCTCCGAGCAGGCCGCGCACCGCGACCGCGTCGAGAATCTCTGTGACTTTGCCCTGAATCACGGCGGATCCGAGCGTTCCGGGGCGACCCCCTCGCCGACTCGCGACGATCTCCTGCGAGATCACGTCTTCGATCGCATCGACGACGAACCCCACGCTGCGGTCGCCGCTGGCGTGCACCAGCACCTGCAACATGTCGTTCTCGACCCGCGGCTCTCCAAACAGCTCACTGAGGTGGACCAGCGGCAAGATCTCGCCGCGATATTGCACCACCTCTTCGCCGCCCACCCGTTCGACGCGCGTGCGCGAAAACTCCTCGAGCCGGGCCACCGCCGAGAGCGGGATCGCCATCCGCACGGTGCGGCCCGAGCGAAACAGCAAGAGCTGCTCGAGCGCAACCGGAGCGCGGTCGCGCTGCGTCGCCGCCTCTTGTGCGAGCCGACGGTCGGTATTGCCCACCCCTGCGCGCTCCGCGAGTCCCGCCACATCGAGGATCAGCGCGACACGCCCGTCCCCCATGATGGTCGCCCCGGCGAACGTGTTCAGGCTCTTGAGCTCGCGACCGAGCGGCTTGACCACGATCTCTTCGGTGTCGAAGATGTCGTCGACCAACAGACCGAACTGGCGATCGTCTGCCTGCAGCACGATCATGTTCAGGTCGCGCGGCTCGTCGCTGTCGCGCAGCTGCAGCACGTTGCCGAGCTCGACCAGCGCGAGCAGGTTGCCGCGCAGCCGGTAGACCGGGACGCCGTGGATGCGTTCGATCAGCGTGCGAGCCTGCTCGATGTCGATGCGCACCAGCTCCACCAGGTTGACCTGTGGAATGGCGAACCGTTCGCCCGCTGCGCCCACCACCAGTGCCGGGATGATGGCCAAGGTGAGCGGGATACGAATACGGAAGGTGGTGCCGCGACCGAGCTGACTGTCGATGTCGACGCTCCCGCCGAGGCGCTCGATGTTGCTCTTCACCACGTCGAGTCCAACGCCGCGGCCCGAGATGTTGCTGACCTTCTCGGCGGTCGAGAACCCGGGCAAAAACAGCAGCGCATTGACCTCGCTGACGGTGAGCGCACGCGCGCGCTCGGCCGTAATCAAGCCACGCTCGAGGGCGCGCGCCTTCACGCGCTCGGCGTCGATGCCGTTGCCATCGTCAGCGATCTCGATGTTGACGCGACCCCCCTCGTGGAACGCGCGCAGACGTAGCGTGCCGAGCGTGGGCTTGCCGGCGGCCGCGCGTTTTTGCGGTAGCTCGATGCCGTGATCGACCGAGTTGCGGACCAAGTGCGTGAGCGGGTCCCCGATCGCCTCGATGATCGTCTTGTCGAGCTCGGTGGTGGCCCCCTCCATCTCGAGGCGCACCTGCTTGCCGCACAGCTGCGCGAGGTCGCGCACCACGCGCGGGAAGCGGTTCCACACGTTCTCGATCGGCTGCATGCGCGTCTTCATGACGCATTCCTGCAGCTCGGTCGTGATCAGGTTGAGGCCCTGACAGGTGCTGACCAGCCCCGTGTCGTCGCTGCCGCTCGCGTGCTGCAGCAGCTGATTGCGCGCGAGCACCAGCTCGCCCACCAAGTTCATCAGCCGGTCGAGAAGCTTTACGTCGACACGGATGCGCGGGTCCACGTTGGCGGGCGCGGGCGCAGCCGCCTCGTGCTCATGCCCAGCGTCCGGCGCGCGCTTGTCGACCGCTGGCGAGGGAGCGACGGGCAGGGAAGTCAGCACCTGCGGCGCAGCCACCGGCACAGAGACCAGCGTGGGCGCGACGAGGGGAGCGGCTGCCGCTGGCGGCGTCGACGGCACTTTGACGAAAGGTTGAGGCAACGCGGGCGGGGTCGGCAAAGCCTCGAGCACCGGCGCCGCCTCTCCGCTGAGCAAGCTCCCGGCCTGTGGCAACGTCTCGTCGTTGCAGGTGAGCGAGAGGACCTCGATCAGATGCCCGTACTCCCCCTCCCCCTCGGCCTCGCTCGTCTCGATCTGCCCGAGCAGCACACGGATCGCGTCCACCATCGCGAGCAACGCGGTGGTGCGCGTCGTCTCCAGCACGATGACGCCATCGCGCAAACGACTGAGCAGGTTCTCGCCCACGTGCGCGACCGACTCGAGCTTGGCGAACTGAAAAAACCCCGCGGTCCCCTTGATGGTGTGGACGGTGCGAAAGATGCTGGCCAGGCGCGCCTTGTTGCGCGGGTCTTCCTCGAGAAGGACGAGCTCGCGGTCGAGTTGGTCGAGGCTCTCCCGACTCTCCATCAAGAACTCTTGCAGGATCTCATCTACCATCGGAGTCTTTCCTGCGTGGGCGAGCTACCGCGCAACGCATCCAACAAGTGGCTCAGAGCTTGATGCCGTCGATCAGCGTCCGCAGCTCACCTGCTACGCGCGAGAGCTCTTCGGCGGAGGCGAGCGTGTTGGCCGCGCCTTCGCTGGTGTTTCGTGCCGCCACCGACACTGAGCCGATGTTGCCGGAGATCTGCAGACTTCCGCGCGCCGCCTCCGATGCATTGCGAGCGATCTCGTTGGTGGTCGCCGCCTGCTCTTCGACCGCGCTGGCGATGGTGTTTTGAAAGTCGTTGATCTGGCCGATGATCTTACCGATGTGCTGGATTGCCTCGACCGCACCGCGGGTGTCGTTCTGGATCGTCTCGATCTTCTGACTGATGTCTTCGGTGGCCTTGGCGGTCTGCTTGGCGAGCTCTTTGACCTCGTTGGCCACCACCGCGAAGCCCTTGCCGGCCTCCCCGGCGCGCGCCGCCTCGATGGTCGCATTGAGCGCCAGCAGGTTGGTCTGCTGCGCGATGGAGGTGATGACCTTGATCACCTTCCCGATCTCCATCGAGCTGTCGCCTAGCTGTGCAACGGTGCGGTTGGTCTCGTCCGCCGCGCGCACGGCCGCCGTCGCCACACGCGCAGCGTCGTGCGCGTTCTTGGCGATCTCGCGCACCGTAGAGCTCATCTCTTCCGCGCTCGCTGCCACTGAGGTGACGTTACTCGTCACCTGATCAGACGCCTGCGCGACCAGGTTGGCCTGCATGGTAGTCTGCTCGGAGTTTGAGGTCATCTGCTTGGCGACGGCCGAGAGCTCCTCGGACGCGGCGGCAAGCGACTGCGCGTAGCGACTGGCCGTGCTTGCCACCTGCAGACGGTCGGTGACCAGCTGCCAAGAGGCCATAGTGCCAATCTGATGACCACTCTCGTCGTAGCTCGCCGAGGCCACGACGTTGAGGGACTCTTCGCCAATCTTGACGGTGAACTCGTTGCGCTGACCTTGCGGCTCGCTCGGCCAGCGCTCGGCGTTGCGGTAAAAGCCGTCGATCTTTGCGCCGACGAGCTGGTCGCTGCGCACCATGAGGTGCTGCTCGAGCCTACGAAACAGGCCCCGACAGGCCGTATTGACGTAACGAATGGTCCCCGTGGTGTCCGCGAACAGTACCGCGTCGGGCGCGTTGTCGATGAGCGATGCGTTGCGCGCGTGGATCTCTTCCTTGTTCATCTGCTCGGTGACGTCCGTCCCCATACACATGACTTTGTAGGCCTTGCCTGCACTGTCGAAGACGGGCGAGTACGCGACGAAGAACCAGATCTCTCGGCCATCGCGCGTGCGCACCTTGCGACGGTCGCTGTGCAGCTTGCCGAGAGCCAAGTCGTCCCAGAAACGAGCGTCCGAGGGGACACCCGCGAACGCATCGTGGTGCTTGCCCTGCACCTCTTCGAGCCGATAGCCGAGCAAGTCGAGGTAGCTCTTGTTGGCGTTGAGCAGCGTGCCGTCGATCCCAAACTCGGCGATGGTGCCCATGCGCGCCAACGAGTCGAGCTGCGCGCGGGAGTCTGCCTCGCGCCCGGTCGACTCGCTCACGTCCATGAAGCTGAGCAAGATCTTGGTGACCCGATCGCTCGCGTCTTGGACCGGGCAAAACGTGACGCGTACCCAGGACTCACGACCAAACTTGCCGAACTGCCTAAACACGTCGCTGCGCACGCGACCCACGGTCAGGTCCGACCAGAACTCGCGAAACTCTTTGCGCGCGAAGATGGTGGGGTCGAACAAGGTAGAAAAGTGTTTGCCGAGCAGCTCGCCGTCCGCGAAGCCCGAGAGCACGCAAAACTGTTCGCTGACGAAGCGCACGAAGCCGTCGAGCCCGATCTCGAGCATCGACTGTCCGCGCATCAACGCACGCAGCGAGGCGCGTAGCTCCGCGTTCTCGGAGGCGAGGTCTTGGTCGTTGTCGGGTGCTGCACCCTCGAGCCCCTCGAGCGCGGCGTCTTTGCCCCGCGGCGCGCCCACCGGGCTGTTCTTTTTCGACTTGGAACCGGACGGAGGCGGAGGCGGATAGGAGATGGACATTCGTAATTTCCAAGGGGCTCCGTGGCACGCTGCGTGCCCGGTCGACTCCCCACCTTTCTAACGGTCAGCTGGCTTGGATCTCTAGCCACGATTCTGTAGCCACGATTCTGCGCCGGTGTTGCCTAGCGTATGATTGTTTTCGTCAGGATCAGAGTCTCTCCGACTCTCCCGCGTGTACACGGATAGTTCGCTCGCTTTCCGGCGTCTACAGGAACCCAACACGTGCAGCAAAACTAA
Source organism: Pseudomonadota bacterium (assembly GCA_041179425.1). Lineage (GTDB taxonomy): Bacteria > Myxococcota_A > Polyangia > Polyangiales > DASUME01 > DASUME01. Next base: position 1,922 of record JBEGTL010000350.1, on the reverse strand, counting down.
CAGTAAGGATCGTCAGACATGTCCACACCACGGCCGATCACTCCCGAAGCTGTCGCGAAGCACGTTCACGCCCTCTTGGCGACGAACGTCACGGTCAAGAAGCTGCCCTCCCAAGAGTTGAAGGGGCCGCTGGTCTTCGGCAGCGTCCACGACGAGGCGGGCGTCCTCGTGTGCGCCGTTGTCGCCGACATCTCTGCAGCGGGCAGCACGGGTGGTGCGCTCTCCAAGATCCCAGCCGGCGCGGTGCAAGACTTGGTGCGCAAGGGTCAGATCTTAGATGAGGACCTGCTCGGCAACTATCACGAGGTCGTCAACGTCCTGACGGTGCTGACGACGGCGGCCCTCGGACGACGCACCATCCTGCGTGAGGTAGACCAGACGAAGACAGTGCTCGAGGGAGCCTGTGCAGAGCTGGTGAAGACCGCCAACGCAAAGCTGTTTCTGCAGGTTGCCGTGCAGGGCTACCCCGCCGGCGGCATCAACCTCTACCTGGGCAAGTGACCGAGGAACGCGCCCCTACTTGAGAACAGTGCCGACCGCGCGTGCGAGCTCTTCTGGCGTGAACGGCTTCTGAATCAAGAACAGAGCGCCCGCTGCCGCCGCCTTGGCGCGCATCTCGGGTGTGCCCTCGGTAGTGATCATCGCGAAGGGGACCATGATCTTGTCCTCGCGCAGCTTGGTCAGCAGCTCGTAGCCCGACATATCGGGCATGTTCCAGTCGGAGAGGACCAGGCGCGGCGCGTCGACTCGAATCTTCGCGAGCGCGTCGGAGCCGTTGACTGCTTCTTCGACGTCGTAGGTACCGAAGCCAGCTTGCTTCAACGTCCGGCGCACGATCATTCTCATCGCCTTGCTGTCGTCGACGATCATGATTCGTTTGTTCATGGTTCGAGCGTGCCAGCAATTGCTGCGCGATGGAAGACAGGGACGAGAGCAATGACACCAAACGAAAGAGGCACCCATTCCCCAAACGGGAAGGGTGCCTCTTCGGCGAGCGAGAGCGAGAGCGCGATCAGCGCTTCATGTTGACGAGCTCTCCGTACATCTCGTCGGCCGTCTGAATGACCTTCGAGTTGGCCTGGAAGCCGCGCTGAAAGCCGATCAGGTCGACGAACTCGCGACCGATGTCGACGTTGGACTGCTCGAGCGAGCCCGACACGATGGCACCGCGACCACCCGTGCTGGCGCCGCCGAGCAATGCCTCGCCCGAGTCTTCGGTCTGCACCCACAGGCCCTGCCCCGAACGCTGCAAACCATCGACGCTCTTGAAGGAGGCCACCGCTACCTGGCCGAGCACGCGGCGCTGTCCGTTCGTGAACACGCCGGTGATGACGCCCGTCGCCGCGACGTTGATGCCGGTCACGGAGCCTGCCGCGTAGCCGTCTTGTGTGGCGGCGTTGGTGGTCGACGGGGCCGCGAAGTTGGTCGTGCCGTCGAGCCCGGTTCCGCCGTCGTCGATCGCCGTGCCGAAATCGAACGCGATCTGTTGGCCGGCGGTGGCACCGGTGAAGTCCCAGGTCGACGCAGCGGTGGTCTCGGTCTGCAGGGCACCGTCGGTGCTGAAGACGAGCGTGCCGTTGGCGCCCTCGAAAGGCACTCCCGGCGTGCCACCGTTGATCTCCTTGCCGTCGACGACCGAGTGCCACTCCCAGGCGTTGGTACCGGTCTTGTTGAAGTAGGTGGTGATCTGGTGGCCGTTGCCGAGCGAGTCGTACGCCGTGACCGAGCTCGGGAAGTTGCTGGTCGCCGCCGGGTTGGTCGGGTCGAACGCGTTGGCCGGCACGGTGGAGTTGGCGTTGAGGTTGACGCCCATGCGCACGCTGGCGGTGGATGTGGCAGGCAGCGCGGTCGGACCGATGCGAAGGTCGCTCAGCGTGCCGAGGATCTGACCGCGCGAGTCGGCGGGATAGCCCTGCAGCTTG
>JBEGTL010000349.1:0-8422 GCA_041179425.1 Pseudomonadota bacterium | reverse complement strand
CGGTACCGCCTCGGCGCGGCCATCGACACAAAGGGTGCCGTACAGCGCGATGCGGTCGAGCGATGCCATGAGCTGGCCGAGATCGGTGCCACTGGGCAGCTGCATCATCAAGGAGCTTGCCAGCGAACTCGGGTCGAACCTGAGGCCGTCGACGACGAGCTCGAGCTCGCTCACCGGCGTGATGAGTGGTGTGGTGCGCAGGTCGCCCACGCACGCGAAGGAGCCGGTCGGCGTCTTGACGCCGAGGCACAGGGCGAGCTGCATGGAGTAGCGCGTGGCGAGCTGCGACGTGAGCGGCCCCGGCAGGGCGAGGTACTGCCTGAGCTGGAAGGCCTCGCCGGCACGAGGACGCGTGCGCGTGGCGTCGGCCGCGACTTCGACGCGCGCGCCCATCAAGCGCGGCTCTTTTACTTCGGTCGGCTCGCTAAGGTCTGCGGGACATGCGCCGGCGAGTGCGGCCAAGCAGACCCACAGCAGAGCGGGTGTCGCGCGCCTCACAAGGTACCTCGCACACCGAGCACGGGGATGATGGGCAAGCCGCGCACGACCGCGCTCTCCTTGTAGTTGAAGTTGTACGTGACGGTCTCGGGATTGCGCCGGTTGTACGCATTCTGAATGTCGAGGTACACGGCCATGCGCCAGGACTTGAAGACGTAGCTCTTCTCGGCGCGCAGATCGATCCGGTTGAAGGTGGTCTGTCGCGACGAGTTGAAGCGGCCATTCTCGGCCGTGTACGAGCCCGTATCCTGGTTGAACGATGCGCCAGCGACGGGTGTCGTGGGGTTGCCACCGACGATGCGCAGCACGCCACCGATCTCCCAGTTGCGCGGCAGCCGCACGTTGCCCGCGAGCGAGAGGATGTGGCGCTGATCGTAGTTGGAAGCGCGCCAAGGCTCTTTGTGATCTTTGAGCTGGCTGCGCATGAGCGTGTACGAAAGAAAGCCGAACCAACGGCCCGTGGCGAGTTTGCGCGCTGCCACCTCGAGACCGTACACACGACCGATGCCGTCGTTGTCGAAGGGAGCCGGGTTGAGCTGGCCGCGCGCGGCAGCCGCCTCGTAGTCGGTGCTCACGACGCGGTCGTAGATGCTCTTGTAGAAGCCGTCGACGTTGAGCGTGAACTCTTTGCTGAAGTTGTGGTCGACGCCCACACCGTAGTGGATGGCCTTGGTGAACAACAGCTTGTCGCTGCCCAGGCCGGGCAGGGACAATGGCGGCTGGGCCGGCTGAGAGAACACGCCAAGACCGGCACGCACCTTGGTGTTGTCGGTGAAGGCGTAGCTGGCCGAGATGCGTGGATCGAAACCGAAGCGTGCGAGCAGGCTGAAGTAGTCGAGGCGCAGCCCGGGCACGATGCGCAGCTTGCGCGTGGGCGTGAGTGCCATCTCCAGGTAGCCGCTGAGTGCCGCGCTGTTCGCTCTCTTGTCGTAGAGCTGGTTGGGCAGCGCCGCGAAGTCGTTGCCACCGTTGCCGCTGTTGGCGTCGTCCGGCGGGGTGGGCCCGTAGTAGAAAGCGTTGGCGAGGCTGAGGTCGTTGTCGGTGCCGGCGATCATCTGCACCGCATTCGAGATGCGATGACGTAGCTCGCCGCGCAGATAAAAACGCGTGAACTCGAGGTTGAGGTCGAAGGCCGGGGGGAACTTGACGACGGTGCGCTCACGCCCGACGCTGAACTGGATGTCGTGCTCGGTGTGGGCTGCGTACTGGTGTTTCCAGCCCACTTGTCCGCGGTGAAACTGGGTCTTCACCTCGGCAGCCTTGATGGACGGGTCGTCGTCGTTCTTGGCAAACAGGATGTCGAGCCTGTCGCTCGAGCCGTAGGTGCCGATGCGCAAGCGGTCGCGGTCGGTGGGCCGATAGGTGATGAAGCCCTGGTAGTCGTAGTAGACCGGCGCGGCGAACGCGCCAACCGAGTCGGCCGGGATCACGCCCTTGATGATCTCTCCGAAGTAGCTGCGCCGGCCGGCCACCATGAAGGATGCTTTGTCGGTGAGCGGCCCCTCGAGCAGGAGCGAGCTGTCGAGCGGAACGTTGAGGTCGATGACGCCGTGGTACCCGTCGGCCTGGGGGTCGCGCACGGAGACGTCGATGATGCCCGCCGTCACGCGCCCGTAGCGCGCCGAGAAGTTGCCCGGATAGAAGTCGATGCGGTCGAGCGCGCGCGAGTTGATGAAGCTGGTGAGGCCGCCGAAGTGGTAGAGCAGCGGCACAGGCACGCCGTCGAGAAAGACCTGACTGTCGTTGGGGCCGCCACCACGAATGAGCACCACGCCAGCGGTAAACGGCGGGCGCGCGACGCCGGGCAGCAGCTCGATGGCGCGCAGCGCGTCGCCGCGCGTACCCGCGACACGGGTGAGCACCTCGCGCTCGATGGTGCGCCGCGTGACCTCGCGTGCAGGCGCCTTGATGGTGGCGACGGCGCCGTACTCTTCGTAGTTGGTGCTCGCGTGGAGACGATAGAGCAGGTCGGTGGTCTCGCCGACGGGTAGCTCTTCGTGGTGCGTCTCTTCGTTGAAGCCGTCGAGCTCGAGCGCGAGGTCGTAGCTGCCGGGCGGCAGACCCTCGGCGCGCGCCAAGCCGGCTTTGTCGCTGACCAAGCGCTTGGCGAAGGCCGTGTCGGTGGGCGACGTGAGCATGATCTCGACGCCGGCCAGCGGCTTGTCGTCGTCGGCGTTGCGCAGCGTGAGAGTGAGCCGCGCCTCTTGCTCGGGCGCAGCGCTGGCCGCCTCGTGCACGTCGCTGCCCTTGGCGGCAGCGGGCTCCTGGTACTTGAACTCGTACAGGTACTGCACACGCGCGCGCATCGGGACGCCGCCCTTGGCAGCCGGCTCGAACACAAAACGACGCGCCGCGGCGAGGGCCAGCTCGTCGAACCCGGAGCCGACGGGCGCGCCTGCGAGCGCCACGTCTTCGACGAAGCCGTCTTCGCCGATGGTGATCTTCAGCAAGACCGCGGCATCGGACTTTTGTTCGCGAGCCTGATCGGGATAGCCCGCCTCGACGTAGGCCAGCAGCTTGGGCGGCGTGAGCGCGTCGGGGTCGACCGGTACGTTGGCTGCCGGGACCGGGGTGGTGGGGACGGCGCCCGCATCACCGGTGGCCTGGGCGAAGGCACGCGCAGGCGACCACGCGGCGAGCGCGGTCAGGATGGTCAACGCGGCTGCTGCACGATGGCAGCGAAGCGGCATCGTTTGGCGAGCCCACACGCGAGCGAACATGCGGCCGGCAATGTGCCGGGTGGCGAAGCTCGCTGTACTGCGCGCGAGCGAAGAATTGATGGCACCTGGTGCGGTGTCGATCCTGCTCGTCATCGGCCGGACAGGTCTATCACGAGTCGTCGCAAGTTCGAGAGCGATCTCCGGGGTAACATCCGGCCATGAGAACCTTTGTTGCCTGCTTGCTCGGTTTGCTGGTCGCGTGCGCGAGCCGCACGCCCGCCGCCCAGCGCCCCAGTGCCTCGCCTGTTCCCGCCACGGCCGTGAAGTTTCCTGCACGCGAGCTCGCACCGAGCACGCCGTTCGTTGAGAGCCAGGTCGAGCGCATCTACCAGCTCGCCCCCGCCGAGGGTGCGCCCTGGCTCGGTGCCCAGGATGCCAAGGTCACGCTGGAGGTTTGCTCCGACTTTCAGTGCCCGTACTGCGCGCAGCTCGTGCCCACCCTCCACCAGCTGCACGAGAACTACGAAGAGCTCCTGCGCGTGGTGTGGCGCGACTGTCCGCTGCCCATGCACGAGCAGGCACTGCCCGCGGCCGAGGCCGCGCTCGAGGTGCAGGCGCAGCGCGGCAATCCGGGCTTTTGGGCGTATCACGACGCGCTATTCACCCACCAGGGAGACCTCAGCACCGATGCACTGGTGCGCTACGCGGCCACAGTCGAGGGCGTGGACGGCGAGCGCCTTCGCACCGCGCTCCACGACCATCGCCACCTGCCGCGCGTGCAGCGCGAGATCACCGGCGTGGTGGAGTCCGGCGCCGCGTCGGGCGGACTCGGCACGCCGGTAAGCTTCGTGAACGGGCGCATGTTGGTGGGCGCGCTGCCGTACGAGACCTTCGAAGACGCGGTGGAGCGCGCGCTGCAAGAGCAGCCCGAGGCGCGCGCCAAGGCTGAAGCAGACAGTCAGGCGGCGTATCCAATGGCGCGGCTACGTCACGTGCTGGTCGAGTACAAAGGAGCACGCGGAGCCGCACCGTCGGTTACGCGCGACAAGGCAGCGGCGCTCGCGCGGGCATCGGAGCTGCGCGCACGGCTGGCCGCGGCGCCGGCCGAGTTCGCGCGTATCGCACAGCAAGAGAGCGACTGTCCGAGCGCCAAAGATGGGGGTGAGCTGGGACGCTTTACGCAGGGCGAGCTCGAGCCGCACCTCGAGGTCTCGTTGTTCATCCTGGAGCCGGGCCAAGTGAGCGAGGTCGTCGAGTCCCCGTTCGGCTTTCACATCTTGCTACGCGAACCTTAGCGTTGGGCGAAGGCGCGCACGGCGGTGATCACCTCGTCTGCCTCGGCGTCGGTCATCGTCGTGAAGAAGGGCAGGCGCACGAGCCGCGACGCGACGTCCTCGGTGACGGGGAACTGTCCGGGCTCGAAGCCGAAGTGTTTGCCCATCTCGGACAGGTGCAGCGGCACGTAGTGAAAGACGGCCAAGATGCCGCGCTCGCGCATGAACGACAAAAAGGCGTCGCGCTCCTCGCCGCTCGTCATGAGGAGCGAGAACATGTGAAACGCGGAGTGGCAGTGCACGGGCTCGGCCTGGAGCTGATAACCACGCGTAGCGGCGACACTGCCCAGCGTGTCGCGATACCAGTCGTGCAGGCGCTTTCGTGCGCGCATGATCTGTCGGCGCGCCTCGAGCTGACCAAACAGCACGGCCGCCAGCAAGTCGGACAGTCCAAAGCTCGAGCCGACGTCGACCCAGGTGTACTTGTCGACCATGCCGCGCAGAAAGCGCGCGCGGTTGGTGCCCTTGGCATGCAGTATCTCGGCGCGCTCGATCAAACGCGGGTCTTTGATCACCAGCGCGCCACCCTCGCCGCAGGACAAGTTTTTGGTCTCGTGAAAGCTGAGCGTCGACAGCGCACCAAAGCTGCCGAGGGGTTTTTGGCGGTAGCGTCCGAAAAGGCCGTGCGCGTTGTCTTCGATGACGGGCACGCCGTGGCGCTCTGCGATCGCGCAGATGGTGTCCATCTCGCAGCCGATGCCCGCGTAGTGCACCACCACGATGGCCTTGGTCTTTTTTGTGATCGCCGCCTCGAGCTTGGTCTCGTCGAGGTTGTAGGTGTCACGACGGATGTCCACGAACACGGGCCGCGCGCCGCGCAGCGCAAACGCGTTGGCCGTCGACACGAACGTGAACGAAGGCATGATGACTTCGTCGCCGGGGCCGAGGTCGAGCAACAGTCCACACATCTCGAGTGCATCGGTGCACGAGGTGGTGAGCAGCACGCGTGGCACACCCAGCTCTTCTGCCAACACCGCACTAGCCCGTTTGGAAAAGCTCCCGTCGCTGGAGATGTGGAGGTTGGTGAGGGCCTGCTCGATGTAGCGCCGCTCGTTGCCGAGGAAGCTTGCCCGATTGAACGGAATGCGGATCATGCAGCCTCGTCTGGTTCGAAGGTCGTCTGTTCGACGACGAACGCCGGTCGGTGCTTGAGCTCGAGGAAGATGCTCCCGAGGTACAGGCCCAAGATGCCCAAGTTCATGATCAGCACGCCGAACAGGAAGAACAGCGAGACCATGACGCTGGTCCAGCCCTCCACGCTGATGCCGTAGATGAACTTGCGAAGGACCAGGTGGACGGCGTAGCCAGCGGCTCCGACCGACATGAGGAGGCCGAGCGCCGCCGACGCGTAGAGCGGACGTGTGGACTGCGAGAGCACCGTGGCCAGCGCGTGGCGCAGCTGCTTGACCAACGTGTACGTGCTCTTGCCCGAGTGCCGCGCGGCGTGCTCCGTGTCGACGTACGCGGTGCTGAAGCCGAGCCAGTGCGTCTGCATGGGGTAGTTGCGTGTTCGTTCGCGAAACGCGCGCAGCTCAAGCACCACCTTGCGGGAGATGATGGAGAAGTTGCCGATGCTGGAGTCGGCCTCGAAGCCGCCCAGCAAGCCGTGCACCTTGGAAAAGGCGCGTGACGCGCCGCGCTTGTGCAGCGTGTCCTTGCGGTTTTGGCGGCGCGAGAAGACGACCGAGAAGCCTTCGCGCACCTTGGCGTAGAGGCGCGCGATCTCTTCGGGTGGATCTTGCAGATCGCAGTCCATGACGACTGCGTAACGGCCGTTGGCGTACTCGAGGCCTGCTGCGATGGCGTGGTGTTGTCCGAAGTTGCGGCACAGGCGTACGCCTCGCACCCGAGCGTCGTGCTCGGCGAGCTCGCGGATCACGCGCCAGTCACTCTGCGGGCTGCGATCGTCGACGAGGATGATCTCGAAGCTGGGCACGAGCGTGGTCAGTGTGGAGACCAGCCGCTCGTACAGTGCGCGGAGACAGCTTTCACAACCGTACACTGGAACGACCACGGAGATCTCGGGACGGCTGACTGCCACGTTCGCCACGAGCTCGATGCGCGTTGCCTGCACTCCCCGTGATAGTAAGCGAGGCGTCGTCGACGTATCAACAGAGAGCGAGTCGTGTCGTCTTCACTCTTTGCGCCAAAAGCGCATCTCGAGGGAGACTCGTGTCCGATCGGCGTTCGTGTTGCGCGCGCCGCCATGCACCAGATACGGCGAGAACAGTAAGACTTGGTTCGTGTTCGGGTTGGGGCGGACGAGTGAGAGCGGCCGATCGCAGCCCACCACGGCTGGGACCGTGTACCTGAAGCCGTCGACCGAGGCGCCCTGCGCGGTACGCACGAGCTCTGACTCTCGCCACTGGTGCGACCCCGGGACGATGGGAAGAGAGCTGTTTTCGTCGCTGCCCGCGATAGGCACGTACAGATTGATGGCGTTGCGCAAGCGGTCGAGCCACACGTCGCGGTGCAGCGGGTTCTGATCGCAGGACCGTGGTCTGATCACGCGCACGTGCCATCGATCGAGCCCGTAGCGGTGGTTGTGGGCGATCACCTGCGTACCGACGAGGGTGCTGACGCGTTCGGTGACCTCGGCCAAGTCGACAGGAAAGTCGCTCAGCGCGAAGCCCTCGCGCGCTTCGCGTAACACCCGAAGGTGGAGCGCATCATCCCGTACATGGCGGTGGTAGTGGGTAAGGTCGAGAGGAGCTGCGAGGTGAACTCCGGCGTCGCGCATCGACGTGGCCATGCGCCGCGAGATGTCGCCCACCAACGTCGCGTAGGACGTGTCTGACACGAACGGCGCCACGGTGTAGCACCCCTTGGTGCCATGGCTGGCCGCGCGCGAGGTCGTCATCCCCGTGCAACAACACGCGGTCGTCGCCGCGCACCGTGTCTCCCTCGACGATCACGTCCACTCGTTCGTCGCCGAGTTGGTAGGAAAAGGCGCAACGAGCCGTGCTCGGCGCAGTTTCTGTCGGAGCGCGCAGCGCAGCGCGCGAAGTCGGGCTCACGTAGCGCGCCCGTCAGCCGACCAGGGCGAGAGGCTCGCACATCGCGACCAGCTCGCCGACGTTGGTGCAAGCTTTCACGGCCTTGGCCTCGAGCGTGTAGCCAGTCTCGACGTGCACTTGGGCGATCACGCTGACGATGGCGAGCGAGTCCCAGTTCTCGAGCGAGCTCAGCTCTTCGTTGCCCTGCAGCGTGCCCGCGGGCTGTTCGAGGATGTCGTCGAGCATGGTCAGAAATTCCGAACGCGTCATGGCTCGAGTCTAAAGGTCGCGTTCGCGCGCGAGCAACGACGGAATGCCGCCGACCTTGCTACGAGCTGCCCGTCTAGTTGACGTCTGGGCAGACATTCTGCGACCTTACCCCAGACGTCGCGCCAAGCCCGAGGGGGGTATGTTCACGATCGATCTGACTGGCAAGCGCGCCTGGGTGACCGGTGCCAGCCGTGGCATCGGACGAGCCATCGCGCTCGCGCTGGCCGGCGCTGGGTGCGACGTTGCCATCGGTTACCGGCACGCCGAAGAAGAGGCGAGCGAAGTGGCGAAGGCCATCGTCGCGCTCGGCAAGAGGGCTCACCTCGCGCGCGGACACGTCGGCTCGAGTGCCGAGTGCGAGCGCATGCACAGCGAGCTGGTGGCAGGCTTGGGCGGTCCCGTCGACTTCCTCGTCAACAATGCGGGCATCCACAAAAACGGGCTGTTTTTGACGATGGAAGATGCGGACTGGCACGAGGTGTTGGAGACCAACCTGATGGGCACGGTCTACCCCACGCGCACCGTGCTCAAGAGCATGTGGGGCCGCAAACAAGGTCGCATCGTCAACTTCTCCTCGGTCGCGGCCGGCGGCGGCGGGCGCGGGCAAGCCAACTACGCGGCTTCCAAGGGTGCCATCGAGGCGCTCACCAAGAACCTGGCAGTC
>JBEGTL010000348.1:0-8427 GCA_041179425.1 Pseudomonadota bacterium | reverse complement strand
AGACGTGAAGCCCGGCACCTACGCGATCAGCGTCATCCACGACGAGAACAAAAACAACGAGCTCGACATGCGCTGGCTGCCCTGGCCCAAACCCAAGGAGGGTGTGGGCGTCTCCAACGACCCTGACAACAAAGCTGGGCCGCCCAAGTGGGAGGCGGCCAAGTTCGTGGTCGGACCCGAGAGCGTGACGGTCAAAGCCACGGTCAAGTACGCCGAGGGCTAAAACGTGGCGCCGGCCGACAGCGCGATCGGCCAGCCCAGCCTGCCTTGCAGACTGAGCGAGCGACGCAGGTAGTACCGCGCGCCAAAGCCCAGCGCCGGGTAGAAGCCGTCCCACGAGCTGCCATTGACGTGCGCCGAGAAGCCGAACTCGGGGAAAAAGTAGAAGCGGTCGTCGACCGCGAGCGACCACTGCAGCGCCACCGTGGGGAACACCTCGACGTGCTGCGAGCCGTTGGTGCTGAGAAAGGTGACGTCGCCGCCGGCACTGAGCGCGAGCTCGTCGCGCGTGCTGTAGCGGAAGGTGCCGCTGATGAGTGGGAAGTCCACGCGCCCGCCCAGGCCGAAGTTGCCATCCCACGTGAGCGAGGCATGGGCGTCGAGACGGATGGGCAGCAAGGGGTCGTTGCGGCCGTACAGACGCACGGGCGGTGCGGCGGCGGCGACCGCGGGACGGTCCTCGGCTCGGGCAAGCGACGCGGCGGCATCACGCATGGAGTAGGACAGCGCGAGCGCGCATGAGACCGTTGCCAGCCAGCTCCGCAACATCGTCTCGGATCAAGAGCACGGCTCGTACGCCCCGCAAAGTTTCAGGCGCTCGTGTGCGCGCGACGCGGGCCCACCCCCACGGCTGCGCCGCAACCGGTCTGGCCTCTCCTCCTGGCACAGGGTGACACACCCGAGAGTGCCTGATTCATTCACGAAACATGGCTGGCATACGGGGTGCTTACCGCACTGCGACGCGTGTGCGTTGCGCCACGGCGGCGCTCTGTGATGCACGTGACTTGAACGCTTATTGGCGGGAGGCTTGTCATGAACGAGCGAATGGTGCGTTGGCTGGCAGCGGGGTTGCTGCTCGGGAGCGTCGGCTGCGGAGACACGGACGTCGGCGACCGGGACGGGCCCGGCGTGCAAGACAGCGATCCGAGGGTCCCTCCGACGAGCGGCCAGAACCCCTCGTCGGCGTCGCCCGGCACATCGGGCCCCGTCAAAGCAGGCAAGCCCTCGGTCACCCCCGCCAAGCCCAAGCCCGGCAACCCCGTGGTGCCCGTGAGTACCGTGCTGGCCAGCCTCTCGGCCGCCGCCGACTGCACCGACCTGCTGACGCAGATCCAAGACGACGCGATCGCCAAGCTCAAGATCCAGGTGGAGCTGTACAAAAAACACCCGCCGACCGCTGGCAGCTACCCCGGCGGCGTCGTGATGGGAGGCATTCGTGACGCCGGCGCGGCGGTCAGTCGGCCGACTGCCGAGGCGGCCAACGATGCGGTGTCGCCACCTTCGGGCGCCCCCGCGACGCCTGGTGCGAGCGGCGACCTCGGCGCGGCGACGGGCGGCGGCAAGGCCAGCGGGCCCACCGGCGCCTCCGACACCAACAAGCAGGTCGCCGACGTCGACGAGGCTGACTTCGTGAAGGTCGTCGAGAACGGCAAACACATCTACCTGCTGCACGGCAACACGCTGCAGAAGCTCGATGCCTGGCCCGCCGCGCAGACCAAGCTCGCGGGCAAGCCGCTCACCATCGAGGGCTCGCCCACCGAGATGTTCGTCACCGACGCCGGCAAGGCCGTGATCTTCTCCGCAGTGTACGGCTACGGCACCAGCAACCCCGGCTACCCCGGCAAGGGACCCATCGCGATCGACGGCGCCTGTGCGCCAGGCTTTGGTGGCTGCGGCGGCTACGGTGGCAACTCGCTCAAGATCACGGTGGTCGACGTGACCGCCGATCCCAAGGTGGAGCGCGAGCTGTACTACGAAGGGTCTTACCTGTCGTCGCGCCGCTACGGCTCGGGTGCGAGCGACGTGGTCCGCACCATCTTGCAGGCCCTCAGCAAGTACAGCGGCCTGTACGCACCCGACATCGAGTGGAACGACGCGTGGGGTCGTCCGTACGATCAAGCCGACATCGACAGTCAGCTCGCCGAGTGGGAAAAGCGCACCACCAGCTCCATTCGCAAGACCAAGCTCGACGAGTGGATCCCGAGCGCCAAACAGGTGGTCTCCGGCAAGCTCGTGGCGATCGAGCCCGCCTGCGACTCGTACTTCGTCCCCGAAGCCGGGCTGTCCGACTACGGCCTCACCCACGTGGTCACGCTCGACCTGAGTAAGCCCGACGTGCCCGTCGGCGGCGTGACCATCGTCGGCGCCAGCAGCACCGTGTACTCCAGCGCCAGTCAGCTGGTGCTCGCGCAGCCCGACTACCGCTGGAGTGGTCTCGGCGACTTCGGCCTCACCAACGGTCAGCAGACTGCGCTGCACGTCTTTTCGCTCGCTGGGCAGAAGACCGACTACAAGGCGAGCGGCTGGGTGTTCGGCAACCTGCCGCAGCGTAACCCGCAGTTCGGCATCGACGTCGCCGGCGATGGCACCGTGCGCGTCGCGACGACGGGCATGGTGCGCGACAACCCGAAGGCCGAGCCCAACAGCGAGGACTTCTGGAAGCAGCACACGGAGAGCTACGTCACCACGGCTCGCGTGACGGGCACCAAGCTCGAGCAGGTGGGCAAGAGCCCCGCGCTCGGCAAGCTCAACGAGACGGTCCAGTCGGCTCGCTTCGTCGGCGATCGCGCCTACGTGGTGACCTTCCGGCAGACCGACCCGCTGTACGTGCTCGACGTCGCCAACGCGGCCGCGCCCACCGTGCTCGGCGAGATCTCGATCCCCGGGTTCGGCGAGTACATGCACCCGCTCGACGACAAACACCTGATCACGTTCGGTCAGAGCGGACAGGGCGGCGTGCAGCTCCAGCTGTTCGACGTGACCGACCCCAAGAAGCTGCCTCTGCCCAAGACACTCAGCTTCGGCAGCGGCTCGTCGAGCGAGCTCAGCTACAGCCACAAGGCGCTGACCGTGTTCGAAGGCGTGCTCGCGCTGCCGGTCTACAACTACCAGTACCAACCCAACCGCACGAGCTACCAGTCGGTGCTCGAGCTGGTGAAGGTCGACGCGAACGCCGGCTTCACCAAGCTCGCGTCCATCGACCACTCGCGGCTCTACGCCAACAACGGCTTTGGTGTGCAGTGCGGCTCCTGCGACGCGATGTCTTGTTACGAGTACTCGTGCGGCTACCAGCCCGAGCTGCGGCGCGGCCACTTCGTCAAGGGCGACGGCAAGACCTACGTCTACTCGTTCAGCTACGCCGGCGTGCTGGTCAACGACCTGAGTGCGCCTGCCAAGGCGGTGGCGCAGGTGGGTCTGCCCGCGCCCATCTTCAACAGCAACGGTCCCTGGTACGGCAGCGACGGTCTGCCTGTCCCCACCCAGGATGGCGGCATCTCGGTCCGTGATGGAGGCACCACGATGACGACGGTGCCGCCCAAGCCCACGTCGTCGCCCTTGCCGAGCTCCGATGCCGGCGCGCCAAGCGGCATGAACGGCGCCGTCGACGCTGGCGTCTCCACCAAGCCCTGATCCTCAGCGCGCGCGGCCGACCCGGCGCGCGAAAACTCTCTCGTCCCGTCTCGGAAGCACAGGAGCCAACATGCGTGCGCCCACAGCGAGTCTAAAACGTGTCCTCGGTACCGGTCTCATCTTGTGCTGGGTCGGCTGCTCCGGCGGCGGCGACGGCGACGAGCCGGGGGGTGGCTCGGGCCCCTCGGTCCCCACGCGTGGAGCCGCGGCGGCGCTCGCCCGCGCCGACAGCTGCGACGACCTGCTCAGTAAGATCCAAGACGACGCCATCGCCAAGGTGAAGCTGGCCGCGGAGCTTGCCAAGACGCAGGGCCAAAGCTGGCCAGGCCACGCGGGGGGTGACCCCGGCTCGTTCGACGAGGGCGACAACTCTGTAGAGTCCGAAGCACCCACGCGCAACGCAGGCACCAAGCCTGGTACGAGCACCAAGCCTAGTAGTGGTAGTGCGGTGACGCCTGGCGGGGACGCGACTCCTGACGTGGACGCAGATCCCATCGCACCCGCTCCCTCCAAGGGTGACCAAGCCGGCAACACGAGCGCCGAGAGCACCGGGAGCAACGGAGCAAGCAGCGGCAGTCCGCCGGTGCTCTCCGGACCCACGGGCGCTTCGCAGACCAACAGTCAGGTCGCCAACGTGGAGGAGGCCGACTTCGTCAAGGTTGTGCAGAGCGGAGCTGGCATCTTTTTGCTGCACGGCAACACGCTGGTGAAGCTCAAGTCGTTCCCGGCTGCGGAGACCGCGGTCGTGGGCACGCCGCTCAAGCTCGAGGGCTCGCCGAGCGAGCTGTTCGTCAGCGACGCAGGCAAGGCGATCGTGTTCTCGAGCGCGTACGTCGCCAACTCGCGCAACGGCAATGACGATGTGAAAGCCACCGATTGTCCGCCGGACGCGGACTGCTACGGCGGCGGCGGCAACGGGACCAAGATCACCATCGCCGACGTGAACGTCGACCCGCCTCGCGTGCTGCGCGAGCTGTACTACGAAGGGTCGTACGTCTCGTCTCGCCGCTACGACGCGCTGCCACTAGACGTGGTGCGCGTGATCTTGCAGTCCGGCACGGAGTACTACGGCTTGTACGAGCCGAACGTGCAGTGGAACGACGCGTGGGGCCGCCCGTACGACGCTGACACCATCGCAGCGCAGCTCAACGAGTGGGTGGCGCGCTCGACGACGTCGATCCGCAAGACCACGCTGAGTGACTGGCTGCCCAACGCCAGCGAGAAGCTCGCCGGCAAGCTAGAGGCCGTGGCGCCCAACTGCGCATCTTACTATGTGCCGGTGGCGGGTCTGTCGGACTACGGTCTGACGCAGGTGTTGGCGGTGGACCTCGCGACCCCAACCAGCCCCGTCGGTGGCGTGACCGTGGTGGGTGCGACCAGCACCGTCTACTCCAACACGTCGCGCCTCGTGCTCGCGCAGCCCGACTACCGCTGGAACGGCAACGCCGACTTCGGCATCGTCGATCAGCAGCGCACCGCATTGCACGTGTTCGACCTCGCGTCGGCCAACACCAACTACGTGGCCTCGGGCTGGGTGTCTGGTCAGCTGCCGCCGCAAAATCCCCAGTTTGGCATCGACGTAGGCAAGGACGGCTCGCTCCGCCTGGCCACCACCGGGTTGTTGCGCGACAAGCCCGACGCCAAGCCCAACACGCAGGACTTCTGGCTGCAGCACCCGGAGACCTACGTGACGGTGCTGCAGGTCGCGGGCAACCAGCTCGAGCAGCTAGGCAAGACCGGGAACCTCGGTCTGCCGCGCGAGACCATCCAGTCTGCTCGTTTTGTCGGCGACCGCGCCTACGTGGTCACCTACCAACAAAAAGACCCGCTCGTCGTGGTCGACGTGGCCAATCCCCGCGCGCCCACGGTGCTCGGGCAGATCTCCATCCCCGGCTTCAGTCAGTACATGCACCCGCTCGACGACAACCACCTGATCACGGTCGGGCAGGGCGCCACGTGGGGCATCCAGCTGCAGCTGTTCGACGTCACCGATCCCAAAAACATCCCGGCGCCCAAGCTGCTCGACTTTGGCGCGGGCTCGAGCTCCGAGGCCAGCTACTCCCACAAGGCGTTCACGCTCTACAACGGCGTGCTCGCGGTGCCGGTGTCGGGCTCGTGGTCGAGCCAGGACTTCCGTCGCCAGTACTACTCGTCGGCGCTGCGCCTGGTGAAGGTAGATGCGGCGACTGGCTTTTTGCTGCTCGGCACGGTCGATCACGCGCAGCTGTACGCAGACAACGGCCTCGGTGTGCGCTGCGGCGTGTGCGACCCGTCTGGCTGCTACGACTACGCATGCGGCTACACGCCCGAGGTGCGGCGAGGCGTGTTCGTCAGTGCGGGCGCCAGCACGTACGTCTACTCGTTCAGCAGCGCCGGCGTGCTGGTCAACGACCTCGCCAATCTCACCACGCCCGTGGCCAAGGTCGGCCTGCCGCAGCCGCAGTACGGGTACCCGAGCGGTGGAGGCAAGCGACCGTCCGGCACGAGCTCGGGCGGGATCGCAGTCGGCGTCAGCGAGGACTCCGCCGACGACGAGCCGTCGTCGAACGAAGCCATCCCTCCCAACCCGGCGCCAAAGCCGGATGTCATCAGGCTCGACGCCGGCGTGGCGAATGCCGCGGTCGACGCCGGAACGCCAGCGGTCACCCCGACTCCCGACGCTGGCTGACGTTCGTGGCCGTCTGATGCGGGGAAGACAACCCGCGTCGGTCCATGCAACGAACGCCACATCCGCGTCCTTCGGCCTGCGTTATCGTTTGGCGAGATGAAACTCACCTCGCCTCGGATCGCTCAGTCGGCGACGCGCACGAACGCATCCTCGCGCGCGACCAAGTAGCCGGCGTCGCTGCTTGCGGAGGGCCAGACGGTGAGCTCGATAGGGTCCCCATCTACAGTCAGCACGAGGACATTGGGCCGTGCGACCACGACCACGGGATCGACCGTGACGCCGAGGGCTTCGAGCTCGGGTGCGGACACCGTCAGGTCCGTGCCGTCCCAGCGCAGGCGGAGCGTGCCAAACGCCTGCGGATCAGCGTACGTGCCCGCGTAGCGTGCACCACTGTCGGGCGGTACCGCCAAAGGGGGCGGCTGCTTGGGCGGGAGTCCTGCGTACTGCTGCACTGCCGTCGTGAGGAGGGTGGCGAGGGACGGCGGAGCCTCGGTTCTGTTGCGCAGCACGCTCATCACGAAGTGCTGCTCGGGCAGGACCAAAAAGGTGGAGGCCATGGCGGGCGTGCCACCGTCGTGCGTCCAGAACGGGACGTCGTACCAGTCTGCTTCGCCGACGGGCAGGCCGTCTCCGATCAGCAGACCAAACGCGTACGCGACGGCAGGCTCGCCTGGCGTCAGCTCGACCTGTGGGGTCAGCATCTCGCTACGCGTCTGGCGGCGTAGATACGTCTGCGGACCTTGGAGCAGCGACACGCCCACGCGGCACTCGTCTTCGGCCGTCGACCAGGTGAGTCCGGCTGGTCGCAAAAAGGCGTTGTCGACCTGCTCTGCGGGCGGCACCCAGGTCGGCGACGAGCCATCGCCAGAGGCGTCCGCAAGATCGAAGTAGTCGCGTCCGCTGAGCTGTGCGCGGCCGAGACCAAAACCCCACACGGCACGGCCAGTGCGGACCGCGTCGTCGCGGCGCGCGAACGTGTCGCGCAGACGGAGGGGCGCGTACACTTCGCGCTCCATGATCTCTGCGTAGGAACGCCCGAACGCGCATTCGAGCACGGCTCCGAGCACGGCGTAGTTGGCGTTGGAGTAGTTGTAGGCCGCGCCCGGCGGAGTGGTGGCCCATTCGTGTTCCGAGAAGGTGCCCACGAGTGTCTCGTGCAAGACCCGATCTGCGGGCGCATCGTCCCAGGGCGTGTAGTCCCACAGTCCGCTCTGATCTTCCATCGCTCTTGCGCGCACACGTGTGCAGTGCGCCGGCAGCGACCTCGACGTAGTCGGCGTCGAGCGGTGCGTTCAAGGTCTGCTTGTCCGTGTTGCTGCCCACGCAGACGATCTTGTGGTCGGTCGTGACGGCGCACGTGTGGTTGTCGCCGCAGGACAGCTGGACAAAACGTTCGCTGCGTTTCTCGAGCGCGAGCTGACCCCAGTCTTGGTTGCCCCAACACGTGATCTTGCCCGTCGCCGCGAGTGCACAGCCGTGCTGCGCGCCCACACAGAGCTGCGTTGCGACGAGCGGCGCGGACACGCCGGCCTCGTCCACCGGAGCGGGCGCACTCGCCTCGTTTTCACGCGGTGCCGCCGGCACATTTGCGGCGTCGAGAGGGGTGGCGCCGGACGCTACCGTCGCGTCTGAGCGTGCTTGGTCTGCAGACGGACTGCCGCTCCAGGTGGCGTCTGAAGACGCGTCGGAGGTCGACTGGCCCACGTCGATGCCGCGCGGTTTGGAAGAGAGCTCGTCGTCGACCAAGATCGTACAGCTGTACGCGCTTGCTGCCAGCGCGAGCAGGAGCCAGCGCCTCGCTCGGGCGACCCAGCGGTGCTGTCGTGCCATCTCAGAACCTCACGCGAAGCTGTGGTGCAAGACTCTCGACGACCACGGCGCGAGGCGCCTCGGGACGCTCGTGTCTTCGCCACAGCAGCAACACGACGCCTGTGACGGCGCTGGCCGCGCCCAGGGCCACGATGCCATCACTGACGAGCGCGAACCGCTTGGCCCGATCGCTCTCTGGGCCGTCTTGGGTGGGGGCATCGTTGGCGTGCGAGAGCGCCAGCGCACCGACCGCGAGGCCCGTTGCGATCGCAACTCCGCCGATGCTCGTGAGTACGATGCCCAGCGTGCGATGAGGGTGG
>JBEGTL010000347.1:0-8430 GCA_041179425.1 Pseudomonadota bacterium | reverse complement strand
GCAGCTCGGCGCCATCTTGTTCATGGCCCTCGGCATCGTCGCCGCGGGGTACTGGTCCGATCGCTACGACCCACGCCGCGTGCTGATCTTGGGTTGTGTGCTCACCATCCCCACGGGCCTGTTGCTCGGGCCCATGATGGGCAGCGGCTCGCTGCTGCTGATCGCACTCTTTCTCTCGCTCGCGCTGTTCATGATGGGGTTGGTCTACGGTCCCCTCGGTGCCTTCTTGCCGGGGCTGTTCCCGGCGCGGGTGCGCTACACCGGTGCGTCGCTCTCGTTCAACGTGGGCGGCATCCTGGGCGGCGCGCTCTCGCCCATCATCGCGCAGGCGCTGGCCGATCGCGGGGGCCTCGGCTCGGTCGGCGTGTACCTCAGTAGTGCCGCGCTGGTGAGTCTGCTCGCCTTGCTCTGGGTGGGACCTGAGGGCGCGGCCGAGACGCTCGCGTGAGCGCACAAGCCGCGTCTCGAGGGCAACAATCGGCACGTCCCGCCTGTGTCCGGGCGCTACGCTGAGCGGTATGGATACGCCGCCCTGCCTGCGCTGTGGCGCGTGCTGTTTTTCGTCGCTCGTTAGCTACGTGCGCGTAAGCGGCGACGACTACACGCGCCTGGGCGAGCACGCCGAGCCGCTCACCAGCTTCCTCGGCAACCGCTGCTACATGCGCATGACGGATGGCCACTGCGCGGCCCTGGTCGTCGACGCAGAGGGCAGCTTCGTCTGTTCGGTCTACGAGCAGCGGCCAGACATTTGTCGCGAGCTCGCACGCGAGTCGAGCCAGTGCGAGGCCGAGCGCGCGCAGAAGGCCGAGCGACCGCTCTTGCTGCGCGCCAAACACGCGACGCGAGCGCCGTAGTGTTGCTCGACGTGGTGCACATCGCCGACGATCCCACGCACCGTCTCGCCGGTCACTGGCTGCGCAACTTTGGCAAGCTCACCTCGCAGCTGACCCCTCTTTGGGACTTCTCCATCGAAGGCGAGCCGCCCCCCGACATCGACACGCGCGCGCACGTGGTGATCTGCAACCACGAGTCCAACGCCGATCCGTTCTTGCTCTCGTGGCTGCCCTGGGACATGCGCTGGATCTCCAAGGAAGAGCTGTTCGAGCTGCCGCTGCTCGGCACGCTGATGCGGCTCGGCGGCGACATCGCACTGCGGCGCGGCGACGGCGACAGCGTGCGCGATATGTTGGCCGAGTGTCGCGCCACGCTCGGGCACGGGCTGTCGGTGATGATCTTTCCCGAGGGCACACGCTCGCGCGACGGCACGCTGGGCGCCTTCAAAGATGGCGCGTTTCGACTGGCGATCGAGGCGCAGGTACCCCTCCTCCCCGTGGCGCTGGCCGGCACCCGTAGCTGTCTGCCCAAGGGTTCGGGAGCCCTCGGCGAGGCGAGGGCCATCGCGCGTGTGCTGCCTGCGCTCGACACGCGTGGGCTTACGCTCGACGACGTACCTGCGCTGCGCGAGCAAGCGCGCGCGGCGATCGCAGCGGCCGTGGACGACCTTCGCAAAAAGGTTGCGTGAGCGACCTACGTAGTACGGCGCACAGCAAGGTTCGCGCAGTCCGCTGCACACCGTGCGATTGGGACGGCGCGCGTCCCATCAGCGCGCGTCACATCACCTGGAGCACGCAGCTCTCGACCGGGGCGTCGACGCCGCACTGGTTGCCCGGGATGCAGTCTTCGTCGACCAGGCCGTCGCAGTCGTTGTCGAGGTTGTCGCCGCAGACCTCGTCGACGGGCACACACGCGCAGCCGATCTTGACCTCGACGCGCGCGCTGGTGTCGGTGGCCACCGCGGTCTGCAGACCGGCGCAGGACGCGCCGTGCAGCGTGATCGTGTTGCCATTGTCGAGCGTGTAGCCGTCTTGCGCGTCGCTGGCGATGGCGGTGCGCATGGCGCCGTCGGTCTGCAGCATGGTGACCTGCACGATGCTCGGATCGAGCGGCGTCGCCCCCGCCGGGTCGATGGGCAGCGCGCAGCTCGCCGTGCGCGTGATGATGCGCGCCAGCGCCTGCACGATGCTGTCGGGATTGCTGACCGGGTACCACGCGTTGGTGCCGGGAGCGGGGTCGCCCGCGTCGGCGATGCGCTGCATGGCCTCGGCGTTGACGCCGTCGAAGCCGAGCACGAACACCGGTACGCCGGCGGCCGCCAAGAGGCCCGCCTCGGCCACGGTCTGGTCGAGGCGAGGTACGCTCTGGAACGAGCAGTCGTTGGGCTCGCCGTCGGTGATGAGCACCACCGCCTTGGAGCGTGCAGGCGACGCATCGCCGGTGAAGTTGTAGAGCTGGAGCGCGCGCACCTGCGCGAGCGCAGCGTCGGTGGGTGTGTAGCCAGCGACCGCGAGCGGCGTGTACGCCGCCGTGAACAGAGTGGCCGCCTGGGCCGGGTCGCGCTCGGCCATGGGCAGCAGCTGCTCGGGCAGCATGGCGGCCGCGCAGGAACCACCGGCGGCGGGAAAGGCGCCGGCGCCCAGGTTGAAGCTGTTGACGAGTGCACCGGGCATCTGCGGCGTGCCGGTGAGTGTGCCGAGCGCGTTCTTGAGGATGTCGATGCGTGTGGGCGGATCGGTGCCGCCGGGCTTGGGTCCCATGGACGCCGAGCGATCGAGCAGGACGTACAGGTTGGGCTTGAGCGGGTTGGCCTGGGTGCTGGCCGTGCCGCAGCTCGCGCCCTCTGTCAGGTCGGTGTCGCAGCTGTCGCCGACGCCGTCGTGGTCGCCGTCTTGTTGGCTCGCGTTGCTGAGCGCGGGGCAGTTGTCGCAGGCGTCGCCCACGCGGTCTTGATCGCCGTCTTCTTGCCCGGGGTTGGGGACCGTGCGGCACGAGTCGACGTGGTCGCGGATGCCGTCGCCGTCACCGTCCGGATACAACGTCTGACATTCGTCGCCGAACCCGTCGCCGTCGAGGTCGCGCTGCGCGATGTTGGCGATGGTGGGGCAGTTGTCGCACGCGTCGCCCACGCCCTCGCGATCACGATCGTCTTGTGTGGGGTTTGCGACCTTCAAGCAGACATCGACGCTGTCGTCGACGCCGTCTTGATCGGTGTCGCGCGCAATGCCCTCACACGCGTCGCCCACCTTGTTCTGGTCTGTGTCGGCCTGGTCGGGGTTGCCGACGATCAAACAGTTGTCGCAGTTGTCGCCGACGCCGTCGCCATCGCGGTCTCTTTGCTCCGGGTTGAACGCACTTGGACAGTTGTCCCCGGTGCTGACGCCGTCTCGGTCGAGATCGACGGGGCCGGAATCGCGGCCTGCCGCATCGATCGAGCCCCCGTCGCGCGCACCCCCGTCGAGCCCGTTGATGGGCTCCGTGGTGCTGACGAGGCGCTCCTCGCTGCCGCAACCGGCCACGAGCGGGAGGGCAGCTGCCATGGGGAGCAAACCCAGCAGACCTGTCGCCGCGAAGCGTGCTCGAAGCGCTCGGTGGTTCAAAGCGCGCGCGATGGTCGGTGCGGACACCTGACTCCTGTTCCAGCAGCAAGGTGATCTTACTGTCTCTTCTGGAGACCACGTTTTCGCGGACAAGTCATGCAATTTGCGCTTGCTCTGTGCGCTCGCCGAAGTGCACGCAGGCGAAAGCATGTTCGCTTGGAGGACGACCACGAGTGAAGTGCGCTGCCACAGTAAGGTTCGTTCGCAAAGGTCGGCACTCCCTTCCGAGCTCTGCGCTGCGCAACGCGGCTCGGCGCGAATCTTCCGGCGCTACCACCCGCCCCGGTGCTCGACGCAGTGCGTCGTCGAGACGTCGCGTCCCGATCAAAAGTGCACGGTCACACCGGACGTGGGCTGCTTCGTGCCGCTGCCGAGTCATAAAGAGGAGAACCAGGAGGCAAAGATGGGTTTCGGGGCCGAGGGGCCAGCAGCGCGCAAGGCGAGACGACCCCCGAGGGGGGCGACACCGGCCGGCTGGCGTGTGTTGTGCGCCGGCACGTTGGCTTGGCATGTGTCGGCCTGCGAAGTGCCCGATTACGGCGGCCCGGGCGCGGAGCTCGACGCGGGCGTGACCGATCCAGCAGACGCAAAGCTGCCCCCCCACACGCCCACTGCGGTGGGCGGTGAGCCCGACACCGGCGTCTCGCGCGCGCCCAGCGACGAACACTCGAGTGTCTCCAACGTCGACCGCAACGACGCGTCCGCCAGGGTTCCAGAGGCGGGACCGCCCGATGCGGCGCCCTCCGCTGCCGAGGCCGGTGCAGATCCGATCGTCGAGCCAGTCGCCGGCGGGCTCCCGGCATGGGCACAACCACTGCTCGGCACCTACGCAAAGCGCTCGACCGACTTTTCGTACGACGACAATCCGTCGCCCCCCATCAACACGCGCAACGTCGAGCACTCGATCGTCAAGGTCGTCCAGAACGGCAGCGTGCTCGAGTGGACCAGCCAGCTGTGCAGCTACGCAGTCTCCATCAAGGGGTCGCCTGGCACCCCGCCGCTCAACCTGCCCAACACGGCCGGCATGCCGCCGCTCAAGGGGCACCTCACGCTCGGCGCGCCCGGCAGCTTCAGCGCGGCGCCCATGCTGCAGCACCTCGGCTTCGATCCGGCGCGCGGTACGTGTGATACGAGCAACCGGCGCACCAAGTTCGACGACCAAACCTGGATCAGCGGCGCGACGTGTACTTGCTACGCGACGTCGGTGCCCGAGCACGTCGACGACTGCCGCGTGATCGACGGCGACGCGGACGGCAAGCCCGGCATCATCGCACGCGGCCCCAGTCCGCTCGGCACCACCATCAGCAACTACGCGATGGTGTTCGACTACTCGGTCACCATCAGCGACGGAACCATCAAGCCCGACCGCGCGCACGAGCTGCACGAGGTGCGCGCGCAACAGCCCGGGTGCATCAACACTGCGGTCGACGGGTGCAGCTTCGGCAACAACCAGCTGTGCCCCGGCGTCACCACACGCCTGCTGCCCGTCGACGACGCGGTCACCTGTGCGACTCTCAACACCGGCGACTTTGGTCCGGCCGAGTCGTTCCCGGTCGAAGCCAACTGCCGAGCGAAGCCCGCGCGCTAGTTTTGCGCTGCGCTGCGCTGCGCTGCGCTGCGCTGCGCTGCGCGGCGGGTGCTGGGGGCCGGCGATGCGGCTAGGGCGCGCAGCCGGGGCGCACACGCCGATCGAGCGTCATGTTCCAGAGTGCGACCACGTACGGCTGGCCCAGCGTGAGCGGCTGGAGGTTCCAGTCCGAGAGCGCGAAGTGCACGTCGCGTCCCCCTTGGCTGAGCGTCTGCTCGCTCAAGTAGGGCCCGTACTGATGGGGCGGCAGCACCAGCGCGTCGCCCGTGTCCGCGCGCTTCCACGGCCCCTCGATGGCTTCGGCTTCCCACAGCTCGAGGTAGGTCTCTGCCTCGTCGTCGAAGGGTGTCGCGTCGTTCTGCAGCATCAGGGTGTAGCGGCCGACGTACGGGTTGTACGCCACCGAGAGCTCGGGGCGAGTGTTCTGTTTGGCGCTCCCCGGGATCAGGTCGAACGCAGGATCGGCAGACCGCGCGAGCGCGTACTCGTCCTTGGCATCGGGATGCTGCCAAGCGCTGCCGGTCCAGTACTCGTACTGAAGGTGATCGAGCACGCTGGCCCGCGTGGCGCGAACGCGCGCGAGGCGAACCGGCTGCGCGGGTTGATAGGTGCGTACGCCCAAAAAGTAGACGTAGCCGTGCTCGCGATCGACCCAGATCGCGCCGGGGCCGAAGTGGCTGTCGAAGGGCCAGCGCGGAGGGTGTGTGTCTGCGCTGCGGTCGCCGCGCGTGAACGGCCCGAGGTTACGCGACCAAGCCAGCGTCGACTCGTTGGTGGTGAACGGGTCCCACTTCTTGATCGCCGCGAACCACAACAGGCGGTACGCGTCTTTGCCTTCGGTCAGGCCGAACCCCGAAGCCGCAATCGCGGTGAACTCGGTGTTGCCCGACTGGTCGTGCGGGGAGCGCACCACCTCGACGGCGACGTTGGGGCGATCGGGCGCCGTCTCCCAGCCCTCGAGCACGATGCCGTTGTCGTCGGCTGGCTCGAAGTCGTGGCTGTACGCGAGCACGTTGCCGCGATAGCCGTTGGCGGCCGGAAACGACGCCTCGTTTTCCCAGGTGTCCCCGAACCCCACGTACATGCGCCCCTGCGCCAAGAACTGAAACCCGAGATCGGAACCCATCACCGCGACCTTGCCGGTGTTGTTGAAGAGCGGCTTGTTGGGCGTGCTGAGCTCGTAGTGGTCGCCTATCCACTGGCCGCGCACGGCAGGTTTGCCCGCCACGCGCTGGGTGCCGTCTCCACACGTCGGTCCGGCGTACACGAGCGGCGGCTTGGCCTCGGTGGCCAGCTGACACTGCGCCAAGGCGCCGAACGGCTGCGCCAGAGGGCAGCGCGCGCGCACGCTGTCTTGTTGGCCGTCGACCGACCAGGCGCTGGTGACCAGCGTGGCGGGGCCCGTCTTGGCTGCGTCGGCGAAACAACGCAGCTGCACGCGCTGCGCCGCGAAGCTCGCCGTGGTGGCGCGTCGTTGTGTGCCGTCGAGCGCCACCCGATCGAGCTGACTCGTTACCGTCGCGGGCGTCTGTTCGTCGCCTGCGCCGCTGAGCGCCGGCGTGCACCAGACGGTCGTGTCGTCGTCGCCGACGAGGCCGACACGTCCGCTCCAGGGGCTGCGTGCCCAGGCTGCCGGGGGAGCGTCCGGATCGGCCGTGCAGACGTGGTCGACGCAGCGCGTGTCTGCTGCCCCGCACGGGTGCTCGTCGTCGCACGCGCCGCTCTGCGGGACGCACGCCCCGCTGCACGCGTCGCCTGCGCTCTCGGCGCCGCCGTCCCCGTCACGGCCGCCGTCGGCGACGCGCACCTTCCCCGCATCGACCTTGGGTGTGGACGCGTTGGGAGGCTGGCCCGCCTCCTTGCCCGGCGTCGACGGCAGCGGGGTGGCGTCGGTCTCCCCGGTGCGCGCCTGGTCCGGCGCCGCGGCATCGAGCTGCGGGACGGCCGTGCGCGGCGCACCTCCCTCACATCCAAGACAGAGGACCAGGCTGAGGTGCCCGAGGGACAGTCGTGGCTGCATGGTTGCTTTCGGCCCGTCGTACGACGCACAGGAGGAGGGGAGGGCATCCCCCCCGCTCCACGGCGGTTCGTCGCGGGTCGGGTGGGCGCCACGATGGACTTGGTGGACCATCGGCGCCTCATCCTTGCGTTCACTTGGGGTGATACGCGTACCGGTGCGCAGCTTACTCGGCGGGCAGGCTGGGGACCGCGGGCACCCGCGTCGACGGCGTGAAATTCTTGAGCAACAGGGACGGCTGGCTGGCCAGGCCGGCCACGGCGGCCGCCCGGATGACCCCCTCGAGCACGAACGGCAAGGTGTAGATGCCGCCGTGGATCTGCTGCGAGAGCAAGCCCGTCGCCTTGTCTTGGGGCGCGTCGACATGCCGCCCGGCCGCCCCTGGGGCGTTTGGGTTGAGCAGGTCGTGCAGCATCAGCAAGCCGCTCAGCGCGCGCGTGGTCGCCGGATCGAAGATGCGCACGCCAAACTTGTCAGCGCCCAAGAAGGCCGCGTCGAACAGCGGGTGCGAGAGCGAGCGCGTGCGTGTGATGCCCGCCACGTTGGCCGAGACCGCGATCGGCGTGCCGTCGTCGGCCTGCGCGTCGGAGCCGTACACCGCGTACGTCTCGGCCGCTGCAATCTTGGAGATGTACTGCGCGGCCTGGTAGCTCAGACCTTGCAGCGACACCGTCGACAGACTCACGTGCGCTGTTCCCTCGCGGTAGTGGCCAGGGCGCTGGATGAGGCCGGTGCGCTCGAGCACGCGCTGCCAGCTGGGCGTCTCGAGGTAGCGCAGCTCGGAGCTGCGCAGCGTCTCGCTCGAGAGGACGCTGGGCGTGGTGGGCGAGATCAGCAACGACACCGAGCGCACCAGCGCGGGCTCCAAGCTGGAGACGATGGCGTTCATGGTCGCGGCCAGGCGCCACTCTTTGCTGGCCCCCGGCGCGTACGCGAACATGCCGACGTGCACCGGGCCGTCGCTGGCAAAGGCGCGCACGAGCGCCGCGATCTCGCGCGGGTGCTCGAGTAAGTTCTGCGCGAGCGGCGCGCGCGTGATGTCGCCGCCGAGGTCGTTGACGTTGCCGAGCGACGTGGCTGGCTCGGCCAGGTCGATCCACAGGATGCTTGCCCCGGCCGAGAGCAGCATGCGCGTGGAAGCCAGCTCGGCGCCGGCGCCAAACAGCACGAAGCGCTGGCCGGAGAGGTTGATGGTGCCGCCCTCGCTGGCTGCGTGATCGACAATCCACGACAGTCCCTCGTGGGCCGCGACGGTGAGCTGATGAGACTTACGCAGCTTGTCGAGTGCCTCGTGCACCGCGCGACCGCGGTAGACCTGACCGTCGAGCGGCACTTCGATGGCGAGGCCGGCCGGGCCGGTCAGCCGCGCGTGCTCGAGGCGTGGCGTGGGC
>JBEGTL010000346.1:0-8464 GCA_041179425.1 Pseudomonadota bacterium | reverse complement strand
TCAACTGGCACAACTGTGTGCGGACGCCGAGCTGGGTACGACAGGAGTGGGAGCAAAAGCACGGCCTCACGGGGTTGGCTGGCGACGCGTTCGAGCGCCAGCTCGACGGCGTGCTCGAGCGCATCGGCGCCAACGATCGCTGCAGCGACCTCAACGGCCCGCACCAGCGCCTCGAAGAGGCGAGCAAGGCACTCGGCTACAGCTTCAAGCGCTGCATGCTCAACGTCGATCTCAAGAAGTACGAGGCCGACGTCGCAGGTTTTACGGGCTTCGGCGATCTGACCGGCGCACGGATGGGCACGCTCAACACCTACCTCGACGACGCGTACCAGCGGGGCGCCAAGATCCTGGTGCGCACCCGGGCACAGCGCATCTTGACGGGTCAGGGCCGGGCCACTGGCGTGGCCGCTACCTCGACCGGCGCCGACGGCAAGACGCGCAGTGTGATCGTTCGCGCGCCGCACATCGTCGCCGCGTGTGGTGCGCTCGAGACGCCTGCGTTGCTCAAGCGCTCGGGCATCGGCGGAGCGGCGGTGGGCGACTATCTCCGTCTGCACCCGGTGGTCGCGATCTCCGGCAAATACAAAGAAGACCAGCGTGCGTGGTGGGGTCCGCCGCAGTCGGGCCTGTCCGACCAGTTCCTGCGGCTCGAAGAAGACCACGGCATCTTGATTGAGTGCTCCCACCACTCGTTGGTGGTCGCTGCCAGCGCGACGCCGTGGCAGTCCGGACGCGAGCACAAGGCGCTGATGGCTGACCTGTCCCACTATGCGGGGTTCATTGGCATCGTGCGCGATCACGGGCACGGCAGGGTCGAGGTCGACGCAAACGGAGAGTCCGTACCTTACTATCCGGTGCAAGACGGGCTCGACATCGAGAACCTGCAACGCGCGCTGCGCGAGCTGACGTTGATGCACCAGGCGGCGGGCGCCGATCGTATCATCGGCACCGTGGGCGGCGTGCTGCACAGCTGGTACCCGGGCGACGACATCGACAAGTTCATCGAGACGCTCACGGGCCCGCTCGGCACCTGGCCTGCGCTCCCGTTGTTCAGCGCCCATCAAATGGGATCGGCGCGCATGGGGAGCGACCCAACGACGAGCGTGGCCAAGCCGACGGGTGAGCTGCACGACACGAGGGGCGTGTGGATCGGCGATACGTCGGCCTTCCCAAGTGCATTGGGCGTGAACCCAATGGTGACGTGCATGGCTTTGGCCGCGCGCACGTCGGAGTTCATCGCTGCGGCATTGCGCTGACGCTGCGGTGGGCTGATCGCTGCGTGGTGGGGGGTGTCGCACTCCCCCGCCCGCTGCGCCAAGGTCGAGACAGCCTCCAGTACGCGCGGACCGCTCACCTGTGAGGCGCTAGAAGGCGTGTGCCAGGTCAGCTCCCACTAGCTAGGAGCAAAAGCGATCACGCTATAAGCGATCGACTCCCGAGCGTGAACGTTGGCACAAGCATGCCGCTGATCCCCACGGAACATCACGACGTCCCCCTCAGCCAGACGGTAAGCCTCGCCGCCGACACGAAGCTCGATGGCCCCCTGCTCAACGGTCAGATACTCCCGCGTCCCAGCCGTGTGCGGCACGCCAGTCATCGTCGCCTTGGCAGGAAAGTGCATCCGCTCGATCTCCAGACCTGGCAGTGCCTCCGGCAGCAAACGGCGAATCGACACCTCCCCTCGACGTCGCACGAACAACTCCCGCGCAGGCACGTGGCGTGCGCCCGTCCGCGCAGGTGCGAGCAGCTCCTCGAGCCGCACTTGCAGCGCACCCGCAACCTTGGTCAAGACTTGTAAGGTTGGATTGGCGACGCCCGACTCCAGGTTGCCCCAGGTTGCGCGCGGAATGCCCGCGATCTTGGCGATCTGTTGTTGTGTGAGCCCGCGTTGCTCGCGCAGGGAGCGCACGTTCTCGGCGAGGTGGGTGGACACGAGCTGGGCCATCGACGAAGCATTGTGCCAACAGATTGGCCAGACTGACAGCAAAGTGGCCGAGTAGGCGCATGTTCGAGGCAGGAGGAACGAACATGACCTGGACGAACAAGACCGTACTGCTGACGGGAGGGAGCCGCGGACTCGGACTTGCGCTCGCCCACGACCAGCGTAGTGCGTGCGCTCGAGGACTCCGCGCTGCGTCATGGCGCGGTGCGCGCAGGCACTGCCACGGCCGAGCTCATTCTCGACGAGCACACGGTGCCGCGCGTGGCGTCTGGTCTGCTCACCGGCATCCACGTGCCCGGCGAGAGCCACTACAAGCTGCTGTCGGCGTTTGCACGCGGCGCCACCTTGGCACGCGCCGCAGCGCTGGCCGAGCGCGCTGGCTACCGCATCCACGAGTTTGGCGACGCAGCCCTGTTCTTGCCCGATCTGCTCGCGCATCGTCTGCTCGCCGCGTGACACAGCCGGCTCGCCGCGGTGGCGGCGCCGACGAGCGGCGTGAGCTTACTCGAGCAAGTCTGGCTGTTCTTTGACGATGCGGTCGTACAGCGGCTGAAACCCCATGAAGCCCGCGATGGGCGAGCCGACTTGTGTGCAGGTCAGGCGAGCCATCTCGGGTGGGATCTTGATGGTCTCTCCTGCCGCGTCGGCCAGGAGCTGTGCTCGACAGGAGCGGTCCATGGTGATGAACCAGAACGCCGCTGCATCGACCGAAGCGCCGACCGTGAGCAGCCCGTGGTTACGCAAGATGAGCGCCTTGCGCCCGCCGAGCGCCTCGGCGATGCGGTCGCCTTCGCTGGTGTCGAGCACGACGCCGGTGTAGTCGTTGAACAGGTTGTGGTCCTCGAAGAACGCGCACGAGTCCTGCGTGATGGGGTCGAGCAGCTTGCCCAGCGTCGAGAACGCCTTGCCGTGCAGCGAGTGTGAGTGGGCGGCGGCGATCACGTCGGGCCGCGCCGCGTGCAGCCGAGAGTGGATGGCGAAGGCGGCCTGATTGACAGGCCAGTTGCCCTCCACGACCGCGCCCTGGTGGTCGATCCGCACCAGGTTGGAAACCGTGATCTGACTGAAGTCTTTGGTGAAGGGGTTGACCCAGAAGGTGTCGCGGTGCTCTGGATCACGAACCGTAATGTGACCGGCAACACCTTCGTCGTAGCCAAACTTTGCAAACAGCCGGAACGCGGCGGCCAGCCTCTGCTTGAGGTGCAGACGCTCGGCGGCAGGCGTGGGGAAGGACTTGGGGAGGCGTTCAGGGGGCAGCATCACGGCGGGCGTCCTTTTCTCCGCGTTCGCGCCCAGGGCGCGCAGCGACTTCTTCGCTTCGACTCGCGGTTCGATCAGCGTTGCACGCCCCAACCAGGCCCCGCAACAGCGCTCACGCCGGCGGCGTTTCCAGCCTCGGTGATGCTCCGGGAAAGGAACGGCATAGAGCCTCGAGATCGCGTACACACACCGTGCCGAGGTGCCCAACCTCGGTCGAGCCGCGGGCCCGCTTCGGGCTCCTCTCGAAAGGATTTACATGGCTTCGCTCTCGAGACTTCGGATCGGCACCGTGCTGCTCGCACTCTTGGGTACGCTCGCCGCCTGCGACGTCTTCGACGAAAGCCTCGCGCGCCGCCTCCAGAGTGTCGACGGCGGGGGTGCCGCCAGCGCGCCGCTCGAGTGCAAGAGCCACGCGCAGTGCGCCGACCGGCCCGACGGCCCCACCGCCTGCGTGCTGCCCGAGGGGCGCTGCGTAAAGCTCAAGAGCGACGCCTGCCCCACGATCACGGGCGAGCTCTCGGGCGACGCCATCGTGCTCGGCTCGTTGTTCTCGGTGAGCGGGGCACAGGGCATGACCAACCTGCCACGACAGCAGAGTGTGATGCTCGCGGTCGGGGCCATCAACAGCGTGGGCGGTGTGCCCGGCCCCGGTGCCACCAAGCGTCCGCTGGTGCTGGTCTCGTGTGACGAAGCGGCCGATCTCAACGGCGCCTCCGAGCACCTCATCAAGCAGCTGAAGGTCCCCGCCATCGTCGGCCCCAACGTCAGCCAAGACGTGATCACGGTCTCCAACAAGTACTCGGTCGCGGGTGGCACGGTGCTCATCTCGCCGACTGCCGTGGCGTCCAGCATCGCCGACCTCACCGACAACGATCTGACCTGGATCATGGTCCCTTCGGACGAGCAGCGCGCTCCGCTCATGATCCAGCAAATCCAAGAGATCGAGACCGACCTGCGCGTGCAGCGCCCGGACCGTCCAATCAAGCTCGCCATCATCCACCGCAGCGATGCGCTGGGGATGGGCACGCGGGTCGCTCTCAACTCGCTCGTGCTCAACGAAAAGACGCTCGCCGAGAACGTCTCGCCCAACGTGGGCAGCGTGGTCATCGAGCCGTACACCGCCGACGCCGCCAACCAAGAGACTCTGGTCAGCCGTCAGCTCGCGTTCGCGCCGGACATCGTGGTGATGGCGGGCCTCGCCGAGGCCATCACGCAGGTGATGGTGCCGCTCGAGACCAGGTGGCAGGGCCTACCGCGACCTTACTACATACTCATCGACTCGCTGAAGGTGCCCGAGCTGCTCACCGCGACCGGCGACAACGACGACCTGCGCAAGCGCGTCCGCGGCACGGGCATCGTACCCACTGCGCGCTCGGCCGAAGTGCTAGACGCCTTCCACGTCGACTACCAGACCAAGTTTCCCACCAGCCCCACCACCATCTCCGGCATGGGCCCCGCCTACGACGCGACGTACGCCATCGCCTATGCGCTCGCGGCCACACGCGACATGCCCGTCAGCGGAGCGAGCGTCTCGGCGGGCCTGAAGAAGCTGAGCGCGGGCGGCAACGCGATCGAGGTCTCCAGCACCAAGATCTTGGCCGCGTTTCAGCAGCTGACGAGCGGCAAGTCCATCGAGGCCATCGGCACCTACGCATCGCTCGAGTGGGATGCGCACGGCGCGCCGCTGGGCGGACGCGTCGAGGTGTGGTGCGTTGCGTCGGGCAAGCCCGCTGCGACCTATGCCAGCTCAGGCCTCACCATGGACCTCAAGACCATGAAGCTCGACGGCGACTACACGCAATGTAACTGAGCGCGGACTCAGTCTGCGCACGCAGTGGAGCAGGTGGTGGCCGCACACAGCGTCAGCGCCTGAAACTCCGCTGCACCGCCCGGGAAGGCTGCGTAGCAGGCATCAAAACAAGTCTGCGTGACACAGCTCGGGTCGGCGACGCAGCTGCCGATGGCGCCGCACTCCGGACCGCACGCCTGGAGCGCGGTGCAACAGCTGCCCTTGACGCAGGTGTCGCACGCCTCGTCCCCGACCGCGGGTGCGCAGACGAGCGGCAGAGTCGCCGGGACGCCGCTGTCGACGGTGGGGCTGACGCTCCCCGCGTCGGGCTGGGGCACAGTGCCGGCGTCCGGCTGCGCTGCGGTGCCGGCGTCCGGCCGCGCTGCCGTGCCGGCGTCGGTCTGCGCGACCGTGCCGGCGTCCGTCGCGGGCGTCGTACCGGCGTCGCTCTGGGGCCTGAGACCAGAGTCGACCACGGGCGTGGTCACGCTTGCGTCCTGGGTCCCGGGCGCGACTCCGGCGTCGTTGTGGCTCGCGCCGCCCGCGTAGCAGCGGGTCCATGCGTCTTGCAGCGCGGCGCAGTCTACGGCTTCGGACTCCAAGACCACGTCGCAAGTGAACGTCGCGCGCAGAGCGCAGTGGGTGAAGGCGTCGAGCTGCGCGTCACAGTCGACAGGGCTGTCGTTGCGCACCGAGACGCAGCGGCTCTCGCAGTTGGGCAGGTCGTTGCGACAGTGCGGCACTGCCGCGCGTGCACAGACGCGCTCGCAGATCTTTGCGGACGAAGCGGAGCCATCTTTGTCTTCGTCGCAACCCAGCAGCGCCACCAGCACCGACGCCAAACCAACGAGCTGACGATTCTGCACGATCTGACTCTCCTGTCGGAGCAGCCCAGCCGCGCGAGATCGGCGGTCGAGATGCCCACGTGTTCGAACACGAACGACGACAAGAGTGCGCTACGCCGGTGCGCCGCGCTCGTGCGGCCGCGGCGGTAAGGGAATACTTAAGATCGCCGCTAGCCGTCATCGGGCCGGGTTGACTCGCTTCGGCCAGCAGACCGGTGTCGCTGCGCACATAGTGGCCAAACAGCCGCGTAAACGCGCTCGCCTTCAGGGCTCCAAGAGCTGTCTGACGGTGCGAACCAAGACGCTGGGAAGGTAGGGCTTTTCGAGGAACGACACTTCGTCGGGCAGCGTGGTCTGCGTCTTGAGCGCGGACAGGGCGTAGCCTGACGTACAGAGCACCTTGAGCTCGGGCCGCGTCGCGCGTGCACGCACGATGAGCTCGGGCCCGCGCAGACCCGCCATCATGACGTCGGTGACGAGCAGCGCGATGTCGTCGCGCTCCTCGCACAAGCGCAGCGCAGCGTCGCCGCTGGCTGCCAACAAGACCTGGTAACCCGCGGCGCTGAGTGCGTGGTCTGCGAGCACGCGTAGGAGCGGGTCGTCTTCGGCGACGAGCACCAGACAGGGAGTGGTCTTACAGACTTCGCTGCTCTTCGGTGCGATCGACCGCGGCGGCAGCGAGCGAACCACGCTCTGCGAGGAGGACGGTAGGTAGACCTTGAACGTGCTGCCATGGCCGGGCTCGCTGTAGACCCAGATGTTGCCGCCGCTCTGTTTGACGATGCCGTACACCGTGGCGAGACCGAGGCCGGTGCCCTTGCCCTGCGCCTTGGTCGTGTAGAACGGCTCGAACACACGCGCGCGCGTGGTGGCGTCCATGCCGCTGCCGGTGTCGCTGACGGACAGCACGATGTGTGCGCCAATCGTCGAGCCCGGGTGCTGGCTCACGTACGCTTCGTCGAGCACGATCTCGCTCAGCCCGATGGTGATGTGGCCACGGTCGACGATGGCGTCGCGTGCGTTGAGCACCAGGTTCATGACGACCTGCTCGAGCTTGGACGGGTCGACCTCGACACGCCCCACGGGCAGCGAGACGTGCAGGGTGAGCTCGATGTCGGGCCCAATCGTTCGCGCGAGCATGGTCTCGAGGTTGCCGACGAGTGCGACCGGGTCGACGATCTCGGTGCGCATCACCTGTCTGCGCCCGTAGGCGAGCAGCTGGCGGGTGAGATCGGCCGAGCGGCGCGCCGCCGCCATGATGCCTTCGACGTCGGTCTTGTTGGGGCCGTTGCTGCGCGTCAGCGCCGCTTCGCCGTAGCCGAGGATGACGCTGAGCAGGTTGTTGAAGTCGTGCGCGATCCCGGCGGCCAGCATGCCGACCGCCTCCATACGCTCGGCATGGCGTAGTCGCTCTTCGCTGGCGCGTAGGCTCGCTTCGACTTGTTTGCGCGCGGTCACGTCGATGGACAGGATGCACACGCCTTGCGGCACCGGCTCGATGCGCAGCTCGAAGTGCGAGCTTACGCCGTCGGCAAACTTGAACTCGTTGTCCATCATGTCGGACTCGCGCACGCGGAGGCAGCGCTGAAGCCGCTCGAACACCTCGGTCTGATCGATGCCCGGATAGCAGTCCACCATCTTGCGCCCGGTCAGCGCCTCCGGCGTGCTGCGGCCTTGCGCGGCGGCAGCGCGGTTCAGGAGTAAGTAGCGCAGCTCGAAGTCCAGGACCTGAAAACCTTCGAGTAGCGAGTCGAGCATCGTCGACAAGCCAGCCGTCGTCGTGAGGCTATCGCTCATGGTGCGCGTCCAAGATAGAGCCACCGTCGCATTAACGCGAATCCACACGGCCCAGATTCTTGCAACGATCGAGGGTTGTTCCCCGATGAGGATGGTGCGCCGCGAGCGCGACGCCAGCGGCCGACAGAAGATTGAGCCGGTGTGATAACGGACGATCTGTTACCAGTCTCGTGGGCCCACGAGAGGAATGGACATGACGAGTCAGATCGAGCGAGCGCTTGCCGCCTGGAACGAACAAGTCGGCCACGAAGAGGGAGTGGGTGGCTGGCACACTGTCGACCAGCGTCAGATCGACGCCTTTGCAGACGCCACGCTGGACCATCAGTTCATCCACGTGGACCCGGTGAAAGCCGCCACGCACTCGCCATACAAGGTTCCCATCGCCCACGGCTTCCTGACGCTGTCGCTGATGCCCCACCTGGTAGGCTCGGCACTCGCCGCGTCCAAGGTTGGGTCGGCCGCGCGCGAAGGCGTGACGGCGGCCATCAACTACGGGCTCGACCGGGTACGTTTCCCGGCACCCGTCAGGGTCGGCAAGCGCGTACGCGCGCGCAGCGAGCTGCTCGAGGTCGAGCGCGTCAACGCCACCACCCTGCAGCTCAAGCGCAAGGTGACGTTCGAGATCGAGGGAGAAGACAAGCCCGGCTGCGTCGCCGAGGCGCTCTCGCGTTTGGTCTACGCGGAGTAGCGCGGGTCACTACGCCGCAGTCGAGGTAGCGTGCAACAGGCGAGCGACGAGGCTGTCTTCGTCCAGGAGGTAGACGCGTACCCCCGTGCGCGGGCGTGGCTGGGGCTCGGCGAGCAGCACGAGCTCACCCGGTTCGTGTTGCT
>JBEGTL010000345.1:0-8470 GCA_041179425.1 Pseudomonadota bacterium | reverse complement strand
AGAAGACCGAATCGCCGGCCACGGCGAATCCCAAAGACGCCGGCAAGCCCGACTCCGCGGCGTCTGCCAAGCCAGACAGCGGAAAAGCACCAACCAAACCCGTCCTCGACGCGGGCGCCGCGCTGCCAGTATCGCTCGACGCGGCGACGACCCCCGTCGACGTCGACCCGAGTGGCGACGCTGCCAGTCCGGCCGGAGACGGCGGCGCGCTACCTCCGTGGACGATCCGCGCCGACCTGGGCAAGGGCGACGGGTCCGACGTCATCACCATCGGTGACTCGTGGATGACCACCCAGTCCGGCGGCATCGAAGGCGGGCTGGATCGCGCGGGCACCAAGTATCGGCACTACTCGGTCGGTGGCACCACGCTGCTCAGTGGCCAGATCCCGGGCCAGTACGACAGAGCGAAGAGCGCCAACCCCAAGATCAGCACCGCCATCATGACCGGTGGTGGCAACGACATCATGTTCAACTCGGGCTCGTGCAGCACGCCCGAAAAGTGCACCGAGTTCTCCGGCAAACTCACGGCGGCCCTCAACGTGCTGTGGACCAAGATGGCCGCCGACGGCGTGCAAGACGTCATCTACGTGCAGTACTCCGACAACGCCGGCGCAACGCCGCCCGAGAATCGCAGCGGCTCGCGCGAGCCTGCGGCCATCTGCTCCTCCGGCAAGATCAACTGCCACTTCGTGGCGACCACCGACATCGTCGCCAAGGCCGACCTGCCCGACAGCATCCACCCGAACAAGGCGGCGCACGATCGAATCGCCAAACGATTGCTCGAGCTGATGGAAGCGCGGAAGATTCTTCGCTGAACGACGCCTCCGTTCACTCGTGTGCGGACCAGACCGCGCGCGGCGCAGGTCAAGACTCGATCGACAGCGTCTTCCGCGTGCAGCGTGCGATCGGCAGCGGCGCACCACCGTCATCGAGCGAGTGCCAAAGCGGTTCGTCGACGAGACGCTGTGGTCGCAGTTTCAGCGCGCAAGCCAGGAGCGGCGACGGCACCTGGATGAGGTCGCTTCGACGATCATCGAGCAGGCCGGGCGATCTCCACGCGCCAGCTGCCTTGGTGTCGTCGAGGCCTTCGCAGGTCAGCAGCCAGCGCGAATAGGCGTCAGTCGTGGTCAGCGGATAGCAGTACTGCCGTTGCGCAGCCGGAACTGGCCCTTGAAGTCCACGCACCATACGTCGTTAGGGGCCTCGGCATGGCAGAGCGGCGAGTACTCCACCTCGGGTCGACTGCGCCGCTTGCGAAGCTCGATTAGACAGCAACGTCAACGCCCGGCCGGCACGGGCCTTGCTGTGCTCTCGACCATGAACAGACGACTGACTCAGATTGGCACGTGCATCGTGCTTCTCTCCGCCGCGATTCCAACGCCTGGGCAAGGTTGCTCCGTGGATGCAGGGGTCTGGAGCGCCGAGGCATGTTGCTCTGGCTGTCGTCGCTCTTCGTCGTTGTCATGAGGTTGAAGCGCATCGTTCGCTCGCGTCCTACACAGCGGCGCCCGAGCGAAAAGTAGCCATTCTGACAGCCGATTCGGGCCGATTTTTGTGAGGCTGATGTTGAGGATGGCGAGGGCCGCTATCGGTCTGCTTTCTGCGTGCCAAAGCGGTTCGTCGATGAGACGCTGTGGCCGCAGTTTCAGCGCGCAAGCCAGGAGCGGCGACGGCGCCTGGATAAGGTCGCTTCGAAGGTGATCGAGCAGGCCCTCGAGGCGAAGGACGCCGACACCGAGGAGGGAGAGGGCAGAGGCCAGGAACGGCCCTTCGTACGTGGGAGGGCAGAGTCGGAAACGGCCGTTGACGTTGACGTGATCGTTGACGGCGACGGCGACGGCGACGATCACGCCCAGCCAACGATCAAGGCACCCCCAGCAGCCGCTTCACCCTAGGCACATCGCTCTCCGCGATCGCCCCGGTCCGACTGCAGATCACCTTGCCCGCAGGATCCACGAATACGTGCACCGGGAGGGTCGCGCCCTTGTCGAGGCCGATGCTGGTGAGCCAGCTCTCGAGCGTCGCGAAGTCCGCGATGCGCAGGCTGCCTGCCACCTCGGGATGGGCCGCCTGGAAGGTGTCGACGGCGGCCTGGGTGGCGTCGACCGAGAGCAGCTGAAGCGAAACCTTGGCACCGCTCTTGGCAAACTCTGCGCCCAGCTTGTGCAGCAGCGGCAGCTCTTCGACGCACGGGGGACACCAGGTGGCCCACACGTTGATCCAGCGGTACCCGCCGCCGACCGCAGGTGCCGCGCCCGCGAGCTCGGGAAAAACAAAGGTATTCCGGCCCGCGCCGGGCACCACGTCGCATAGATCGGTGGGCTTGTCGTCGCTGCTCTTGCTGGTGATTGCCTCGACGCGCGGAGGAGGTGTTGCACTGCCACCCTTGGACTCGTCGCACGCCGCGACGAGGACCAGCAAACCGAGCAGCGATGGGCGTGCGAGGGCCTTCGCCGTGCGCATCACAGGCGGCACTCGATCCAGGCCAAGAACGCACTGCGGTTGAGCTCGTCGGGCCGGCAACTCTCGGCGGCGCCGCTGCGCGGCCAAGCGCAGAAGCTGGGGTCGAGCTGCGCGTACTCCTCACCCAGCCACAGCAGGCCCACCTGCTTGTCGAGCTCTGGATCATCGAACGTGGTGTGCAAGTGATTCATCACAGCCTGGGCGCGCTGCTCGGACAGCGCGCGGTTGAACTCGGTGGCACCGTCTTGCGACGCGCGCGCGACCACGAAGAAGTAGCTCGCC
Source organism: Pseudomonadota bacterium (assembly GCA_041179425.1). Lineage (GTDB taxonomy): Bacteria > Myxococcota_A > Polyangia > Polyangiales > DASUME01 > DASUME01. The sequence goes on along the minus strand of JBEGTL010000345.1, from coordinate 5,725 downwards.
CCCGCGCGGTCCGCGAACACGCGATCGATCAACGCCGCCGCACCCGGGTCGAGCTCACTCGCCCCCAGCGGGAACTGCACGATGCCGCCACGCTCTTTCATGGGCACGAACAACGCGTTGAAGTCGCTGCCTGCCATGGTGGCCACGTTCTTGGCCTCGAGCGGCTGACAGCCACGCCCTCCCGAGCCGCCGATCAGGCCACAGCTGGTGAGCACACGGCGCAGGATCTGCTTGAGTCCCTGCGTGCAGTACGCCTCGTTGGCTTGTTGAGCGACCGCCACCTGAGGCGCTGCCTCGGCGGGGGTGAGCTCTGCGCTGGTGAGTCGGGTATCGGCACCGCGCACCCAGCTGCTGACCAGCACGGCCGGCAGCAAGAACAACAAAAACCCAGCCACCAGCGCGATGCCACGTCCCATGACGAACCTCCTTCAGCGCTTGTGCGCCGACAGGCGCGTGAGCATGTAGTCGAGTCCGAGGTCGGTGTCGGCGTCGCACAGCCGCTTGCCCTCGAGGTACAGCTGCGGCGTGAGCACGGGCAGCTGGTTGTCCACCGCCCAGCGCAGCGCCTTGTTGAGCCGGGCGCGCACCTTGCTCGAGCCGATGCAGCCGGTGAGAGACGGGAAGTGCGCCACCGCGAGCTTGGCGGCGGCGCCTTTTTCGGCGCGCTCGGCCGCCACGATGGTCTCTTGCTCTCGAAACGCCCAGGCGAGCACGTCGTCGGCGGTGTCTCCGGCGCACAGCAGGGCCTCGCTGATCGCGCACGCTCCGGGGTGCACGGCGCGATCCACCATCCAGTTGCAGCTGTTATCGAGTGGGAACAACAGCACGTCACGCTTGGCCTGCTTGCCCAGCGCCAGGTGCGCGAGTCGCTGCTCGAAGCCACGGCAGGCGGGACACAGCGGGTCGAGCACCTCGATCAGCACGGGCGAGCCCGTCTTGCTGCCCACCGTCAGCAGCGCGTGCTGCGGGTCGGCGGGTTTGGGCAGGCTGCCGCAGCTGCCCACGTAGCGCGAGAAGTCAGGGGCTTGCACCGCGTACGCGACGGTGGCGGTGCCCACGAACAAACAGCCTATCGCGAACGCCACGCCAAGCCCGCCGTACGACAACGGCTCGCGCGCGGGTGCGCTGCGCTCGGCACGGCGGTACGTGATGAACGCGCCGAGCGCCGTGAGCGCGCTCGCGATGTAGATGCCGACGCAGATCTTGCAAAATGTGGAGAGCTCGCGGACGGCGATGGTGGCCATGCCGAGGGAAGCCACCACCGGCACCAGCGACGCGATCACGTAAAAGCCCGTTGCGCGCGTGTCGGCCAGCCGATCGGTCAGCCACACCGAGAGCCCCCAGAAGAGCAAGAACGCAAACACCGCCATGGCGGGCAGCGTGATGGGGATGCCGCCCCAGAACGTCTCGCGCAGCACCGACGAGTACGGGCTCATCATGGTGACGTGGCAGCCGGTTGCACCGCTCACGTCGGGCGCGCCGAGGCCGGGCAAGAACGAGCAGTGCAGGCCGTGCACCTGACGGTCGAGGTGCGCCACGAAGTCGTAGGTAGAGACCGCCGAGAAGATGAGTCCCAGGCTCGAGCCCACCAGTGCCATGATCAAGAAGGCGTGTGGCACAGCTCCTCCTACGTTCTCGGTGCGAGCATGCCCTCTCGGCGTGCCCGCGACCAAGTTACGAGGCGGGGCGCACTCGCGCGCGCGGCAGCGCCGTCGCAAAGCGCACCGGCTCTCCGCACGGGGCGCCCAAGAGCTCGCCCTCGCGCATCACCAGCTGGCCGCGCACGATGGTGATCAGCGGAAAGCCGTGGACCTCCATGCCCGCAAAGGGCGTCCACCCGCAGCGACTGGCGATCCAGCTGTCGTCGAGCCGCACGCGGCGACCCATGTCGACGACCGTGAAGTCCGCGTCGTAGCCGAGCGCGATGCGGCCCTTGCCCGCGACGTCGTACACGCGCGCGGGGCCGGCGCTGGTCAGCTCGACGAACCGCTCGAGCGAGAGCCGGCCGGCGTTGACGTGCGTGAGCATGACCGGGACGAGCGTCTGCACGCCGGGCATGCCGCTCGGGCTCTCGGGGTAGGGGCGGTCTTTTTCGGCTTGGGTGTGCGGCGCGTGATCGGAGCCAATCACATCGACGAGCCCCTCACGCAGGGCGTTCCACAAGGCTTGCTGGTGCGCTTCGTCGCGCAGCGGCGGGTTCATCTGCGCGTAGGTGCCGAGCCGGTCGTAACAGTCGGGCGCGGTCAGCGTCAGGTGCTGCGGCGTGACCTCCATGGTGGCCAGGTCGCGGTGCTGCTCGAGCAGCGGGAGCTCGTCCTGCGTGCTGACGTGCAGGATGTGCAGCGGCCTGCCTTCTTCGCGGGCCAGGCGCAGCACCTGTTGGGTCGCCAAGAGCGCGCTCTGCTCGTCGCGCCACACGGGGTGCGCGTGCACGGTCACGGCAGGGTCCTCGAGCAGGACCTTGCGCTCGCGTAGGCGTGCTTCGTCCTCGGCGTGGATGGCCACGCGACGGCGCCCACTGCGCAGCACGCGGCGCAGCACCGCAGCGTCGTCGACCAGCAGCGAGCCGGTCGAGCTGCCCAAGAACACCTTGACCCCCGCGCAGCCCGGCGTGCGCTCGAGCTCGCCCAGCTGCTCGGCGTTGTCGGCGGCCGCGCCGATGAAGAATGCGTGGTCGACCCAGGTGCGGCCGCGTGCGAGCAGAAGCTTGTGGTCCAGCGCCTCTTGCGTGGTGGTGGACGGGTTGGTGTTGGGCATCTCGAAGATGGCCGTGACGCCGCCCAGCGCTGCGCCGCGCGTGCCGCTCTCGAGGTCTTCTTTGTGGGTCAGCCCGGGCTCGCGAAAGTGCACCTGCGAGTCGATCACGCCGGGCAGCACGTGTAAGCCCTTCACGTCGATCTCACGCTCCGCACTGGCCCGCCCCAGATCGCCCACCGCTGCGATCTTGCCTGCGCGCACGCCGATGTCGGTGTGCACGATGCCCGTGCTGGTCACGCAGCTGCCGCCGCGCAAGACGAGGTCGAAGGTGAGCTTCACGCGGCCGCTATAACACGGCGGTCCGGCTGCGTGCGCGTGCTAATCCTGGGCCATGTTCGCGCTCCCTCGGATGGCCGTCTCGCGCGCTCTCGGGCCCGCGTCCCTCACTCTGTCGTGTCTCGGCGTGCTGGCTTTGGGCGGCTGCGCAGCGCGCACTGCGTCGAGCGCGCCCAGCGCCACGGCCCATGCCCGCGAGGTCGCGCACGAAGGGCCCGACACGCCGTCCCTGGCCGTGCTCATCAGCATCGATCAGCTGCGCGCCGACATGCCCGGCAAGCTGATGGCGCGCTTCGGCAAGGGCGGCTTTCGTCGTTTCTACGACGAAGGGGTCGTCTACGACGCAGCGGCCTACGCGCACAGCGCGACCGAGACCGCGGTCGGCCACGCCACGCTTTCGACGGGCGCGTTGCCGCGCGATCACGGCATCGTCGGCAACGAGTGGTCCGAGCGTGGTGCGCGCATCTACGCCGTGGACGACGCGGCGTCCGAGCTGCTCGGCAGCAGCGGGATGGGCAAGTCGCCGGTGCGGCTCTTGGTCGATACCGTCGGCGACGTGCTGGTCGGCGAGCGGCCGCACGCGCTGGTGCGCGCCGTCTCCGAGAAAGAGCGCTCCGCCATCCTGCTCGCGGGACACAAGGGGGTGGCCTACTGGCTCGACGACGGTGCCGGCAGCTTCATCAGCAGCCGCTACTACGTCGAGCGTCTGCCGCCGTGGGTCGAGGCGTTCGCCGCGCAGAATCCGGCCGAGGCGTACCGGGCCAAGGGCTGGCAGCTGCTCGAGGCCGAGAGCGCGTACGTCGCACGCGATGACCACCCCTGGGAACAGCGCGGCGGCGCGGTGCTCGGCACCGTCTTCCCCCACGCGTACGGCACGGTCACGGGGGCGCAGTACCTGCACGCCATCAAGTCGACGCCGGCGGGCGATGCGCTCACCTTCTCCTTCGTGCGCACGCTGCTCGAGCACGAGCCGCTCGGCGAAGACCGCGTGGCAGACCTGCTCGCGGTGAGCTTCTCGTCCACGGACTACGTCGGCCACGCGTTCGGGCCCGAGAGTCGAGAAGCCGAGGACAACCTGCTGCAGTTCGATCGCTTGCTCGCGCAGCTGTTCGAGTTGCTCGACGCACGCGTCGGCAAGGGCCGCTACTTTGCGTTCCTGTCCGCGGACCACGGCGGCTGCGAGTCGCCCGAGTTCTTCGCCGCCAAGGGCCAGGACGCAGGCCGCGTCGACCCCAACCTGCTGCGCAGCACGGTCGACGCCGGTCTGCGCACGCGCTTCGACGTCGGCGTCGAGCTGGTCAGCGACTTCGTCAACCCATCGCTCATCCTCGACGAGCAGCGCATCGCTTCCCTGTCGCTGGATCTGGCCGAGGTCGAGCGAGCGGCGGTCGAGCTAGCCAAGACGGTGCCGGGCGTGTACGGCGCCTACACGCGCAGCGAGCTCGTCGCAGGCACCGGGCCCGAGCAGCTCTTCAAGACGCGCATGGAACAGAGCACGCACGCGGAGCGCTCGGGACACGTCTACATCGTGCCCAAGCAGCACTGGCTGCTCGCCACCCAGCCCGAAAAGCTCACCGCCATGCACGGCACACCGTGGCCGTACGACGCGCAAGTCCCGATCTTGGTCTGGGGCACGGGGGCCCGCGCCCAGCACGTGGCGCGCCCGGTCGATCCGCGAGACATCGCGTCCACCATCGCGGCGCTCCTGCAGCTCAAGCTCCCCGCGAGCGCAACCGGCAAGCCCCTCACCGAGTCCCTGCCCAGCAGCCGTTAGGCGGCGCCTCGCCATGGGCAGGTGACTGTGTCGGTCTGTTCGGGCTTCTTGCCCTCGCCGGGCCTCGCGAGATGGTGGCCAGCCCACAGCTTGATCTCGCGACCCTCGCGCACGACCACCAATTCGAGGAGCTCTTCTTGGAGCTTGCGTGCGCTGGCGTACTCGGCCAGCCGTCGCACGCGGCGGCCGTTCACTGCGACGAGCACGTCCCCGGCGCGCACGCCGGCGCGGTGGGTGGTGCTGCCAATGTCCACGCTGAAGATGGCGATGCCGCCGTAGATCTCCGCGATTCGCTCCAAGTTGCTTCGAAAACTCATGATCTTCCCGCGTTTAGCCAGCGCCGCCATGAGCCGCCGCCGGATACGTTGACGATGAATTAATGCTAACACGCGGTAATTTTGCGGGTGTGGAATCAGCCGAAATCGTGGCGCGCCGCACCAGGTGCAAAACGAAGTTTCTTGCGATTTCACTGCAAAGGGCCTTGCCGCAAGGGCCTTGTCTCCGCGAGAATCGCCGTCGGACAGGTGGGGGTACCTGTCGCGCAGCTCAAAAAGGACGGGGCCTATGGCGGAGCCCAGAATCAAAAGCGCGAGAAATCCTCTCGCGCAACTCAAGCGAGTGCTTGTCGTCGAAGACGACGAGACCTTGCGTCGCTCGCTAGCGCGAGTCGTTCGTCAATGGGGAGCACAGGTTAGCGAAGCAGGTTCGGTGGCAGAGGGGATCGAGCTGTTGGAAGAAAACCCCGACTTGCTCATCACCGACGTTGCATTGCCCGATGGCGATGCGTTTGGTTTGCTCGAGCTCGCGTCGCAGCGGCGCCCTGCGCCGGTTGCAATCGCAGTGAGTGGGCAAACTTCGACGGAAGATGCGTTCCGTCTCGCACAGGTAGGCTGCCGCGCCTACCTCGAAAAACCGTTC
>JBEGTL010000344.1:0-8486 GCA_041179425.1 Pseudomonadota bacterium | reverse complement strand
TGGCAGCGACCCGCACGCACGGTGACCACAGGGTGCGCGCCGCCCTTCTCGCGAGACGGCACCACCAGCGCGGACTGCACCAACAGCAGGGTCCGCAGGTCGGCGTTGCCGCGCGCCACCCGATAGGCGCCGACGCGCGTGGTGCCCAGGTCGTCTCGCAGGCCGGTGATCACCATCGCATCGGGCCGTTGTCGCCCGAGCCAGCTCTGCAGCTTGCCCAGGTCGAGCGCGTTGCCCGCCATGTGCGCCGTCGCCACGCGCAGCAGAGGTCCGGCCTGCGGTGTGGGCTTGGTCGTGCGGTACAGCGGCACCAGCGGCCACACGAACAGCACCACGACCAGCAGCAACACCCCGAACACCAGGAAGGCGCGTCGCACGACCGCAACCAACGCACCGATGACCGCACAGATCGCGAGCTGAAAGCCGAGCTCGTTGAGCAGCGCGCCGAGCCACACGTACGGCTCGAGCAGGCTGAGCGCGCCCACGGTGGCGACCGCCCCCGCGATCGCCAGCTGGTTCTTCAGGGCGAGCACGCTCCGCGCCGCGCCCTTCTTTTTGCTGGTCCGTGTCACCCACGGAGAGCGTAGCGGAAAGGCCTCGGTCTCCGCGAATCATGCGCCTCGGGGGCGGCGTGCGTCGGCTCAGGCGGCCGGTGGGCTAGCCTGTAGGCGCGCCTCGGTGTTCACCTGCAACAGGCGAATCAGTCGCTTGGCCACGCGGGCCGGGTCGTCGATGGGGCTGCCCTCCGAGAGCAACGCCTGGTCGTACACCAGCTCGATGGCCTCGCGCACCTCGTCGCTGCCCGCGTCGCGCTCGTGCAGCTGCGCGAGCGTCTGGATCAGCGGGTGTTTGGTGTTCACCTCGAGGATGCGCTTCTGGGCGGGGATGTCGGCACCCTGCTGAGCGCGCAGCATGCGCTCGATGTACGGCGTGAGTCCGCCGTCGGGGATGACCAGGCAGCTCGGCGAGTCGGTCAGACGATCGGAGATGCGCACCTCGTTGACCTGCTCTTTGAGCACGTCGCGGAAGTGGGCGAGCAGCGCGTCGCTGAGGGCGCTCTTTTGCTCGTCCTTGGGCTCGTCGTCTTTTTTGTCGTCGAGGTCGAGCTTCTCGTCCATGGCCGAGCGCAGTGGCTTGCCCTCGAACTCGCCGAGCGCGCGCACGGCCCAGTCGTCGACGGTGTCGACCATGTAGAGCACTTCGTAGCCGTGCGCCTTGAGCTGCTCGAGGTGGGGACTCGACTGCACCGTGCGCAGCGACGGACCGTACAGGTAGTAGATGGCCTTTTGTTCGGCGGGCATACGCGAGACGTAGTCGGTGAGTGAGGTGATGAGTCCTTCGCTCTTGCTGCTCTCGTAGCGCAGCAGCTTGCCGAGGCGGTCTTTGTACTCGGGGTCGAAGTGCAGACCCTCTTTGAGCACCGCGCCGTAGTTCTTCCACAAGGTCTTGTAGTCGTCGGGGCGCTGCGTCGCGATCTCTTCGAGCAGGTCGAGCACCTGCTTGACCACCTGCTTTTTGATCACGCGCACGAGCTTTCCGTCTTGCAAGATCTCGCGCGACACGTTGAGCGGGAGATCTTCGGAGTCGACCACGCCGCGCACGAAGCGCAGCCAGCGCGGCAAGAGCTCTTTGCAGTCGTCCATGATGAATACGCGCTTGACATGCAGGCGCACGCCGTGCCGCTCTTCGGGCGAAAACATGTCGAAGGGCGGGCGCTTGGGGATGAACACCAGGCCCGTGAACTCTTGGTTGCCCTCGACGCGGAAGTGTTTTTTGGCGAGCGGCTCTTCCCAGTCGTGCGTGAGGTGTTTGTAGAATTCGTTGTACTGCTCGTCGGTGACCTCGGCCGGGCGGCGCTGCCATAGCGCGCTCGCCTGGTTGATGCGCTCGAACGTGAGCTCACCATCTTTTTCGGTGCCGAGCTCGATGGGGTAGCCGACGTAGTCAGAGTAGCGCGAGACCAGCTCGCGGATCTTCCACGGGGACAGCACTTCTTTGTGCTCGTCTTTGATGTGCAGCACCACGCTCGTGCCGCGGCCCGTGCGCTCGCCAGGCTCGATGGTGAACCCGGACTTGGCGTCGGACTCCCAGCAGAGGGCTACCTCTTGCGCGCGCTTCTTGGTGATCACCTGCACGCGATCGGCGACCAAGTACGCACTGTAAAAGCCCACGCCAAACTGACCGATCAGGTTGACGTCTTTTTTCTCTTTCAGCTGCGTCAGGAACTCTTTGGAGCCCGAGTGCGCGATGGTGCCCAGGTTCTTCACCAGCTCGGCCTCGTCCATGCCGATGCCGTTGTCGTCGATGGTGAGCGTCTTTTCGGCCTCGTTGGGGATCAGCCGAACCCGCAGCGGCTCACCGTCGCTGCTGGGCGAGGTGAGCGCCAAGAAGCGCTCCTTGTCGAGCGCATCGGACGCGTTGGAGAGCAGCTCGCGGAGGAACACCTCCGGGTGGCTGTACAGGGAGTTGATGACGAGGCTGAGGACCTCGCTCACTTGGGCTTGAAAGGCGTGCTGTGTCATGGGCTTTTCGCGCTCAGTAAAGGGTACAGCGGGGGATCAGCGCGCCGTCGGGCGCGCGAAGAACTCTCCCGCGCGCGCAACCTGGCCACTCTGGCGGAGCTGTCAAGACGCCGTCACGACAGGGGCTCACCCGCGCTGCGATTGCTGCTCGGCTCGGACCCCCCCGTGCGCGGCTGGTACGCGACGCGGTCGGGCAGCCAGTGGCGCAAGGTGGCGTCGAGCGCGGCCAGCGTCACCGGCTTGGGCATGTAGTCGTCCATGCCGGCGGCCAGGCAGCGCTCGCGGTCGCCCTGCATGGCGTTGGCCGTCATCGCGATGATGGGCGTGTGCTTTTGGGCGCCCTCGATCTCACGAATGCGCGCGGAGGCGTGGAAGCCGTCGAGCACCGGCATCTGACAGTCCATCAGGACGATGTCGAAGTCGCCCTGCTTGAGTGCCTCGATGGCCAGCGCGCCGTTGTCGGCCACTTGTGCATCGCAGCCCAGCATCTCGAGGCTGCGCACCGCGACCTTTTGGTTGACGAGGTTGTCCTCGGCCACGAGCACCCGCGCGCGCAGCTTGCCTCCATCGCGTGGCGGCTCGCCCTTGCGTTTGGGTCGTGCGCCCGGCTTGGTGGTGAGCCCGAGCACCTCGCCAAAACCCTCGTAGAGCGTGGCGCGGCGCAGGGGGCGGGAGAGCGTGAGTGCGGCACCTGCCTCGCGGGCCGCGTCGCTGACGCTGCGGTGCCCCATGCCGCACAGCACGGCAATGGGAAGGTTCTTCGCGAGCCGCTGCGCCTCGCGCACGGCACTTTGTGCGTCGCTCTCGCGCGAGCCGAGCGGGAGCTCGACGATCAGCAGGTCGAAGCTGCTCTGGTCGCGCATACGACGCTCGGCGTCAGCCATGTTGCTCGCCACCTCGAGGTGCGCGCCGAACGGCGCCAGCTGATGCTGGAGCACCTCGCGCGTGAGCACGTGCAGAGGCAGCGCGAGCATGCGCGCGCCACTCAGGGAGCGCGGCAAAAAGAAGCTGCCGGTGGTGTGCTCGGGCGCCGTACCGAAGCGCGCCGTGAACGAGAACGTGCTGCCCTCGCCGGGGGCACTTTCGACCAACATGTGGCCGCCCATCAGCTCGACGATCTGGCGCGAGATGACGAGCCCGAGGCCCGTGCCACCAAACTCGCGCGCGATCGCGGCGTTGGCCTGGCCAAAGTCTTGAAACAGGTTCTTTTGCTGGTCGCGCGAGATGCCCACGCCGGTGTCGCTCACGTCGAAGCGGATGAACGCGGTGTCTCGATCGTGGCCGACCACGGTCACCCGCAGCACGACGTGTCCGCGCGGCGTGAAGCGCACCGCGTTGCCGAGCAGGTTGGTGATCACCTGGCGCAGGCGCCCGCGATCGCCGAGCACACGGTCGGGCACGCGCGCGTCGATCAGGCTCGCGATCTCGAGGCCCTTGTCGTGCGCGCGCACGCTGAGCAGCTCGACGATCTCTTCGAGCAAGGTGCGCAGCGGGAAGGGCGCGCGACCGAGCTCGATCTTGCCGGCCTCGATCTTGGTGTAATCGAGCACGTCGTCGAGGATGGAGAGCAGCGCCTCGCCCGAGTTGCGAATGATGGAGGTGTACTCGCGCTGCTCGGGCGAGAGCTTGGTCTGCAACAGCACGTTGGTCATGCCGATGACGCCGTTCATCGGGGTGCGAATCTGGTGGCTCATGGTGGCCAAGAAGCGACCCTTGGTGCCGGCGGCCGCCAGCGCGTTGCGATGCGCGTCGTCGAGCTCGCGCTGCAGCAGCTTGATGGCGGTGACGTCGCGCACGATGGCGATGACCTCGTGCTCGCCGCCCTTGACCAGTCGGGCCTCGAGGTCGCTCGCGCGATCGTCGGTGCCTAGCTGATACTCGAAGGTGACGACCTCGCCCGTCTCGAGCGCCTCGTTGATGCACTCGATGGCCTCGCCCGCGGCGGCCGGCGGCAACATCTCGCCGATGTTGCGGGTGCCCTCGTCGTCGGCGCTGGGCATGCTGCCGCGCGGGCCCTGGTAGCCGAGCACGGTGCCCGCGCGATCGATGCGGTAGATGCTGTCGGGCAGCGCATCGAGCAGCATGCGGCTCTGTTCTTCGGTGTCGCGCAGCTCGGCCTGCGCGATGCGGCGTTTCTCGAGGCGCTGGCGCAGGCGAAGGCTCAAGTCGCGAATGCGGCCGAGCACCGAGCCGCAGGCCACGGCCACGCAGGTAGACACCATGAGGCCCGGAAACGACTCGCCCGCGGGAACCCCGTAGTGATACCAGGCCAGCGCGAGCGGGAGCGCCACGTACACGCCCATGCCCACGCCGGCGCGCTGGCCGAGCAGATAGCCGGAGAAGGCGACCGGCGGCAGCCACAGCGCGCTGGCGAGCGCGACGGTGGACGGCTCCGCACACAGGCCGGTGTAGAGACCTGCGACCAGCAGCACCAGGGCGGTGCGCCACTGGGCGCTCTTCTTGTCTCTGCCTTTACGCGCGCGGGCCATCGAAGCACGCACTGTAAGACACAGCTCAGCTTCGGCGGTAGTCCGGAACAGACAAGGCCGCTTCCAGTAACCCCCGCGGGTAGCCCATGGAGAAGCGCGCGTTGATCTCGGAGCGGGGCTGAAAGCTCGTCTCTCCGCCCGGGGCCAGGTAGCGGAAGCCGTCGCTACCGAACGGTCCAAAGTAGCCGGCGCGGGCAAGGGCGTGGCCGGCCGCGTCGGCGGCGTGGTGCAGCGCGGCTCGTTCACCGTCGTCGAGCTCGCCCGCGAGCAGAGCCCTGGTGTCGAGCCAGCTTCCCCGGCTGTCGTTGTGCTGGACGACCGGCTCTCCGAGGAGCACCCGGCCGGTGCGGAACACGTAGCCATGGAGTGCGAAGTCGTGCGTCCGTTCGCACCAGGGCTCCACCTGCAGCCCCTCGCCGCGCGCAAAGCTGCGTTGCGCGAAGCCCAAGGACGACGCGTCGAACGGCAATTGCAGCACGCGTCGACGCTCGCGCCCTGCGAAACCGAAGTCCCGTTTGAGCAACCAGCCCTGGACGGGCCACGGTTCCGCCAGCAGCTGCTGCAGCGCCGCGAGATCACGAACGTACTGCGCGCGCGGCAAGGTCTGGCCCAAGGCGGCACAGAACGAACGACTGTTTACCTGCTGGAGCACGGCGAGCGACGGAGCTTCCGGAGCGACCAGCCCCGCCTTGGCGATTCGCGCCAGCGCCGTCGGCGTCGGACAGAACGCGAGCACCTCGTCGACATCGTGAGGGGGAGCGTCGCGGCCGAGCACGCAGTCGTCGTCGGTAAGCACTGTCAGGCGCGCAATGAGCGCGTCGATCCGCTCGGCCAGCTGCGGAGAGGGCGCGTAGTGCCTGGGGGCTGCCAGCTCGAGCTCGGCGTCGAGGTTCAGCAGCCAGGCGATACGGGTTGCCATGACTCGAGTCGGTCGAGAAAGTCGTCTGAAAAGCCTGCGGCCCGTCGTGCCGTGCGCGCCAGGGGGCGCCCGCGCATGACCATGGGAGACAACGGTGGAGGGAGCGCTGCCAGCCAGCCCGTGAAGTCGAGCTCGCCAGTGAACGCACGAAACCAGTGCGAGGCGAACGCGACGTGTGCGAGCTCTTCGCGACCCACGAGGTCCTGCAAAGCGGCTGCTGCGTCGTCTTGGGCTTCGCGGAACATGGCCACGTAACGTTCGCTGTGGTCGAGGTTGCCGGCTTCGAACCCGAGCCCCATCACGGCCACGAACTCGGCAGGCGAGCGCGCCGCGGGCACGCGCTGCCAAAACCAGTCGCGCACCGGGAACGCGCCGAGCGTGAAGCCGAGCTGCGTGATGTGCGCCGCGTACAGGTTCATGTGGCGCACCTCGTCGAGGCAGATGTGGAGGAGGCCGCGACGAAAAGACAGCGGCGTAGCGGGGAACGCCAGGCAGGCCCAGCACATCAGCTCGGCGGCCTGGAGCTCGTGGTGGAAAAACGTGTGCAGCAGGTGCGCGCGTTTTTTGGGATCGCGTAGCGCAGCGGCCGACTTGGGCGCTTTGTACTTGTCCCAAGTGTTGGTCAGCTCGGGTGGCCGTCCTGGGGACGAGAGCCGCACCGGACTGACCCCGGATCGCTTTGCGTCGAGCGGTCGTGCAGGCGGTAAGTCCGGAGGCGCGAGCTTGAACGACAGCCGCGGCGTGGCGATGTAGTCGAGCGCCCAGCGCGAGAGCGGGTCGAGCGCCGCGCGCTCGCTCGACGTGAGGCTGTCGACGGTGGGGGCGCCTTCGCCAACGGGATTTGTGGGCGGTGATGCAATCACGGGGACTCGTCTCGGCCCGTCGTCGTCGACTCGGCCGCTTTGGCTGGCGAAGCGTCTACCCAAGTGCGAGCGGGTTCGCAAGCGGCGCCATCCCGGTGCCGTCGACCGAACGATACGTGCTACGTGTGCGCGGGTGTCGGTCCGACCTCGAGGAGCACTGTTCTCCGCACGTGCGCGGAGAGGCCGCGTCCTTTCTCGGGCGCTGCTGACCTGCTGGCTGCTGGCCTGTGTCTACGGCTGCTCCGAGCCGGCGCGGACCCACACGGCCCCTCGCCGCATCGAGCTTCCGGCCATCACGTTCGCGGCCTCGCGTAGCGGGTTGCCTGCGCCGAGGGTACGCGGCGAGACCTTTCGGCGCGGCATCGTGATCGGGCCCATCGAGGCGCCCGAGAACGAAGACGCCTTCAAACGCGCGCACGCTGCCCTGCTCGATCGCGCCGTGGCCGTGGGCGCGACCGATCTTCAGCTGGTGCTGCGCTGGCTCCAGGTGGACTACAGCTCGACCGAGATCGCGCCCTTCGACAGCGTGCACGACGACCTGCTGACCTGGGTGATCGACCAGGCCAAGCGCCGCAAGCTGCGCGTGCTGCTCACCACGAGGCTCACCGTCGAGAACGAGGGTGAGCGCGCGGCGCGCAAGCTCAAGCCGGAGAACTGGGACAACTGGTGGTGGAGCTACCGCCGTGTGGCGCTGCACTACGCGCGTGTGGCCGCGACGCGTAAGGTCTCCATGTACTCCATCGGCAGCGAGCTGAGCAGCACCGAGAGTCAGGCCGCCAACTGGCGCAAGCTCATCAAAGACGTGCGCAAGATCTACAAGGGCGAGCTCACCTACTTCGCCGCTGCCGACAGCTTCGACAAGGTGAGCTTCTGGGATGCGCTCGACGTGGTGGGCGTGTCGGTCGACCAAGAGAAGCCGCGCAGCGAGGCCGAGGTCGTCGGCCAGCTGACGGCCCTCACCAAGAAGCTGAGCCGCTCGCCCAAGGTGAAGGATCACGGCTACGTGCTCGCTGAGCTGGGGTGCGGCACCGAGCCCGACGACGAGCGAGAGCTCATCTGTCAGCGCGCGCTGTACCAGAGCTTCCACGACGAGTCGCAGCTACAGGGCGTCTACGTGAGCCCCGCGCCGGTTGCTACGGAGTCGCCCAAGAGCAGCGAGGCGCGCTCGGCGGCTGAAGTGGTCAGCCACTGGTACCGGAAGAGTAAGGGCTAGCGCTTGTTCGTCGCCGTCGCCGTCAACGATCACGGCTTCTCTGAGCGTTGTCGGCGACGTTGACGTTGACGTGGTCGTTGACGGCGACGCCCGTCGTCACCCACGCAGAGCCAAGCGCCCCACCGCGCTCAGGCCTTAATCTGACCAGCGCGCGCGAGAGCCTTGGCCTCGACGCTCTGGATCTCGACGTAGCCCTGCGAGCTCGCGGGGTTGAGACCCTCGCTCTTTTCCATCGAGGCATCGGCCTCGCTGTACAGCGTGCCGGCCACGTCGCGCAGCGCTTGGAAGTAGATGTTGCCCTTGTACAGACCCAGCTCGACCGTACCGCTGGCCGTCTCGACCAGCGTGTCGATGGCGGCGAGCGCAGCGCGCGGGGTGGGGTCGAACAGACGACCGTCGTAGATGGCATCGGACACCACACGCGACATGTCCTGGAACAGCCGCGTCGCGCGGCGGTCGAGCACGGCCTGGTACACCGCG
>JBEGTL010000343.1:0-8506 GCA_041179425.1 Pseudomonadota bacterium | reverse complement strand
GAGCGCGCGAGCCGCGTCTTGCCGGAGGGACCGGAGCATGAGCCACGTGCACAACCCACCGCGCTGGCTCGAAGGCGACGAGCTTCCCAGCGAGCTCCATCGCGAGCTCTCGGCGTACGCGGCCGAGGCGCCCCGCGTCGAGCGTCGCGCGCGCATGCTCGCCAGCCTCGAACAGCAGCTCGGTTTTGCCGAAGTGCCTGCGATCGAGCCTCCCAGCAGCATTGCGCAGCCGGCGTTCGGTGGCGTGGCCGGTGCCGGTACGGGCGCGGTGGTGGGCACGCTCATGAAGCTCAAGCTGGTGCTCGGCGTGCTGGCGACACTAGGTGCGGCGCTGGGCACATGGTCGGTCTGGCCGTCTGCCCCGGCTTCACCCCAGCACGGGACGGCGGCGCTTGCCGCGACAGAGGCGTCGTCCGCGGCGTTCCGCGCAGTCGACCCGGCAGTCACCCGCTGGGCCAAAGCCAGCGCAGAGCTTGCGCCCACGCACGCAGCGTCCGCGTCTCTCGAGCCCGGTCTGTCCGCGCGGGAGCAACTCTTGGCGCCGACGCCCGAAGAAGGCGCGCTTCGACCTGACGACAGAGCGGCCGCGTTGCCTGCCGCTCGCCGCGAACGAAAGACCAGGCAGGTCGCGCCTCCGCCCCAAGCGCTCGATACCCTCGGCCAACAAGATGAGTTGATGGACGATCTGCCTGCAGGCGCGACGAGCGGACCGCTGTCCGAGCTGACGTTGCTGGCGCGCGCACGTCGCTCGCTGCTGTCGTCGCCCGAGCGCTCGCTCGAGCTGGCCGAGCAACATGCACGCGAATTTCCTGCCGGCACGTTGTGCGAAGAGCGCGAGGTGCTGGCCATCGAGTCGTTGCTCAAGCTCGGTCGGGTCGATCGCGCCAAACAACGCGCGCTCGCTTTTGAGCGCAGCTTTCCCAGCTCAGCCCATCGTGCGCACCTCGCTCGTTTGATCGCTCGTCCGGCGCGCTGAGCTCGGGGTAGCATGGGGCGCGATGCGTAAGCTTATCGGGCTGCTGCTGGCTACCTGGTCCTTGCTCGGCTGTGATGCCGAGGTGGGGGCGGAGCCCTGCACGGGCGTGCGCTGCGAAGAGCCTCCGCCATCGTTGGTCGTGCCCCTGTCGGTGAAGTACGTGCGCGTGTCCACGCAGGCTCCGCTCGACCTGCCCGTCGTCGAGACCGTCGACAGCCCCTGCGACGCGCCGTGTGGCGAGCCCGTGCGTCTGTTTCGCGCGATCGACAACAGGGCGTGGACACTCTCGCGCGCCGGCGGGCCGCCCACCCTCAGGCTCCTCGCGTCCGATACCGCGGGCAATGCGGAGCTTCCGATTCCCGAAGGCGGCGCCTCGGTCAGCTCGCTCTACGTCGACAGTGGGCTCGAGGGCTACGCCGTCCTGCACGTGTCCTGGAACATGCCGCGCGGGGGAACGCTCGATCAGCTCGCGAAGGTTACCCGCCCCGGTGAGGTGCAGTCGCTGTCTCTCGCGACCAGCCGATCGCGACCGCCGCGTGGCGCCATCGCCGCCTTTGGGGGGCAGGGTTTTCTGTTGTTCGACGCGCCGCGAGATCACAAGCCCGGCGCGCTGCGCGAAGAGCTCATCCCCACCGGCACGCTTCGCCTGGTCGACGCGAGCGGCGCGACCACGTGGCAGCAGGCACGTCTGCCGACGGCCGCTTCGTTCATCAGCTCGGCGGTCGCACTGCGCAGCGGCTTCGTCGTCGGCGCGGCCGATGGTGGCAAGTCCGACGCGAGTCACGGGCTGCTGTCGGTGGATGCCGCGGGCACGCTCACCCGGTTCGGCGTGAGCAGCGACAGTACGTGGCGCAGCACGCGGCTGCTCGCACTTGGACCCGACGTCTACGCCGCGGCGGCCGAGAGCGAGCTCGACGCCGTGGTCGACACCGTCAACAGGGGCAACATCGACGTGATGGTCGACCGCGGCGACCTCAACACGCTCTCTGGCTTCCGGCTCGAGCGGTCGTGTTTTTTCGAGCTCAGCCTGTACGGCTTCAGCGCGGACGATCAGGGTAACCTGTACGTGAGCTCGGTGACCGGGGAGGCAGGCATGCCCCGCGGCCTGTTGTGCGAGCTCCCGATCGCGGGCACGCCGCGCTGCTTTCAGGGCGCACCCGGCCAGCTGTTTGGCGAGGTGGTCGCCACGGGTGGCGGGTCGCTGTTCGTGGTCGCGGGCGAGCAGATCTTGCGCGCGCAGCTCCCGCGCTGATCAGACCGCCGGCCCCGCAGGCTCGACGGCTACCGTAGACGTGCGGGGCTCGAGCTTGCTGCGGTAGTACAGCGTGACCAGCGACGCCTCGAGCAGCACGAACAGCGCGTAGAGCATGGGCAGCTTGAGCATCTCGGTCTGCAGCGCGCCGGTGAAGCTGGTGGCGATGATGGCAAACGCGAGCGGACTGTTTTGGATGCCGGTCTCGAACGACACGGCCTGACGCTGTGGACGCGGCAGCTTGGCCACGCGCCCGGCCAGATCGCCGAGCACCATGCCCAGCACGCCGAGCAAGATGGCTGCCGCGTACATGCCGGGCGTGACCGTGCGGAACAGGCCGGCGTTGCGCACGACGCTGAGCACGACGAGCAGGATCAGCACCGACAGGCCGGCCAGGCTGCCCGCCTTCTCGGCGCGCTGCGCAAAACGTTCGCCGCGCTTTTTGCGCAGCCACATGCCGAGTGCGACGGGCAGCAGCAGCACCAGCAGCGTCTTGACCACGTCGAAGTAGGGGATGTGCACCGTGGCATCGGTGAACGGACGTGCGTAGAGGAACAGGCAGACCGGCATGAGCGCCACCGAGACCAGCTTGGAGGCGGCCGTCATGGAGACGCTCAGGGCCACGTCTGCGCGGGCGTAGTACGCAAACATGTTGCTGGTGGTACCGCCCGGGCAGGTGCCCATGATGACGAGCCCGAGCGCGGCCTCGGGGGGCAGCGAGAAGGTCTTGGCAAGCAGGTACGCGAGCAGCGGCATCCAGCCGAACTGCGAAGCGAGACCGATCAGCACGGCACGCGGCTGGGCAACCACCTCGCGAAAGCGCTCGGCCGTGAGCGTGGCACCCATGCCGAACATCAACACGATGAGAAGCAGCGCAATGAGCGCCGTTTCGAGGGGACTCAACATGGGGAGGCCGTACTCGCGCAAACTCACGGAGGCAACGTCTTCTTCGCGAGAGGCACACTTATCCGGGCAAACAGTGAGCGCGCTCGAATGCCACACCGCACCAGACGACCCACCCAGCGGCGGTACTCAAACGCCGAAAACACACGCAAAAGTTCGCGGCACGTAGATTGCTAAAAGTGTTCTCGAGAAGTCGACAAGAGTGGACCTCCACTCTCACACCACACAAGGGAGCACGGACATGAGCAACGCAGGCAAGCGAATCGAGGGCGCCGCTGAGGAACTTGGTGGCAAGATCAAGAGTGGTATCGGTCGCGTCATCGGCAACGAGCAGATGGAAGCCGAGGGCGAAGCCAAAGAGCTCAAGGGCCAGGCCAAGCAGGAGGCAGCCAAGGCGGCCGAGCGCGTCAAGGGCGGCGTCGAGCAGGCCGTCGGCACCGTGAAGAATGCGGTCGGCGCCGTGATCGACAACGAGCAGATGCAGGCCGAGGGCAAGGCCACGGAGCTGAAGGGCGAAGCCCGTCAGCACGCAAACAAGTAAGGTCGACACAATAGGACAGCCGGGCGACGCGCCAGCAGGTGCGCCGCCCAGCGTCGTTAAGGCGGGCACATGGGATTGGCCATCGAGCGGGAGAGCTTCAGCGCTGGACGCGCTGAGCCGACCCTTCGCGACGAGCTGCTAGTGCTTCTGGGCGCGGGCCTGCGGGCTGCTGATCGCGGCGCGCGTGCGGCGCGTGAGGTTGGCGTCTGGTTTGACGTGTTGTGTTACCTCCGCGCGTGGACTTGCGACTCGGCCGGCCATTGGTTGAGTCTTCGAGGCGGTAGCTCATGCCCTCGCTGTTGAGCTTGGTGTTGCGTGCACCGGTGTGGCCGTAGCCGACCTTACGGTCCGTTGCGCTGGTGCCGACCTCCGAGGTGTCGACCTGCACGTCGCGCCGCTCTTTTTCGGGCCGCTCGGCGAGCGCGAGCAGCTGCTCGGTGCCGTGTCCCACGTGGCGGCCAAACAAGCTCTCGCTCGACTCGCGCTGTCCGTCGTCGGCCTCAGCATTCTGCGCGGGCTGCGCTGAGCCATGGCCGTCTGCGTGTTTGTGCGCGGGTCGTGAGCTGAAGCCGTGCTTTTGGACGCTGTGCCGCGTCGCACGCTCGGCCCGCCCTGCCGCGAGGTCGAATGCCTGGCGCTCGGTCTCTGCGCACACCTCGACGACGACCGGAGGCAGCTTGCTGAGGATCAGGTGCACCATGCACGCCTTGTCCACGCCGCCTTTGTGGAGGCCGTTTTCGTCGCCGAAGCGGACTTGGATGCGCTCGATGTGGGTCGCGTACTTGCCCAGCTGTCTGCTGATGCGTTCGTAGATCCAGCTGCGCAGGGAGGAGTCGATCTCCGGGCCGGTGGTGCGAATCTCGAGGGGCGTGGCGGCGGCGTCGGTGCGCCCTGCGCTGCGCTTGTCGGCCTTCGTGGTGTTTGCCGCAAAGGGCAGCCGGGTCTCTTGATGAAGGGTCACGTTTGGTCTCCTTGCGGGCGCGCCCGGACGGCCGGCGCGCTCGCGTTGTGAGTTGCTCGCTGTCGAGCGTGACCCACGTAGGAGGAGCAAGACTCGCGCCGCTCAGGTGTGCGTAACTACCCGCAAGCACTCGGGCACCCTGTACCCTCAGGCTGCGTCGGCGGTATCGACGCCGCGGTCGACCGCACGCTCGCGATCGACGGAGTGCACCCGCGACTCGCGTGCATCGGCGTCGCCATCGGCCGACGTGTCGAGGTCGAGAACTCCGCTCGATGCTTCGGTCCCCGGAGGCAGGGCTTCGCTCAGCTCGACGAAGCGCACCAGATCGTGCACGAACGACAGCTTTTCGATCACCTCGTCGGCCAGCACGAACGGGTAGAGGTCCTCTTTGCCCATGCTGCGGTTGGCCGCATTGAACGCGTAGGTGAGCGGAAGCCACTCGGCCACGACGTGAGCAAACTCCAGCTCCGTCACTGCCTCGGTGGCGCGTGCCGTGAGCTTGCCACCGGCCGGCGGGATGGTCTGCGCCGCGGGGGAGACGCGCAGGCCAAAGTTGGCGGCGGTCTGCAGGGTGTCGCGGATGTGCAGGTAGTGCGCAAATGTCTCGGCCCAGTCTTCCCACGGGTGGGACGCCGCGTATGAGCTCACGAAGCGCGAAGACCAGCTCCCGCCGCCGATCTCGTAGTTGCGCCGGAGCGCCGCGCGGTAGTCGACGCGCTCGTCGCCGAACAGCTCACGAAAGCGCGCCAACGCGGGCTTGTCGTCGATCAGCAGGTCCCAGTAGTAGTGGCCGATCTCGTGGCGGAAGTGCCCGAGCAGCGTGCGGTACGGCTCGCCAAACTGGTGGCGCAGGCGCTCACGGTGCACGTTGTCGCACTCCAGCAGGTCGACGGTAATGACGCCCTTGCAGTGCCCGGTGATGACGGGCTTGTCGTCCGCACGGAACGCGAGCACGAACGACAGACCCAGCTTCTCGTCTTCTTGTCGCGCCACGAGGGGCAGGCCCAGATCGAGCAGCTGGTAGAGCAGACGCCGCTTGGCGCCCTCGGCCTGCGCAAATGCGCGCATCTCGGCGTCGGTGCGCAGCAACGGGAGGGTCTTGGTCAGCCGACACGACATACATAGTTCTTCGGCACTGTCGGCGGCGACCAGCCAGTTGCACGACGCCATGCCGGCGCGTGCACAGCGCTTGTAGCGTTGATCGCGCGTGCGCTCCCTGTCTGCCGGGCCGCCGCCGATCGCGTCCTTTCGACTCGCTTCGTCCGTGGGCGCGGCGTCGACGGCGCGGTAGCGGTCCCACGCGACGGGCTCGATGGCGCTCAGCTCGAGCACCTCGGGCGCGAAGCCGAGAGCGGTGCCGCAGCGCAGGCAGTGCGAGTTTTCGAAGAACAGGAGCTGGCCACAGTGACTACAGGCGAATGCGCGCATGACCGGTTCCTCGTGTCGAAGCAGAGTGGCGGCGATTCACAAGCGAGACGCATGCCAGACAAGGGATGCACGTCGTGACGCGCACCACTGCGAGTTTGCCGGCTTCGATGCGAGTTCGAAACTTTTTATGAGACGTACAAACACGCCTCATCACCTTCTGTTGCCGCAGCCCTCAGGTGCTACCCCGTCGCGACGCGCGTCGTGTGCTGTGCGTTCTCTCGGCGGGGCACCGCACTCGCACACCGTTTGCCCACTGTTGCGTGCTGGGTCTCTGCAGCAGTCGAACGGCCTCGAGGGCTGCTCAGAACGGTTCGGTGCGAGGACGGTGCTGGTAGCGTTGACGGGCCCACGGCTGGCGAGAGATGATCGACCAGATTTAGATGCCTGCCACCACCCTAGCTCACTGGAAGCCGCGCGAGATGATGCTGAACGCTCGGCAACAGACCCTCGACGAGTTTGCTGCCGAGTGTGAGACCCCGTACCTGCTCGTCATCAAGCTCGACGACCCAAACTCGGAGCTCGCTGTCGGGTTGGCAACCCAAGAGCCGCGCGAGCAGGGCCGAGACGGCCTTGGCTTTCGTACGGTGCAGCGCAACATCTCGTCCGTGATCGAGTCGCTCGAGGCCGCGAAGAAGGCCAAGGAGGGCGGCGCCGAGCATCTCGACCGCCTGCAAGCCTCGCCGCGCCTCAACGGCCCGCAGGGCGCATCTCGCCTCACGCCCGAGCTGATGCGCGCGTTCTGCCACGTGCTCCCGCTGCGCAAGCGCTCCGAGGCCGCGTTTTTGCGCAGCGTCTCGGTAGGCCGTGCGCGCAACCACGACATCGTGCTGCGCCATCGCAGCGTGTCCAAGTTCCATGGCTCGTTCGACTTCGACGAGCAGGGACGCCTGTTCGTGCGCGACGCCAACAGCAGCAACCACACGTTCGTCAACGGTCGCCAGGTCACCGAGCGCGCCGAGGTGCACCCGGGAGACAACGTGCAGTTCGGCTCCGTCGAGACGCACCTGTGCACCACCGAAGAGTTCTGGCGCACGCTGCACGGCTGAGCTCGTGGGTGCGTGCCCACGCCCACGCCAGGGTTGTTTACGCCCCACGCGCGTAGATGAACGGCGCCACCTGCGTGTCGCTGCGCTGTGCGTCGTCCCAGTCGAGTCGATCGCCCGACGACAAAAACTCGTGAGCATCCCAGGCAGTGAGCTCGGGGATCTCTTCCATGGGCAGGTGTCCGACGCCCGGATAGACCTTCACCTCGATGCGCGGCAGGTCGCGCCGCCACGCCTCGATCAACGAGAGCGGGACCCAACGATCGCGATCTCCCCACATCAGCAGCGTGGGCGCGCGCACGCGTTGGATGTGCCGACAGACCAACGAGTCGTCCTTGTGCAGACGCAGCTGGCGAAACGTCTGCACCATGGTGCTGCGGTTGTTGCCGCGCGTGAGTAGCTGATGGTAGCGGTCGACGACCTGTTCGCTGACCAGGGTCGGGTCGCCGTACGCCGTGCGCACGCCGTGGTCGACGACGAAGCGGGGCGACACCCAGCGCGCAACTTCTCCGACCAACGGCAGCGACACCAACGAGACCAGCGGCGGCAGCTTTTGTGGGTAGCCGATCGGGTCGACGAGGATGAGCTTCTCGACGCGCTCGGGGTGATGCGCGGCGTAGTACCAGCTGAAGAAGCCACCAAGGGAGCTGCCAGCGAGGTAAAAACGATCGAGGTGCAGCTGCTTTTGCACCTGCTCCACCAGCTCGACCGCGTGCTCGGGCGTGTAGTCGTCGCTGGCGAGGTGATCGCTCAGCCCAAAGCCGGGCAGGTCGATGCGCACGATGCGGTAATGAGCAGACAGCAGCTCGACCCAGCCTTGCCACGTGTGCAGCGACGAGAGCGCGCCGTGCAGCAGCACCAAGGTCGGGCCGCGACCCTCCACGCAGTAGTGCAGGCGCTTGCCGCCGACCGTCATGTAGCGCGACGACGGATACTCGTACTTGGTGGAGAGACGGTCAGGCTTGGGACGCTGCATCGCGATTGCTCCCGCAGTGCATCTCATCCTGAACGTGTTGCCGGAGGCCGCCCATTTTTTTGCGAGCACACCTCAGCAGACAACGTACTGTCAGTGATGGCGCTCGATCACCTCGAGCAGCAACTCGAGGTTGATGGGCTTACTCATCACGCCGACGAAGCCGAGACCTTGTGTGTCGTGTTGAGACCGGGAACTCGCGCTGATCATCAGGACGGGTAGCTCTTTGAGCTGCGGATCGTTCAGCTGTTCGCGACGAAAAGTCAGGCCGTCCATCACCGGCATCATCGCGTCGAGCAAGATCAGACGCGGTCGCGCACCGCGCCGCAAGTGGTCGAGCGCCTCACGTCCGTTGCGCACGGCCAACACGTGATAGCCATGATCAGTCAATATGTCGGTCAGCGCCTCTCGGATGTCTGCATCGTCGTC
>JBEGTL010000342.1:0-8533 GCA_041179425.1 Pseudomonadota bacterium | reverse complement strand
ATCTTTGCCTTGGTAGCTGCCGTTGGCTTGGTCTGGTGAGAAGCGCGCGTCGCGCTGGCCCGTTTGCTCGGGCTGGTGGCTTTGGCTGCGCGCGGACGGCGCACGACGGGGCGCGGTGTGCTGGCGTGCTCGCGGCCGGTGCGTGGCTCGACGCGCGGAGCGGCCCCGCCTGCGCGGGCCTGCTCCACGCCGCTGTCTCGTCGCGGACGAAAGCTCTCGGCGCGAGACGTGAACTCGTCTGGTCGTTTGGCGAGCGCGGACACGGCGCCGATACGGAGCACGCTGATCACGGCTGGCTGCGGCGCGGGCTCTGGATCGTGCGGGCGCAAGCTGGAGCCCAGCAGCACGCCGAGCGCAGTGCAGATCGCACCGATGGCGACGAAACGAGCCCGGCGACCGAACACGATGCGCCGATGATCGACCAGCTTTGCCTCGCTGCGGGCCGTGGGCTCGGTGACGATCTGACGCTCGAGGGAGGTGAAGATGACCGACGGCTCTTCAGAACGTGGAAGGTTGATCACGTGCGACGCCGGCCACGGCTCGCGCAGCAGGGCGATGGCCACGCCAGGCGCGCTGGGTAGCGTGGGCTGTGCTGCTTCGTCGATGGGGACCGGCTCCGTTTCGCGAAGGAAACGCGCGCGGCGCGCCTGATCGAGGCGCGCCAACGAAGCGAGCACCGAGTCGTTGCGCAGCGCTGCCGGTGACTCCGCCGCAGTGATGGTGCCGTCGTCGTCCACGCCGTCATCGGCGCTGAGGATCTCGGCAGTCAGCTCCGACAGCTGCAGTGCCTTGGCGGTGGTGGCGCTGGCCTCCATCTGAAACTGAAAGCTCAGCTCACTCGGCAGCGAAGCTTGGCGACGCGCCAGCTCTTCGCCGAGGAGGGTCTGCATCAACGCGGCGAAACGCGGCGCGTCGACCTGCATGGTGGTGGGCTCCGCGCGCAGCAGCGCCGCTCGAAATGCGAGCGCTGTCTCGAAGCGGTCACGCGGATCGAGGGCGATCGCCTTGAGCACCACGCGGTCGAGCGCGTCGTGGTCCATGGGCGAAAACTCACTCGGCGCAGGCGGCGCTTCTCGGGTCGCCCAGTCGTGCTCGTCGTCGATGCGCTGGCAACGAAACAGACTGCGCGCGGAGAGCATCTCCCACAGCAGAACGCCGAGCGCGTACACGTCGGTGCGTCGGTCGACACGGTCGAGGCGCAGCTGCTCGGGCGCCATGTAGCCGAGCTTACCCAGCACCGCGCGCCCGTGTCCGGTGAGGTCGTCGGTCGGGTGACTCTTGGCGATGCCGAAGTCGATCAGCTTGACGTGTCCGGTGTGTCCGATGAGCACGTTTTGTGGACTGACGTCGCGATGCACGATGTGCAGCGGAGCGTCGTTCTCGCCGCGCGCCTCGTGCACCGCGTGCAGCGCCTCGGCGAGCTGCGCGGCGACCCACACGCAGAGCTTGGGGCTCATGCGCAGGCGGCGATCGGACAGGCTCTGCAGCAGCTCGGAGAGCGACACGCCGTGCACGTACTCCATGGCGATGAAGTAGGTGTCGCCCACGCGGCCCACTTCTTCCACGTGCACGACGTTGGGATGCGCGACGTGCGCGGAGATGCGCGCCTCGGCCAAGAACAGGCTCGTCATCGCGGCGTCTTCGACCAAGTCGGGGTGCACCAGCTTGAGTACGACAAGCCGGTTGAAGCCACCCACCCCACGTCGGCGCGCGAGGTAGAGGAGAGCCATCCCACCCGAGCGCAGCGGTGCGATGACCTCGTAGTCCTTGACCATCTCCCCAGCGCTCAGCATGGCGTCACAGTAGCGATGCGGAGGGACAACATGCAACGCCATTTCGGTCTAAAAAACCCGCACAAACGTGCCATTTTTGTGGGCAATCGGACCAAGGGTCGACGGGGCTGGTAGTGGTTCGGGGAGACGCACGTGCCGTTCGCGGCGCGCGCCGCTCGACATCCGTCGCGCATTTTTTTGTAGTCGGGCCTCGGCGTGGCATTTGCACGAGGTCCGCCAGCACCCAATCCGCTGCCCTCGCCGCTGAAGGCGTGCGGACACGTGCCGTTCGGCCCATCAAGGAGCTCGCCATGACCCACCAAGTTGCCGTGATCGTAGGTAGTCTTCGCAAGGGCTCGTTCAACCGCCTGGTCGCGCAGGCGATTGCCTCGCTCAGCCCACCCGAGCTCGCGTTCACATTCGTCGAGATCGGCGACCTGCCGCTCTACAACCAAGACCTCGAGACCGACGCCGCGCCCGCAGCTTGGCAGCGCTTTCGTAAGGAACTCAAGGCTGCGGACGCCGTCTTGTTCGCCACGCCGGAGTACAACCGCTCGGTGTCGGCAGCCCTCAAGAACGCCATCGACGTCGGCTCGCGTCCGTACGGCCAGAGCGTCTACGATGGCAAGCCTGCCGCCGTGGTGAGCGTGTCGCCTGGCGCCTCGGGTGGCTTCGGCGCCAACCACCACCTGCGTCAGTCGCTGGTCTTCCTCAACATGCCCACGCTGCAGCAGCCCGAAGCCTATATCGGCGGAGCGGGCAGCCTGTTCGACGAGGCCGGCAAGCTAAAAAATGAGTCCACTGCCAAATTCTTGAGCACCTTTGCGAGCGCGTTCGCGAGCTGGATCAACAAACACTCGGCGAAGTAGCCAGCGGCGCACCGCTCGGTGCGCCGAGACGTTGCGACCGCTCATCGAGTGCGTTGGGCAAACGGCTCAGAGCCTGCCGCCGCCGTTCATCCCGGACTCGGCCGCGTGCGCGAGCAAAGCGTCGTCTGCGGCGCTGCGCTCGTCTTGTCGTAGGTAGGCGAGCAAACGCTGGCGAGCCTCTGCGTCGAGCTGCCGACCTTCGGGTGGTGGCATGACGCCTGCGGCATCTTTTGCACGCTCGATCCGCTCGCTGGCAAGCTCGCGTTCTGCACGGCTCATCCGTGCGAGGTCGATGTTGAACCGTGCGCGCGAGATGGAAGGTGCGCAAAAACGAGCGGCAAAAGGGCCAGTGTTCGCCAGCTTCTGGCCTGCCCGGTGCACCCTGAGCGTGGTTTTGCCCTGGCGATGTAGCCACTGCGCGTTTTGCGCATATTTGACTCCAAATGCCGCTGCGCACTTGCAGGTTCGATCGCTAGAGTGCACCGCATGTTTGAACGATGGACACCAGCACGAGCGCTGCGTCTTGGCGCGGTCGCACTTAGTCTGACGTTGGCGGCCAGCTGCGGCGGGAGCGACCCCAAGCCCGCTCCGAGCGGCGGCGGAGGCGGAGACGACAAGCCGACCACGGATAGCGGCAAGCCGACGGCCAACCGCGACGCTGGTGGAACCACCGTGCCCAAAGACGGCGGCGGCGGCACCACGCCGGCCAACAAGGATGCCGGCGGCGGTACCACGCCGGCCAACAAGGACGGCGGCGGCAGCACCGGCAACCCAAACACGCCCGACGCGAGCGGGCCGGTCACGGTCGATCCCGGCAAGTGCGACGCCACGGCGGCGCCCGACGTGGGCAAGCTCGGGCTCGCGACGGTGCCTGGTGCCACGGGTCTCAGCAGACTGGTGTTTGCGGCCCAGCCCCCAGACTCCACGGACTGGTACTTCTTGGAGCAGGGCGGCACCATCAAAGTGCTCACCGGCGGTGCCCTCAAGCCCACGGCGTTCCTCAACCTCAGCAGCATGATCACGCTGACGGCGCCGGGCGTGTTCGACGACGAACGCGGGCTCTTGGGCATCGCGTTCCCGCCTGACTACGCGACGAGCGGCAAGTTCTACGTGATGCTGACTCCGTCGGGCAACACGGACACCGTGTTCGAGTTCAAGCGCTCGGCGGCAGACCCGTACGTCGCAGACGCTACGCCGACCAAACCGTTGTTGACGATGCCGTCGTCGGCCTTAAACCACAACAGCGGCAACCTCATCTTTGGCAAAGACGGCTTTTTGTACGTCGGCGTCGGCGATGGCGGCGGTACCTGCAACAGCGACCAACCCGGTGCGCCGCAAGACACCAAGAAGCTGTTCGGCAAGATCCTCAGGCTCGACCCCAATGCGCCAGAGCCCTACGCCGCACCGGGCAATCCGTTTGCAGACGGCAGCGCGGGCGACGCGCGCATCTGGCACTTCGGTCTGCGTAACCCGTACCGGTTTGCGTTCGATCGCGCCAACGGCGACCTGTACATCGGCGACGTCGGACAAGACTCGTACGAAGAGCTCGACATCGTGGCCGCCGGCGGCAAGGGGCTCAACTTTGGTTGGCCCGGCATCGAGGGTCTGCACATGGGCACGTGCGTCGGTCGCACGCTCGCTGCAGGCGCTACGCCCGTCGCTCCCGTGTTCGAGGCCGATCGTCGGCGCGGGCAGACCGGACCTTACGCAGACTGGATCTCCATCATCGGTGGCCAGGTCTACCGCGGCAGCACGGTCCCGCAGCTGCAAGGCGTGTACATCTTCGGCGACTATCGCGGCAACCGTATGGTCGCGCTACGGCAGTGCGGGACCACCACCTCGCCGCTCACGCCCATCCTCAAGAAGACCGACGCCAACCAGACGGGCGCTTCGTTCAAGTCGACGGGTGGCGCCCCCGCGCTCACCGACCTGACTGCGATCGTGAGCGACAACGACGGCGAGATCTACTTCGTGGCCAACCGCAACACGCTGCTCAAGGTCGTGCCGGGCCAGTGACCGCGTGCGTGTGTCAGGGCTCGATGCTCTCTGCCCGCACCGCCGCGCACGTGGGCGTGGCGATGCGTGTCGCGCGGAAGTGTCCGCCGAGCACGCGCCACACCGGTAGGTGATCGTCGAGGAACTGCAGGTCGGCCTGCTCGCAAGGTTCTTCGCGCCGCCCGCCGTACTGCTTCATGCAGCCGAGCGTACGCGCGTACATGCCGCCGAACGAGAGCGTGCCGGTGTAGTGATTGCAGCTCTCGAGCGTGCCTTGCATCTGGGTGCGCAGCCCGATGGCGACCACGACCGAGCGCGCACGCGAGAGCAGCGACGTCACGAGCGGTGGGTACGCGTACGCTTGCTCGCCTCTCTTGGAGTCGGGGCCCCGTGTGACGAAGGTGACGCCGGGCAGTCCGTCGTTGTCGTCGTCCGTGACCAAAAAACCCTCGCGGGGCCCGCCTGCGGCTGGCCAGGCAAAGGGCATGCTGGTGACGCGTGCACCGACGACCGACTCGAGCATCCCGCTGAAGATCGTGCAGCCGGGCGTGTTGCACGACAGCCCCCAGGGCGTCTGCCAGTGCGGCATAGAGGGGCTCTCCCAGGCCCCGACGGGCACGTCCATCCCGTAGATTTCTTTGCCGATCACGCTGCCCGGCGCGGTCTCGAAGTCGGGCATCCACAGCTGACAGGGGCTGAGCGTGGCCTGCCGGGTGTTGACGTCGAGCTCGGTGAGCGAGCGCATGACAACCTTGCCGGTTCCGCCCGCGATCAACGCGAGGTTGCCGACGCTCGAGCCGGCCCACTCCACGTCGATCTCGGTCTCGAGTGCGTAGCTGCCCTGGACGACACAGGCATCGGGCCCGTCGTGAAAACTCGAGCCGGCGTCGTCGGGCTCGCGCGCGGGTTCGCTACGTCCTGCGTCGAATGCGCCAGCATCTTGTGGCGCACGCATCTCGCTCGGCGTGCGACCCGCATCGACCGAAGGGGCACGAGCGCCTGCGTCACGCTCGAGGACCGGGTCGCGACCGCTCGGCACTACCGGCGCGGCGTCAGCCTCTGAACGCGACGCATCTTTGCCCTCGCGCACCGCTGCCGGCGCCGTGTCGTCGACCTCGGTCTCGGGCGGCGGCGCCGTGCCTTCTGGCTCGAGCCGACAGCCGGAGACGAGCAGCCACGCGGTGCATACCCAGAGCTCGCGTCGACGCGAACGAAGTGCGCGGTTCTTTCGTGTGCGAGCAAAGAAACGCCGGCACTGCGCGTTCCAAGAGGGGCGGGGCGAGCAGGGTTCCGACATGGGGGGTGCAGAGGTGTTAATTCACAGCCAGGGTCCGCACAAGCTAGCTAGCGAGCAAAGCGGTTGTTCAATTCGCGTCAGACGCAGCGGTTTTGCGACAAACTGCAAAACCATCCTGCACGTGAGCGCGCTGGCGCAAATTACGGAGCCCAGGGCAGTCCGGTCTCACAGTCGATGTGTTGCAGACTCAGCTTCCCTTGTTCGATCGTCAGCATGCCGAACAGGATGGGAAGGTGCATGCGACGTGGTCCGCACGAGCCGGGGTTGAACAGCGTGAGCCCGCGATCGCGTCCGATGAACGGCACGTGCGAGTGACCACAGAGGATGAGCCTGGCTCCGCTCTCCCCGGCCAGACGCGCAGCATCGGCGCGCACCTTCGGACCGTACACCGCGATGTGCATGAGCAACAGCTTGAGCGCGCTCTCGCCCGACACTTCTCCCTGCTCTCCGACGCGAGGGCCGGTGCGCAGGTCGATCACCACTGCGTCGGGGAGGTGACTCGCGCGCTCGTCGATGTTGCCGCGCACCGCGATCACGGGGGCCACGCGCTCGAGCGCAGACAGCACCTCGAGATCACCGATGTCGCCCGCGTGCACGATGGCGTCGGGCGCGAGCGCCGCGAGCAGCGCGTTGGTCTTTGGGTGCGGACGACTGTGTGTGTCGGCCACCACGGCGAGCCGGAGCCCGCCCCGCTCGTCGAGCGAGAGCGAGACGTGCTTGGGCACGAGAGCGGGGGTCTTGTTGTGCTTTTTGGCGATCGGCAAGGGTCGAGTGTAGCGGCTCGGCGCGCTCCGCGGCACCGTCCCGGCAGATGCGTCTTGTCGAGCAGGTCGTGCCCGAGCTGCAGCGCCGCGGCAGCTTCCGCCGCGAGTACGAGGGCAAGACGTTGCGCGAGAACCTCGGCCTACCCAGGCCCGCCAATCGTTTTTTCTGACGCGACCCTTCAGGCTCGTTTGCGCGCAGCGTGCTCGTCGTCGCTGCGGTCGAGCACGCCCGTGACGGCCGGCGCCTGTGGCTCGGTGCCGTCGTTGTCCGCCTGTGGCGAGCGTTCGGCGCCGAGCACCGTGGTGCCGTCCATCTCTTCGGAAGAGCTCTCGATGGCAGTCAGCTCGTGGGGCGAGACCGCGGGGCGCATGCCCGAGCGGACGGCGCGCGTCAGCAGCGCATCGCACTGCTGAAGCAGCCACGGATTGTGCACGCTCGTAACCCCCCCACGTCGAGCACGGTGGCGGTGCTGGCCAAGCCCGTCGACGTGATGCTCACCACGCCTTCGATGTTCTGCTTGAAGGTGCGCTTGCGGACGTTCGCGGAGCGAAACGGGCGGCAAAGCAAAGCGACCAGGATGCCGACCACGAGTGCGAGTCGCCCGCCCAGCCAGCGCTTGAGGCGGCGGGCCAGGGTCAAACCAGTCAGCGCGTAGAGCGTGCGCATGGTGGTCTCGAGGTGGCGACGCTGCGCGCCCAGGTCTCCGTAAAAGCCCATCGCGCTGAGGGGTCGTCGATCGCGGCTGCGCGCCCGAACAAAGGTGCATGGCGCAGGTAGCTCTCTGCGACGTGCTCTTCGTCGCGCTCGGGCGCGAGCTCGGCGACGTTGCTGAGGCGTTCGATCACTTCGGCAGCGCTGCGCGGGCGCGCGCTCTTGTCGTGCGAAAGCAGCGACAGCACCAGATCATCGAGCTCTCGTGGGATCTCCGGCACGTGTGCAGAGGGCGGCACGAGGGGCAGCGTGAGCGCCACCGAGAGCTCCTCCAGCGAGTACGCGCGCACGGCCAAACGACGCGTGAGCGTCCAGTACGCCAGCGCGCCCAGCGCGTACAAGTCGGCCCGCGCGTCGAGCGGCTCGGCGGTCAGACACTCAGGCGCGATGAAGGCCGGCGTGCCGACAATCTCGTTGGGACGGCCAAACGGAGTCAGCGCGCCGAAGTCGAGCAGCTTGGCTTGCCCGTCGGACGAGAGGCGCACGTTGCTCGGGCTGACGTCTCGGTGGAGCAATCGACGCGCGTGGATGAGTGCGAGCGCCGAGGCGACGTCACGCAGCACACGACAGGCGTCGACCACCGACAGCGGCGCGAGCTTGGCCAGGTCGTCACCCGGCAACAGCTCCATCGTGTAGTAGGCGCCAAGCTCGTCGAAACCGAAGTCGTACACCGACACGATGTTCGGATGGTCGAGCCGTGCGAGCGTGTCGTACTCGCGGCGGAAGAGTGCGCCGAGCCGCGGGCGGTCGAGCTCCATGGAGACGCGCAGCCGTTTGTAGGCCACATCGCGGTTGGCGAGCCGGTCGTGGGCGCGGTGGATGACCCCCATGCCGCCGGCGCCCAGCACCTCGGCGACGTCGTAGCGGCTCGTGCTGGTGGACGGTAGAGAGCGAGTCTCCATGCCCGGCGATTGTATCCCGAAGCGGGGAGACTCGGTGACAGCAGAAACTCAGGCTGCAGAGACGGCAGACCGAGGCGCGTGGTTCCGCTCGTAGTCTGCGATCAGCGGACTGTCGTCTTGCTGCCACGGGTGGAAGTCGCGGCGGAAGTACTCGAGCCACTGCGGCAGCATGTCGAGGAGCAGCCCGGAGGGACCCCACAGCCGCCACAGGCCCTTGGCCCA
>JBEGTL010000341.1:0-8581 GCA_041179425.1 Pseudomonadota bacterium | reverse complement strand
ACCAAGCGCGCGCGTCGACTGAGGGTGTTGAGCTCGGCGTGGGACGCGGTGCGCCTGGTCGCGTCGTCGGGGCTGCCGAAGCTGTCGTGCTCGCCGGTGTCGAACACCGCGAGCGCCGCATCGAACGCCGCAGCATTCTGGAAGCGCGCCGCCGGGTCGCGCGCCATGGCTTGCTCGATCATCGCCTCGAGCGCGGGCGGGATGCTGCGGTCGTGCGTGGTGGGACGCTCGGGCGCCTCTTGCATCAGCCGGATCAGGGTCGCGTTGACGTCGGTCTCTTCGTAGGGCGCGCGCCCCGTGAGCAGTCGATAGAGCACCGCGCCCACCGCGTACAGGTCGCTGCGCGCATCGGCGAACCGCGCGCCGCGGGCCTGCTCGGGCGCCATGTAGGCGGGCGTGCCCATCACCATGCCGGCGGCGGTGAGCTCGGAGTCGCCGCCGTTTTTGGCGACGCCGAAGTCGAGCACCTTGAGCGTCACGCGCTCGCCCGCGTCGCGCGCCAGGAACAGGTTGGAGGGCTTGAGGTCGCGGTGCACCACACCGAGTGCATGGGCAGCTGACAGCCCACGCAAGCACTGGCGCATCAGGTAGACCGCCTCGGCGATCGGCAGCTTGTCGCCCCGCAAGGTGAGGTGGCGCTCGAGGTCGACGCCGTCGAGCAGCTCGGTGACGATGCAGGCGCGGCCGTCCGGTGCGACCGCGACGTCGATCACGTCGACCACGTGGTCGCTCTTGATGCGGCTCATCACGCGTGCTTCGCGGTCGAAACGGGCGCGCATGTCGTCGCGCTTGGCCAGCGGAACGTGCAGGACCTTGACGGCAAAACGACGATCGAGCCGGAGGTGGCCAGCCTCGTACAGCTTGCCCATCGCACCTTCACCGAGCACACGCTCGATGCGGTAGGCGCCCGAGAGCACCTCGCCGATCAGCGGGTCGAGTGGGATGGTGGCGTCCGTCTCGGAGGCACCGCTATCGAGCAGGACCGTCCCGGAGAACGCATCGGTGGAGAGTGCCTCGCGGGACATGGACTGTGAGGGTACCAAGCCGCGTCGCAGAAGCTAATGTAGGCCTTGGTGAAAGCGTAAGGTATCTTTCGCAGAGGGCGTACTGCGCGTCCAATCCCTTTGCTCGCGCGGCCGCGGCCAGCGCTTCGACGGAGGTCCAGTTTGTTCCGCATCCGGCGGATTCACGACGATACGCTCAGCGCCAACCGCGCCGCCCTCGAGAACGTGCAGGAGCTGCTGCGCTCGCAGTTCCCGGACCTCCCCGAAGAGCGGGTGGCCGAGCTCCCGGCGCAGCTGCGCGATCCGCTGACCACGCGCTTTCGCACCGTGGTGTTCGTGGCCGAGACGCGGGAGGGCCTGCGTGGTGCGGCGGTGCTGCTGCACGCGCCCGATCTCGAGTTTTGTTTCCTCGACTTCATCGCCGCCATCGCGGGCGAGACGGGCTCGGGCATCGGCGGCGCCCTGTACGAGCGCGTGCGTGAAGAGTGTCGCCTGCTCGAGGTCAAAGCGCTGTTTCTCGAGTGCCTGCCCGACAGCGAGAGCCCGGTGCAAAAGCCGGGCTTCGTGCCGGCCGTGCAGTCGCCGCTGCGCTTTTACGCGCGCTTTGGGGCACGTCGTGTGGTGCACACCGCCTACGAAGCGCCCATCAATGCCGGCGATACCGACGTGCTGCCGCACCTCGTGGTCGACGACCTCGGCACGGGACGCGTGCTGCGGCGCGCCGAGGCCCGCGCCATCGTGCGCGCCATCCTCGAGCGTCGGTACGGCTGGCTGTGTCCGCCCGAGTACATCGACATGGTGGTGCGCTCGTTCGTCGATGACCCGGTGGCGCTCGAGTCGCTGCGGCAGTCCAAGCCCAACCTGCCCAAGGTGCCCGGCGCCAAGCCCGGTCCCGCGCGCGAAGGCAAGGGCTCGCAGCGCGAGCTCAAGCCCGTCACCGCCGCCAAGGTCGCCCAAGCACGCGAGCGCGCCAAAGAAGCGCGCACCATCCCCATCGATCTGCGCGTGCTGGTGGTCGCCAACGAAAAACACGAGATCCACCACGTGCGCGAGCGCGGCTACGTCGAGTCGCCCGCCCGCGTCGGTGTGATTCGCCGCGAGCTGGGCAAGAGCGAGTTGTTCGAGTTTCACAAGCCCGAGCGCTTCGACGACAGCCACGTCGTCGCGGTGCACGACGCCGAGTTCGTTCGCTACCTCGAGCGCATGTGCGCCAGCCTCAAGGACAAGCCGTCCGTGTACCCGTACGTGTTTCCGATCCGCAACCCGGCTCGTCCGCCGCGCGACATGCCGGTGCGTGCCGGCTACTACTGCATCGATACCTTCACGCCGCTGCACTTCAACGCCTGGCCCGCCGCGCGCCGCGCCGTCGACTGCGCGCTCACCGGTGCACACGCGCTCTTGCAGGGCAGACACTTCTCGTACGCGCTCGTGCGGCCCCCTGGACACCACGCCGAGCGCAAGACCTTTGGCGGCTTCTGCTACCTCAACAGTGCGGCGGTCAGCGCGCACTACCTCGCCGGACACGGCAAGGTGGCGATGCTCGACATCGACTACCACCACGGCAACGGACAGCAGGACATCTTTTTCCGCCGTGCGGACGTGCTCACCGTCTCCATCCACGGCGACCCGCTGTTCGCCTACCCATACTTCACCGGCTTTGCCGACGAGGTGGGCGAAGACGAAGGGGCAGGCTTCAACCTCAACCTCCCACTCGCCGAGAAGATCACGTCGACCCAGTACTCGCGCACGCTCGCGTTCGCGCTCAACCGCATCAGACAGTTCGCACCAAGCTTCGTGGTGGTCTGCCTGGGGCTCGATACCGCCAAGTCCGATCCGACCGGGACCTGGTCACTCCGCGCCGTCGATTTCGAAGAAAACGGGGCGCGCATCGGCGCACTCGGGCTACCCACACTCGTCGTCCAGGAGGGCGGCTACAACACGCGCACGCTGGGTGTGAACGTTCGCCACTTCTTCCGCGGGCTGTGGGATGGCGCTGCGACGGCCAAGCGCAGGCACGAGTTCCGCTGAGCTGACGACCTCAAGGTGCACGCGCATGCGGCTAGTTGTCGGTCGCAACAGACTGGTGTAATTTGTCTCAGTCTCATCGAGGTCTAGATGATTTTCGATTCAGGATCCCTGCCCGAGAACCGCGGTGTAGACGCCGACGTTTGTATCATCGGCAGTGGTCCGGCCGGGCTCACGCTCGCGCGCGAGCTCGGCGATCGCAACCTGCGCGTGTGCCTGCTGGAGAGCGGCAGCTTCGAGGTGGCCACGCCTCTGACGCGCTCGCTCTCCGAGCTGGAGAGCACGGGCGACTTCGTGCAGGTCAATCCCGACCAGCGCAATCGTAGGTTTGGCGGCAACGCAGGTTTTTGGGGCGTCCAGCTCACCCACACGTCGCACGGCGTACGGCTCATCCCGTTTCTGCCGTCGGACTTCGACCGCCGCGAGGGGGTGCCCTACAGCGGCTGGCCGTTCAGCCGCGAGTACCTCGACCCTTACTACGCGCGTGCACAGAAGCTGCTGGGCGCCGGACCTTACTCTTACGACGTGCAGAACTGGGCCACGCCCGAGGCGCCCGTGCTGCCGCTCGGCAAAAACCTGCAGACCGCCATGTTCATGTTCGGCAACGGCGACGTGCTCACCCAAGACTATCGACGCGAGCTCGAGCGCTCCGAGACGACCACCGTCTACTGCTCCAGCAACGCGGTCGAGCTCGAGACCGACGACACGGGCGAGCGGGTGCAGCGCGTGTTGGTGGCCACCGTCGAGGGCGGTCGGTTCTGGGTCGACGCCAAGTTCGTGCTGCTGGCGGCCGGCGGCGTCGAGAACGCGCACCTCCTGCTGCTCTCCAACAAGGTGCACAAAAAGGGCCTCGGCAACGACAACGACCTCGTCGGCCGCTTCTTCATGGATCACCCCATCGCGCACGGCGGCCACATCTTCCTCAAAGACCGCAAGGTCTTCGAGCGCAGCGCGTTGTACGACAAACGCAACGTCGGCGGCGTCACCGGCATGGGCGGCATCCTGTTGTCCGACGACACGGTGCGCGAGCAAGGTCTGCTCAACCTGACGAGCTGGCTGTTTCCGCGTCCCATGTGGGCGGCGCGTCCCGAGTCGATGGACGCGCTGCGCCGCTTTGCGCGCGGCAAGTCGTTTGCCCGCGGGGTGACCGGTGCGTGGTCCGACTTCAAGAGCTCGCTGCGCGGCGGCCGCGCGGTGCTCGACGGCGCGTACAACAAGCTGACGCGGGTGCCGCAGCCGCTGTGGCCCAACCTGGCCGATGGCGGCTGGGCCGAAAAGCAGACGCGTAAACACCGCGCGTTCGGCGTGTTCGAGGTGCTGCACCTGCTCGAGCAAGCCCCCGACCCCGAAAACCGGGTGACGCTGGGCGAGGGCCTGGACGTGCTCGGTCGGCGCAAGGCGTACCTCAAGTCGCACTGGCGCGAGATCGACCAGCGCGGTGTCGACCACGGGCAGCAGCTGCTCGACCAGGGGCTCCGCGCGGCGGGCATTGGCTACTTCGATGCCGATCGGCGCGATGGGGAGATGATCTGGTCGTCGCACGGCGCCTCGCACCACATCGGCACCACGCGCATGGCGCAGTCGCCGCGCGACGGCGTCGTCGATGACCAGGGCAAGGTGCACGGCATAAAAAATCTGTTCGTCGCCGGCAGCGCAACCTTCCCGACGGGGAGCTCGCTGAATCCTACGTTGACGATCGTGGCCCTGGCCGCTCGCCTGGCCGACCGCGTTCGTGCGTTGCTCGACGACTCGTTGGCGGTGTCGTCGTCTGCCGTAGGCAAGGCTGTCGCGCAGTGAGCGCGGGGCGGGCGATCCGCTCAGAACAGCCGCTCCAGCAGCGCTTGCAGCTCGCCCTGTTTGTCGGCCGGCGTTGCGTTCAGAACCCCATGCCGCTGCAGCACCGAGAGTAGCTTGCGGGGCGGAGCGTCGTCGCCGCCGACGATCTCGGCGTGGCCGGCGGCCACTGTGTCCCGCCGCACCCGCTGGTCGTGGTCGACCTTGGCGTTTTCCTGCTCTCTGATGCTGAACACGTAGTCGTCCTCTCCACAGCGCCCATCGGGCCTCCGTGCGCGACACGTGTTGCGCTCGTCGGTGCGGATCTCGAGGTGCGACACGACGCGCACCGCGAGCGGCTCGGGGCGCTCGACCAACCTCGCGTGCGGGTGAATGTCGCGCCACTTGGGACCTGCGATGGCGCGGCAGATGGCCAGCGTCGCGCCGAAGGTGATGGCGTGCAGCCAGCGCGACCCGCAGTCGGCCGCGGCATCGATGCCGTTGAACGGAGCCGAGACAGTGACGAGCGACATCTGTAAGTGACCACGAAGCGTGTCGAGTGGCCGCGCCGCGGAGAGCGCGAGGGCCGTGCGGGCGACGAGCCCTCCCTGGCTGTGGCCGAGCACCGTCAGGTCGGTGCGCTCGCGGCGCTCGGCCAGCCGCGCGAGTGCGGACAGCAGCTCCTCTGCCACCTCTCCGACCCGGCGTCGGTCATCGTACCGAAAACAGAGCGTCTGGTGGCCGTGCAGCTCGAACAAGTCGGCGAGCGCCGAAAAACGGCCCTGTGAGGCGTTGCAACCGTGTACCAACACGACGAGCGGGGCGCGCGGGTCGATCGGCTTGCCCGGGTGGAGCGTGCCGCAGGAGGTGAGCTCGCCTGACGCGCCAGGCT
This sequence comes from Pseudomonadota bacterium, assembly GCA_041179425.1. GTDB lineage: Bacteria > Myxococcota_A > Polyangia > Polyangiales > DASUME01 > DASUME01. The sequence continues at coordinate 2,887 of JBEGTL010000341.1, read as the reverse complement.
CGCTCGTGGCGCCAACGTGAGCCGCCGGCAGTGAGCTCGTGCAAGCCGCCAGCACAGCGGCAGTGACAAGCACCAAGACGGATCGGAATCGAACCAAACGCATGAGGCCCCCGGACACCCGGAGTCTTATAGCGGAGTTGACGTGCAGAACCCCGCGCTCTCGTTCACCGTCGCGCGCGGAACGCTGCGGGGAACGCGTCGTGAGCACCTTTCGGGGGCAGGCCTCGTACGCGCGCGTCGCGGCGGAACGTGCCAGGATGCGGCGTGGCCAACCTCCAAGCGCGACCGTGACCGAGCGGCTTACCTCTGCACTCGGGATTGTGGTGATCCTGTTGCTGGCCGTTGCACTCTGTCCTCGTTCTCACTGGCGGCTGATCCGGCTTCGCACCGTGGGCGGGGGAATGGCCGTGCTGCTGGCGATGGCGCTGCTGGTGCTCAAGACGCCGGTGCGGCTGGTGTTTGCCTGGGCCAACGATGGCGTGGAGCGCATGCTGCAGTTCAGCCACGACGGCGCGGAGTTCGTGTTTGGACCGCTGGTGGACGTGAAAGCGTTTGGGTTCGTGTTTGCGTTTCAGGTGCTGCCGACCATCGTGTTTTTTTCGGCGTTGATGTCTGCGGCGTATCAGGTGGGTGTGATGCCCTGGCTGGTACGGGTGCTGGGGAGCTTGTTGTCGCGCGCCCTCGGCGTGAGCGGCGTGGAGAGTCTGTCGACGGTGGCGGATATCTTCGTGGGGCAGACCGAGGCGCCGTTGGTGATCAAACCGTACCTGCCCACCCTCACGCGCTCGGAGCTGATGGCGTGCATGACGGCCGGCTTCGCGACCACCGCGGGCGGCGTGCTGGCGGCGTACGTGCTCATGCTGCGCGACCACGTGCCGGACATCGCGGGCCACCTCATCTCGTGTAGCGTGATGGCCGCGCCAGGTTCGCTCGTGATCGCCAAGCTGATGCTGCCCGAAGAGCGCGTTGCGGTAGAGCCGACGCCGGAGGTTCTCCCCGAGCTGCCGGGGCAGGTGGCGAGCGGGTTGCTCGATGCCATCACCCTGGGCACCAGCGATGGTCTCAAGCTCGCGGCCAACGTGGGCGCGATGTTGATCTCGTTTTTGGCGCTGACCGCGCTGTTCGACTTCGTGCTGGGCTGGGTGAGTGGCGGTCTGCTCGCCGAGCCGCTCAGTCTGCTGCGCGTGCTGGGCTGGCTGTTCTCACCGCTCGCGTGGCTGCTCGGCGTCAGCGCAGAAGACGTGCCCAAGGTCGCCGGTCTGCTCGGCCAAAAGACCGTGATGAACGAGTTCGTCGCGTACTCGACCATGAGTCAGAAGCTGCTGGCCGACCCCACGTGGCTCACCGAGCGCAGCCGCCTGATCGCGTCGTACGCGCTGTGCGGCTTTGCCAACATGGGCAGCATCGGCATCCAGATCGGCGGCTACGCGAGCCTCGCACCGAGTCGTCGCGGCGACCTGACTCAGCTCGGGCCGCGCGCGATGGTGGGTGGGCTGCTGACCACCTGCCTGGTGGCGTGCGTGGCCGGCATCTTTACCTGAGTGTTGGCTGCGACGCTCGGCGCCTCGACGGGCTCTTTTGCGGGCGGGAAGCTGCGCGGCTCGTTCTCGTAGTTGGTGGCGACCGGACCGCGCTCGAGGTCCCAGTGTAAGAGTGCCGCCACGTACTCGCCTTCGCGTGCGCGGAGCTCGAGGAACGTGCACGAGCTGGCGTGCACGGCAAGCTGCTCTTCGGGCGGGTCGTCGGTGCCCCAGCTGCCCAGGTTGACGTAGCGCGAGTCGGCCGCGACCAGCGAGATGAGCGGCTCGTGCGTGTGTCCCATGACGACCCAGCGCGCCCTGAACAAGCCCGCGATGCGCTCGGCACCGCGCTGCATGGAGGCCTTGGGCGGCGTGTTGCTGCCGCTGCCAATCAAGGCGTAAGCGGCGAGCAACAGCGCCGGGATCGCGCACAGGGCGCCGATCGAGCGCGAAGTGTAAGCGCCAATGATCAGCGCCGTGGCGAGCGCGGCGAAGGCGAGCAACCCGGACGCGATGCGGTCGAGGTACAGGCTGCGCACGATCAAGCTGAGGTTCTGCACGGCCGGTGCGACGTAGATCTCGCGTAGCGCCTCGAGCCGCGTGGTGCTGACGCCGCTGTGCACGGCGAAGCGGCGAAAGCTCGCCTGGGCGCGCTGCATGTGGCGCCGACCGCCGTCGACCGCGCGCACGAAGCGCTCGCTGACCAGACGGTGGCAGGCGCGCGAGTAGCGCACCGCAATCTGTCCGCTGCCGCGCAGCCCCAGCTGGAGCAGCAACAACACGTACGCACCCATGCCCACGTAGCCGTAGCTCGCCGAGCTGAGCCCGCGCGTGGGCCGTGCGACGTGACGCAGCAGCACCGAGAACGGGGTCGACCGGATGCGCTTGGGGTCGCGCACGCAGACCGGCAGCAGCGGGTCGCCGTAGCTGCACATGGCGTCGAACTCGTGGCCGTGCTCGACGTAGAGCAGCCCGTCGACCGCGTAAAACCAGGGGCAGATCTCGATCTGCGAGGCGAGCAACGCGCGCTGCTCCGGCGCGGCGTGCATGAGGATGGCGTCGACCAGTGCCCGCTGCGCGCTACGCCAGTGCAGCTCGATGTCGTGGTTGCCGCGCACCACCACCAGCGAGTTGCCGGCCGCGAGGAAACGCGCCAGCGCGCCGAACACGGTCGGGTGGCGCGCCGCGATGGCGTGCAGCTTGTGCACCACGTGGTCGGCGGCGCTGCCCAGGCCGTGTCGATGTTCTTCGGCCGTGGGCACCGTGCGCACGTCGTCGCCCGAGGGCGACAAGGACACGCCGACCAGGTCGAGGAAGTCGCCCGCGATGATCAGGCGCCAGCTGCGACCCTCGCTGCGCTCGACCCG
>JBEGTL010000340.1:0-8592 GCA_041179425.1 Pseudomonadota bacterium | reverse complement strand
CCCGCACCTGTTTTTGTGCTCCGGCTCGACCCCACCGGGCGGCGGCGTGCACGGCATGTGCGGCTTCTACGCCACACAGAGCGCCATCCGCCGCCTGCACAAGGGCGTGCCGCTGATGGGCGCGTAGCCCCCGGAGAGTGGGAGGTTTGGGCGCGCCTCGAGTACACTCGGCGCGCTGCAAACATGGAATGGGGTGCTCGTGCGAAAAGCGATAGCGATCACGACGGTGGTGATCGCGATTCTGGTCGGCGCCTGGGTGAGCGTCGCGACATGGTCGGGTGGCGCGGTGACGGCTCGGCTCGAGCAGCAGGCGCTGGAGCTGAGCAAGCTCTCGCCCAACATCAAGATCGTCAAACAGACGGTCGATCGTGGGCTCTTCAAGTCCACCCATCAGTTCACGGTGCAGCTCGGCTGCGTGCCGGGCGCCGCGCTCGATGCCGTCGCCGCTGCGGGGGCAGGCGCGCTTCCCGGGCTCGCCACGCCGGGGACACCCGGCAAGGCCGGCCCGCCCATCGAGCTGAGCTTTCGCAACGTCGTGTGGCACGGGCCCCTGCCCGGCTTTCGCAGCGTGGGCGTCGCGAGCATCGACTCCGAGCTACTGACGCCCGAGGCCTACAAGACAGAGCTGGCCAAGGTGATCGGCAAGCAGCCCATCCTGCGCGTACACACCACGGTGGGCTTTGGCCGCGAGCTGGTCAGCGACTTCACCCTCGCCGCGTTTCACTATGCAGACCCACAGCAAGGCAGCTTCAGCACCAAAGCCGTGCAGGGAAAGCTGATGGGCAAGCTGCCGGACAAGCCCACCGACGCGAGCACCATGCTGGTGGACATTCCCAGCATGGAGGTCAGCTCGCGCGGACCCGACGGCACCAACGCCTTGCTCAAGGTCGGGCGTATGCTGTCCGAGACCACCCTCGCGGCACGCGTCGACCCCAAGCTTTGGCTCTCCCCCGTCAAGTCGAGCGGCGTGATCACTTCGATCGACGTGAGTGGGAGCCCCGGCAGCTCGGGCGGCACGGCACTGCCCACCCTGCGCGCGCACTCGGACAGCATCAAGTTCAGCTCCGCGTCCACACTCGTCGAAGGGCTGTGGTCGACCCACAGTGAGCTGACTGCCAAGGGCAAGATCAACGACGTCGCGCTCGACAAGTTCGAGGTCAGCTCATCGATCAAACGTGTGCACGCCGCGACCTACCAACACTTGCTCGGCATGCTGTTCGACAACGTGCTCAGCTGCGAACAACCAGCCGGTCCGGACACCTTCGACAAGCTGTTGCCTGCCTTGCAAAAAGACGTGGGCGCGTTGTTGGTGCACAACCCCGAGTACGCGCTCGACAAGCTGGGCCTCGAGCTGCTGGGCAAGCGCGCCGAGCTGTCGTACAGCGCCGGCACGCGCGGTGTGACGGCGGCAGACGCGACGCAGCCAGTCGCGCTGCTGCTTGCGACCAAAGGCTACGTGCGCGCCAACGTGCGCGTGCACACCGGCCTCATCGAAGAGATCGCGCACAGGGTCGTCAGCTACGATGCGCCGCCGGGCAGCGCGACGACCGTCAGTCCGCAGACACGCTCGTTCATCAACGGGATGATCGACCAGTTTGCCGAGCTCGGCTACCTCGCGCGCGAGGGCCAAGACGTGGTGGCAGCGGGCGCGGTCGAAGGCGGCCAGGTGCTGCTCAACGGCAAGCCCATCGCCCTGCCCGGTCTCCCCCTGCCCGGCGGGCCGTAGTTACCGCGGCTCGTGCCACAGGTCGTAGTCCCACGTGAAGCCGGCGACCAGGCCGAAACGATCGCCCTGAAAGACGGGGCCGGTGAGCGCCATCAGCTCGACCTCGAGGTCGTCGCTCAGCTCCGCACCAAAGCCCACGTTGAGCAGTAAGACGTCGGGCTCGTCGGCGCCAAAGTAGTGCGCACCGGCGACCTCGCCGACCAACGACCACTTGTGCCGCAGCTCGAACTCGTACTCCACGTCGATGCCGTAGTTGATGCTGGGCGACTGCGACGCGTCGACGGTGCTGCCCAGGTTGACCACCGCGTGCAGGTTCTTGGTGCCGCCGCCGACCAAGCCCAGCGCTCCCACGCCGATGCCCTTGGCGTTGTGGATCGACGGCAAACGCGGCCCGACCTGCGCGCCCACCCCAAACGTGCTGCCCGTCTTTTTGTCCTCGAAGTTGTACAGGTCGAAGCGGCCCGCGACCCACACCGGCTCGCCCACGTACTGTGCGCTCGACTCGCCGAGGTTGGTCTGGGCAAACGATGTGTCGATGTCGATCTCGAGCCACGGCAGCACGCCCAGACCGAGCGCAAAGTCGGGCAGGGGCAAACGTGTACCGTCCGGTCCATCGCCGTAGATGCCGCCCAGCTGCGCCTCCAGCTCGAGCTGTCCGACGCGTTGGATCTCGAGCGTACCGGGGCGAAAACGCGACCTAAAAAAGCGCCGCGCGTGCGCCTGCTGCGGGCTAGAGCACACGGCCACGACCAGCACGACGAGCAGCGCCCGAAGCGGGGCACGGACGACGTTAGGGATGTTCAGACGGCACCGGACGACACACCCTCAGGTAGAGCGCAGCACGCGCTTTGTCTAGCTCCACGTCCTGCGCAGCCAAACCCATCGCTCGCATGACGGGGGCGGCACACTCGAGTACGTTGAGCGCGTGAGCACGCTCGACAGCCTCCCCGGTCCGCGCACGCCCGGCATCGTAAACACCCTGGAGTTCGCCTTCGCGCCGCGTTTCTTTACGCAGCGCCACCGCAAAAAGTACGGCCGCGTGTTCCGCAGCCCCGCCATCCAGGGCGACGCCATCTTCACCACCGACCCCGAGCACATCCGGCGCATCTTCGCAGCCGACTCCGACACCTTTCGTGTGCTCGCGGCGACCTCGCTCCGGGCACTGTTTGGGCGGCAGTCCGTGTTGCTCACGTCCGGGCCCACGCACAAACGGCAGCGCAAGCTGCTGGCCCCGCCCCTGCAAGGGGGCCGCCTCCGCAAGTTCGCCGCCACCATGCAGCAGCTGGCCGATCGTCAGGTCGCCACGCTCCGGCCCGGACAAGAGTTTCGCGCGCTCGATCTCACCACCGCCTTCACGCTCGACGTGATCGTGCAGACCGTGTTCGGCGTCACGGCCGAGCACGAGGCCCACGAGCTGCGCGAGCTGCTCAAGACGCTCATCCACCACGTGCCGCCGAGTGCACTGTTCGCGCCTCCGCTGCAGCAGGCTTGGTATCCGCCGTGGGCCCGCTACCTCAAGGCGCGCGATCATTTTAACCGCTGGCTCAACGCCAAGATCGCGGCGCGCCGCAAGAGCCCCGAGCCCGGCGACGACGTGCTGTCGTTGTTGCTCGACGCGCGTTTCGACGACGGAACGCAGATGGACGACGAAGAGGTGCACGCGCAGCTCATCACGCTCCTGCTGGCCGGCCACGAGACCACCGCCATCGCGCTGGCCAGCTGCATGAGCCGCCTCGCGCGTCACCCCGAGGTCCTAGAGGCGCTCTCGCGTGAGCTCGACGCGGCCCTACCCGGCGACGACGTCCAGCGCCTGCCGTACCTCTCCGCGGTCATCGACGAGACGCTGCGTATCGACCCCATCGTGAGCGACGTCGCGCGCATCCCCAACGCCGACTTCGTGCTCGACAAAGATCTGACGGTCACGCCCGACCAGCTGCTCATCGTGCTGATCGAAGGGGTGCACCTCGACCCCGCGCTCTACCCCGACCCGCTCCAGTTCCGCCCCGAGCGCTTCTTGGAGCGCAAGTACGCCGCGCACGAGTTCATGCCTTTTGGCGGAGGCGTGCGTCGCTGCATCGGCGCGGCCTTCAGCGACATGGAGACCAAGATCATGCTCACCACCTTGGTGCGCCGTGCCGTGCTCCGCTTGGTGAGCCAGCGACCCGAACGCCGGGTCCGACGCAACATCACGATGGGCCCGCAGCACGGCGTTCCCATGCGTGTCGAGCACTTACGCTGATCGCGCGGAGGCGATTGTTTCGCGACCTCCCCGGCAGAGTCGCGCCGTCAGCGCAGGCCTCGATCGGGGTCGAGCATGTACGCTCCACTCATCCGCTTGAACCCGGAGCTCGCCTTCATTCGCTTGGACGAGATCTCGCGCCCCGCGGCTGACTGCTCTTGCGCCTGCTTGGCCTCGCTCGCGGCCTTGTCTGCCTCGTCCACGTTGTCCAGCACCGCGCGGCTGCCGAGCTGGCTCGCCAGCGTTTGATTCTTGAGCTTGTAGTCGCGCGCGACGCGGTCCACGTCGTCCTTGGTGCCGTTCTTGACGGCGTCGGACAGCATCCGCTGATAGGTGCCGTAGGCCTCGGTGCGCACCGCGCGCTCCCACACCTCGCGCACGACGCCCGCGCGAAACTGCGCCTCGTCCGCGACGCAGCCCACGTGCGGCGCGAAGCTCCCCGCGAGCGCCCGCGTCTCGCCACTGTGCTGGTAGGTGAGGCGCACGGTGCCGAGCTCGAAGCTGGCCAGCTTGTCGGTCGGCACGGAGAGCGTGAGCCACACCGAACGCTTCTGCCCCGCCCACAACGAACCCGGAGAGAAGCGCGCCTCGCCCGCGTAGCGCTCGATGCCGTACCCCGACGCGTCGAGCAGCTTCACGAACGCGCCCGGCACGAACTGAACACTCAGGTTGCTGGCCACGGTCATGCTCGCCGCCTTGAGCTCGGCCTCGAAGAACTCGGCCAGCGCAGTCAGCTTGGCGAGGTAGTAGAAGTTGCCCGAGCCCGCCTCCGCGAGCGCCGTCATCACGCCCTGGTCGAAGTCGTCGCCGATGCCCATGGTGCTCAGCACCGCGCCCCGCTGCACGATCTGCGCGGCTCGGCGCGACAGTCCATGCGGCGTGGTGTCGCCCTGGTTGGCGAGCCCGTCCGAGAGCAGCAGCACGCGGCGCATACGCCCCGGTGCCGCCTCCGCGCGCAGCTCGTCGATCGCACGGTCGAGCCCGCTCGACAGGTTGGTGCTGCCGCCGGTCTGCAGAATACGGATCTCGCGTACGAAGCGGTCGCGCTCCGAGGACGTGGCCGGCGCGAGACCGATCACGCGCTGGGCTCCGTCGTCGTAGCTGATCAGGGCGAACCGATCGTCGGGCAAGAGCCGCTCGACCAGGCTCTCCGCGGCTTGTTTCGCAAACATCAGCTTGTCGCCGGCCATCGAGCCTGAGCGATCGATCACCACCACGAAGTCGGTGGGTGCGCGGGCAGGCGTGCCGGCGAGCTGGTCGGCGCTGAGCTCGAGCTCGGCGTACACCTGCCCCTCGCCGCCGCGTAGCACCGCCGTACGATCGAGCCGCAGCGTCATGTGCACGGGGTCTCCCGGCTGCGCGGCCGTCACGGCTGCTACCGGCGGCGGCGCCACCGGCACGGGCTTGGCGGCCACCGCGACGGTCCCTCCGCGCGCCGTCAGAACATCGCGTCGTGTGTCACTGCGTGGCGAGGCGCTGACCACGACGCCGCCCACGAACCCCGCGATCATCAGCACGGTCGCGAGGGCCGTGATCCAGAGCAGTCTGCCTGACATGTTTGTCTCCTCCTTCGCGCACTCCGTGTGGGCGACCAGAAGAATCTGCGGCAAAGCAGTGGCCCGCGTTGCAAAGCGCCTGCAAAACCAGGCCCGCCAACTTTTGCGTTCTGTTTACAAACCGAGGCGCCGTCCGCGATAGAGTGCCTGGGTGCCCGAACCCACATCCCTGCGCGTGCTGGTAGTCGAGGACGAAGAGAGCATCCGGCGCGGGCTGTGCGATGTGCTGGTGTTTCGCGGCTACGCCGTGAGCTGGTGTGGCGACGGCGAGCGCGCCATCGAGCTGACGCGAGCGAGCACCTTCGACTTGGTCGTGCTCGACGTGATGCTGCCCGGTAGCGACGGCTTCTCGGTGTGCCGTGCGCTGCGCGCCGCAGGTCAGCGCGCCGCGGTGCTCATGCTCACTGCCAAGGGCAACGAAGAAGACGTCCTGACGGGCTTTGCCGCGGGCGCGGACGACTACGTGCTCAAGCCGTTCAGCGTGCGCGAGCTGCTGGCGCGGGTCGAAGCGCTGGTGCGTCGCACGGGTCAACGGCCCGAGCAGACGTTCCGCGCGGGCGGCCTGACGGTCGACCCCACGCGCTCGCTCGCGCGCTTGGCGAGCGGCACGGAGGTCGAGCTGACGCTGCGCGAGGTCCACATCCTCTCGCTGCTCGCACGCGACGTGGGGCGCATCGTCAGTCGTTCGCTGCTCCTGCGCGAGGCGTGGGGCATCCACGATCCAGAGCGCATCGAGACGCGCACCGTCGACGTACACATCGCCAAGCTGCGCAAAAAGCTGGGCAGTGCCGGCGACGCGCTCGAGACCGTGCGCGGACAGGGCTACAGGCTGTGCGACACGCTCTGACGCGCGCGCGCCTGGCCGCTACGCTCTGGCTACGTCGGCGGGTCGCGTCGGGCACCCTCGGTCTCTCCGTCGACACGGGTCGGCTCTCCATCGCGCGCGTTCGGCTCGCGTTCGGCAGCCTGTTGTTCATGCTGCTCGCCGGCGTGCTCATGTTGCTGCACAGCGCGCTCGACCGACTCGAGCAAGAGCGCAGGCTGCGTCACGAGGTGGTCGCCGAGCGCGTGTTCGACGAGCTGGAGCGCGAGCTCAACGCACACCTCGAGCGCGAGTCGGCGCGGCCCAGCAGTGCGTACGACGCGCCCACCTCGCAGGTAGATGCCTGGGCGCCGTACGTGGTCGGTTACTTCACCGTTGCCCAAGACTACCGTGTGCTCAGCGGCGATCAGCTCACGCTCGCGCGTAAGGCGCGCATCCATGCGGCCCTCGCGCGTGTGTGGCCCAACCCGCAGCGACCGGCGACGGCGAGCGGCACGCGCTCGGCGTCACGCAAAGACGACGCGCCAGCTGCCGAGCCAGCGCACGAAGCGTCTGATCTGGGACTCGCGAAGATGAAGCGCGCAGCGGGTCGCGAGCTCAACAAGTCACTCCCCAGCAAGAGCGCGAGCGAGCCCCCGCTCGACCAGAGTCCAGAGGTGCTGCGCCGCCTCAACCGAGGGCAAGAAGCGCGGCAAAAGCGCGCCAATTCGCAGTCCATGCAGGATCCCTTTGGGTACTGATCAGCACACGGCGCGGTCGACGCTCTGGGCTGGGCTCGTTGCCCTCGTGCTCTGTCTGTGCACGACGAGTGTCGCACCGGCGCGGGCGCAGTACCGTCGTGGTGCAGACTCCAGCAGCCCGACGTCGGTGCGTCCGCCGAGCCACCACGACATGCACTTCGCGCCGCCGCTCGATGGACCACGCTTCGACGTACAGAGCGTCGACGCACAGACCTTGGTGGTGTCGCGCGCGCGAAGCGATGGACCCGGTCTCGAGGGGTTCTTGGTCGACGTGCCCAGTCTGATCGCGAGCCTGGAGCAGCGCGTGCTGAAGCAGCGAGGACTCGGCGGCATCGCGCAGCTCTCCGTACGCGCAGCGGACGAGCCGGGCCGGCGTGACGGACTTCAAGACCTCGACGCCGCCTATTCGAGCTCGACCAACGCGCGCGACTTTCGTTACCCGTACCGTTTCTCCGCCCCTTTTTCCGCCGTCGCAGCCGAGCTGCACCTGGCCGCACTCGACGACACGCGCGAGGCGCGCTTTCTCGAGCTGCTCGCCGCTGGCTTTGCGGCGCTGGTGCTCGCTGGGGTCTACGCGCTGTACCGCATGGTGGCCGTGCAGGTACGGTTCGCGGAGCGCCGCGCCAACTTCGTGTCCGCCGTGTCGCACGAGCTCAAGACGCCGCTCACCGCCATCCGTATGTACGGCGAGCTGTTGCGCGACGGCCTGGTCGACAACGACGGTACCCGGCAGGAGTACTACGGACTGATCACCACCGAGTCCGAGCGCCTGTCGCGGCTGGTCGACAACGTGCTGCGGCTTGGGCAGATCGAGCGCCGACGCGACAGACCGGCGCCCCTGCCCCTGCGCACCCTGCCCTCATTCGGCGCCACGCTCGAGCTGCTGCGTCCGCGCGCCGAGGCGTTGGGCTTTGTGCTCGTGGTCGACCTCGAGCCGGGCCTGCCGCAGGTCCAGTACGACGCCGACGGCCTTGCGCAGGTCCTGTTCAACGCGGTCGACAACGCACTCAAGTACGCGCGCGATGCGACCGACAAGACCATCGACGTACGCTGCGCACGCCACGCAGACGGCGTGCTGCTCACGGTGCGCGACCGCGGTCCGGGGGTGGCCGCGGCCGAGCTCACACGGCTCGGCGAGCCGTTCTATCGCGTCGGCAGCGAGCTCACGCGTGGGCAACAAGGGGTGGGCCTCGGCCTCTCGCTGGTCAAACGCATCGTCGAGGACATGGGCGGTCGGGTCACCCTCAAAAACGCGGCACCGGGCTTCGAGCTGGCCATCTTTCTACGAGGAGAGTCGCACTGACCGAGACTTCTGCGCGCACGCGATAGACCTGGCCGCGCGCTTGATTGTCTTCCGGTGCCCGTAGACCGACCTTACTGTGTTCGCGGTTTGACCCACGCCGGGCGGCCTCGCAGTGTGCCGCCCATGCGGACCCCCTTACGCATCGTGGCAGCGGCTCTGGTCTGCACGCTCGCGCTGCACGCGCGTGGGCGCGCCGACGCACAGG
>JBEGTL010000339.1:0-8601 GCA_041179425.1 Pseudomonadota bacterium | reverse complement strand
CGTTCGACCTCGACCGACTGGCCGAGCGAATCGAGCGCGCACTCAGCGAAGCGCCCAAGCTCGATGCCCTCGTGGCAGCGAGTGTGGGACGCACACCCATGCGAGAGCTGCAGACCGAGGTCCGCCGCGTCATGGTCGAACAAGCCCTGGCCAAAGCCGAGGGCAGCCGTAGCGGCGCAGCTCGTCTGCTCAGCGTATCGCGTCAAGCGGTCCAGCAGATGGTGCGCGAGCGCGAAGAAGAGCTCGGCCTACCCGCCGTGCCCGAACAGCCCGAAGAGTAAGCGCGGGGGCCTGGAGCGGGAGGCACGTCACGATCCGCCGCATGGGGTTCGCTCCAGTGGCAAGCGCGCCTTCGGGCGTGCCTGGAGCGGCGTCCTCGCTACATGCCTCGCGCTCCACGCTTCGAAAGAGCGCGGCACCAACCGCGCCCTTCGCTACTTTTTTGGGGCCACTCAGCTCGACGTCTGACGCGCGGCGACCGCTTCGCGGAAGATGGCGTCGAGCGAGCGTGGGCGCCAACCTAGCTCTCGTCGTGCGCGCTCGTCGGCGTAGCGCAGCGCAATGGGGACCGGGATGGGCAAGCGCAGACGCGGCGAGTGGCCGCCTGCGCGCGTCCAGGCGTCTGCGATCTGCCAGAGCGTCGCCGTGTTGCCTTGCAGGTTGTACGCACGACCGCTCGCCACGGAAGGCGAGGCAAGTGCGAGCATGACTGCGTCGGCGACGTCTCCCGCATGCGCCACGCCAATCTCGACGAACGCGGGGAAAGGCACCACCCACGGGCGCATGAAGCGCTCGATGGCCGCGATCAACAGCGGGTCGCGCGGGCCGGTGATGCCGCACGGGCGAAACGTGGTGAGCGCGATGTCGTGCGCCTCGGCGGCGCGCTGTGCGATGCGCTCGGCCTCGGCCTTGGAGACGCCGTACGCATTGGCAAAACCACCCAGAAAGGAGAGTTTCTGCAGAGGACGCAGCGGTGTGTTCTCGTCGCTCTGGCGCAGCGAGAGCGGGTAGGCAGAGCTCGACGAGATGAGGATGGCGCGTCGCACGCCCGCGCTCGCGATCGCGTCGAACACGTGGCGGGTGCCCTCGACGTTGGTGCGCATGGTCAGCGCCGGGTCGCGAAACGAGATCACTGCGGCGTTGGCGATCACCGCGTCCACGCCCTGAAAAGCGCGGGTGAGCCCGGCTGTGTCGGCCAGGTCGGCCACACGTACCTCCACCCCACGAGGCAGCGTGCGCTCGGCCTTGTCGCGGTTGCGCACCACCGCGATGGGGTTGGCGCCGCGGGCGCGCAGCGCGGCCACCAGATACTCGCCAAGAAAGCCGGTCGCGCCCGTCACCGCTACGTTCGTTTGGGCTAATTCCACGCGGCCTGCATAGCGCGGGCACACACGCGGGGCTCATGCGTCGAAGGGCTTTGTCGCGCGCACGTATCACCGCACTTTCGAGATGCGTTTCTGGGCGATCCGGGGTAGCTGCAGCCGTATGCGAGCGCTCCCGGTAGCGGCGTACGAGCCGCAGGTGTTTGCCGTTCCGGCCTGCATGCCCTTCGAGCACGTCGCCGCGTTCACCATCGCCTACCGCACGTCCAACTTTGCCGTGGTCTACCGCGCGCCCGTGAAGCGGGGCGAGACGGTGCTGGTGTACGGCGCAGTACCGGAGGCGATGGCGGCATTGTTCTCGCTGTACGAGCGGGGCCTTCTTCCGGTACAAATCGATGCCAGTTCCCCCCTCGATCGCGCGGTTGACGCTCTGCACGAGCTCTCGCTGCGACGGGTCCAAGGAAACGTAGTTCTGACCGCGTGACGGTGTGCGCGAGCCTCGCCGGTTGTGTTCTGATGTGCGCTTCTTCGCGATGGTACTTGTCTGGTAGTGGCGTGTCTGTAAAGCTGCACGGGCTGCGGTTGTCTTCGCGGTCGCGTGCGTGAGCAGTACCGCGCAGCGACTGCAAGACACTCCGCTCGGAGGATGTTGACTTGGACTACAGCGAGGGACAGCAGGCAGTGAAGCGCCGTCAGTCCGGGGTAGACCGGATCGGCTCTTATTCTTTGATCGCGCAGATCGCTGCGGGCGACTTCACGACCGTGCACCTGGCCCAGCGCCAGGGCACGCTCGGCTACCAGCGGCTCACCGCCATCAAACGCCTCAAGCAGTCGCTCGCGCGTCAGCCCGAGTGGACGCAGCTGCTCCTCGACGAAGCGCGCCTGAGCGCCGGCGTTCGCCACGGCAACATCGTCGACATCATCGACGTGGGCACCGATCCCAACTCGGGCGTGTACCTGGTGATGGGTTACGTCGAGGGTGCGGACCTCGAGGTGCTCATCTCGCGCGCAGGCAAAGAGCGGCACCCTCGCTATCTGGTTCCGCCCATCGTCGACGCACTGGTGGGCCTGTCGGCGGTGCATACGGCGCTCGACGAGCTGGGCGAGTCGTTGTCCATGGTGCATCAGGCGCCGCGGGCACGGCACATCCTGGTCGGCATCGACGGCACCGCACGCATCACGGACTTCAGTCAGGTCTCGGCCCGCGGGCTCATCCCGTCTACCCTCCGCGGCAAGCGGCTCGCGTCGGGCTACATGGCACCCGAGCAGGTCTCGGTCACCGAGCCGGTCAGCGCGCGCACCGATCTGTTCATCGTCGGCATCACGCTCTGGGAGACGCTCACGGGCGAGCGGCTGTTCGACGCGGAGAACCCGGCGCTCGCGCGGCGTGCGATCCTCGAGCGCCACATCCCGCGTCCGAGCGAAGTGGGCCTGCGGCCACCAGCCATCTTCGATGCCATCTGTATGAAGGCGCTGCAGCGCAACCCAGAGCTGCGCTACCAGACCGCGCAAGAGATGGCGTTCGAGCTGCGCGAGGTGGCGACCCACGCCTCGCTCTACGCGTCTGCCAGTGAGCTGGGGCAGTGGGTGCGCGCGCTCGCGAGCCGCGCACTGGTCGAGCGGCGCCGTGCGCTCGGGGCCGAGGAGCCTTCGCAAGAGATCCCCATCGACGAGTTCGACGGTCGAGAGCCCACGAGTGTGGTGAGCACGGCCGGGTCGACCACGAGTCCCGCGGCGGACAAGTCGGCTCCCAGTGCGGCCCCCGCCAAGCCAGCGTCGCCCTCGTCGCCTGCGCCTTCGACCGCTGCGGCGCAGGCCATCGTTTCCGGCGTCGCGACGAACCTTCGCGCGGGCGCAGAGGCACCGCGCCCACCGACGACGCGCCCCAACAAGATGGCTGCGACGCTCATCGAGACGCGTCTGCCGATCTCGCCCGCGCCCGCCCCGGCGTCGGCAGTGCCTGCGCCGGTCGTACCGTCACGAGCCGCTCCGGCTGGGTCTCCCGCTGCGTCTGTTCCTCCGGCCGCCGCTGTTGCGTTGACGGCTGCCGCGGCCGCAGCCGTGAGGGCATCCGCGTTTTCGCCTTCGACGGCGCCTGCGCACCGCCCGCGCGCAGACGAGCCTCGCGCTGCGACGCCGTCGGCTGCGACGGCCGCTGCCGTCTCGCGCGTGCACGATGCGGAGAGCGCGTCGGTGGTCCACGCCATCTCCGTCGATCCCACGCCTCTGGCCGACGACCCTTCGCGCGTCTCGCGTGCGATGACGGTCAACGTGTCGGGGACCGTCAACGTGACAGGTCCAGCGAGTGCGCCTCGCACGGCGCCCGTCGGGCTGCCCGTGCCCAAGGCAACGCTGCTGGGCGTGAGCCTGGGGGCGCGGTCCGCGCCCGCGCCCAAGCCGGCCGACGGAACGAGCGTTCCGCGTCCCGAAGCCACGTCCAGCATCTTGCCGCCGGCAGGGGCTGCCGCGGATGTGTCCGCAGCGCCTGCCGAGTCCAAGGCCAGTGTGCCCGCAACGCCTGCCGAGCCCAAAGCCGGCGCGCGCGCGCGCCCGTTCGCCAAGACGGCGTCGTTCTATGGTGCAGCGATCCTAGAAGCCGCGGCCATCAACCCGTACGCCACGCACGATGCCAAGAGCGCGGAGCCCACGGCGGAGAGTCCGCGCCGCAAGGTGCCGGGCAGCGCCACGCTCCCCGAAGGCACGGCCCTCAGCAAATACCTGCCGACCGAGCAGCAGTCGTTGCCGGGCAGTGCGCCGATGGCGGGCACCGACTCTTCACCGACGGCGTCCGACCGGCTCAGCGAGCCGCCTGCGTTCACGGGGTTCGGGGCGTCGAGACTTCCTTCGCACGACGACGAGCCGCGCAGCTCGGCCGGGGCCGACGTGGCGCACGGCGAGCTGTTTCCCGCGCCGTTCTCGGCTCGCGCACCCGAAGGCGCGCCTTCGGTCTCCGCTCGACCGGTCTCGCCCGTCACGCCGCGGTCGGGCGGCTTCCGAGACGAGCCGTCCGAGCCACAACGCACGTTCGATGGCGAGCTGCCGGCCGACATCTTTGCGCGACTTCAAGCCGCTCGCCGTGAGGCCACCGAGAGCTTTCGTCCGCCTGCGTTTGCGGCCGAAGACCACCGCTGGAGCGAGCCCAAGCCGGCCAATGGCTTCGCCTTCAAGTCGTTGCTGGTGGCCGCCGCCATCACGGCCACGGGCGTGTTCGGGTTCCGGCACTGGGCCGACGATGAGCGGCCCGTTCAGGGCGCAGTGGCGCCCAGCGTCGAGGTGAGCGCGCCGGTCGCTCCGCCCGTCGCCCCGGGCAGCGACACCACGTTCGAAGACCTGCCGGGCGCACAACGCATCGGCGAGGGCAGCGCGGTCGAGCCCACGCGTCCTGGGCCAGAGTCGGCCGACACGGCGCCTGCCGCGCAGCCGCTCGAGGTGGTGCCACCTCCGTATGCTGGCTCCGTGCCGCCTCCGTTCGCGGCGCCGGTCGAGATCCCAGACGGCGTCGCCGAGCAGCCCGCACCCGCACCGCGTCGCGTGGCGGCTCCGAAGAAGGCGGTCCGCGACTCTTCGCTCGCACGCCCGAGCACTCGCTTCGACCAAGGGCCGCTGCTCGCGCCTCGCCTCGTGCGCCCCCGCGCAGCGCGTACGGCCGACCCCGCGCTCCCCGACAATCCGTACTGAGCCGCTGCGCTTCCCAGCGCGCCGTTCGTCATCTTGCTGCGCGAACACGAGCTCTGTCGGGTTGGCGCGCCGGGCCGCGTGCGGCGTCTATTCGAAGACGATACGCACGTCGTACCGTGTGCCTTCGCGCCCGGTGAACAGCGGCATCTTGATGCGCATCAGCGAACCCGTGGCGCACGCAACCACGCTGCTCAGCTGGCCGGGCAGCGAGAGGATGTCGGCGTCGGGGCGATCGTTCTCGTGCATGGTGACGCGCGTGGCGATGGCGCCCTTGGCGCCGCGGTCTTTGCTGTGACAGCCATCGATGATGGGGATCACTTTGTCGACCCACGACTGCATGCGCGGGTCGGCGTCGAGGTCGGCTTGCAAGCCCGCGGGGTAGTCGACGTGCACATGGGTCGTGCGCGGGACGACGACCTTTTTGCTGGTCGCGACGGGACGGGGCGCCGGTGCTGGCGGGGTCGGTGGGATGGGCGCCGGCGCAGAGGGCAGAGGCGCGGGCGTGCTGCTGGCCGGCTCTCGCTCGAGAGTGCGCGGCAGAGCCGTTGGTTTGGTCGTGCTGGCGTGTGCTTCGGCTTTCGTCGCGCCTGCGCCCTTGGGCTGTGTCGGCGTAGCGACGCTCTGCGGCTTGCTCTTGCCGGGCTTCTTCGCGCGGGCTGCGCTGCTGGCCGGCGGAGCGTAAGGCTCGACCTGCTCGGCTTCGGCGGGAACCGGAACCAACGTCGGGAGAGCGGGGAGGGGAGGTGGTGGCGCGGGCGCTTGTTCTGCGCAGCCCGTCAGCACGTGACCCGCCACCAAACACGCAGCCAACGAACCGAGGAGCGAGCCATTCATCGGCTGAGCTTACCGGTTCGAGGTCAGCGGGCAGCTGAATCTAGTCGCCGGCGGCGTCGCCGGCGACCATGCCGTGGGGAAGCGGCTCAGCCTTGGTGGTGAGCCACGACGGCGAGCGCGACGCCGCCGAGCAGCGCGCACGTCACGCCTGCACCGACCGCGAGTAGACCTGGCAGCGCGCCGCCAGCGAGCATCACGCCGCCGGTGAGCAGGCCCAGCGAGCCGAGGCCGACTAACCAGCCACCCATGCGCGTGAGGTCTTTGTCGTCGTCGAGCTTCATCTCGGGGGCAGGTTCGGACATCCGCATGGGAGGCGGAGGCAAGCTGCCTTGCATCAGAGGATCGCGCAGCTGCACGTCGTCCTCGAGCTCGACGTCGAGTGCCTCCATGAGGGCCTGCTGAGAAGTGCTGGCTGCTTGTGATGTCGTAGGCATGAGACCCTCCGTGCGAACCTGACTGTTGTGACTGACCGCGCGTGATCGCTCCGTGGCGTTGGGCAAGAGCGCACCGTGGGGCGCGCGTTGATCAGGCGCACCTTCGGGGGTGCGAGCGAATGAGAGAGCGCGCGAGATACGAGCAGCGAGCTCGCTCGGCGACTCGTCGTCGACTTCGATGTAGATGCGCTCGGGCGTGTCGCGCTCGAACTCGTCACTTTCGAGCTCGATGGCGAGCGTATTGCTCGGGTGGCGAGCGCTGGGGATCATGTGGCCGTCGTAGGCGGACACGCCGCACAACCACACGCCACTCTGATCGGACCAGTGCAGCATCATGTCGAGGAGTGGTGGATGGGGATCCACCCGCCTGATGCGCGCAAGCGGAAGCTTGCGCGGTCGTTCGGCCAACATCACCCGCTCCAGCAGGCTGACGCGGATGTCGATGGTGTCGCCTTCGATGTGTACCTTGGCCATGGTTGCCCCCCTCCGCAGTGACTCGAGATGTCCTCCTTGCACCGTGCGAGACGCGGAAGCGCGCTCGCGCGGCACAACTGTCATCGGCCCAGAAGCACGTAGTAAGAGAGGGCGCGAAGGATCCATCTACGTCGTTTCGGGCCCGGATCTCAAGCGCCGTCTGACGTAGGCGTTTTTTCAGCGCGCGTGCGAACCCACGGAAGGCACCCGGGAAAACAGTAAGGCGCTTCCCGGATCGGGCTGAATTGCGCAGTGATTTACGAGCTCAGTCACGCGTTTGACGCGCTGTGGCGAACCGTCCCGTCCCGAGATGGGCACGCGTACACGGCGCGTAAAAACAGACGCTCAGACTCGCTCGGGGCGCTTCACTTTGTCGAACACGTCCATGAATGCGCCGGCCGCGCCGTACTTCTCGCGCACCGCTTCGTAGAGTGTTCGATCGAACATCTGCCAGAACTCGTCGCGCGTCTGTTCGGTCACCGCGTAGAGGCACTGAAAGGCGCCGTGCGCGCGCAGCCAAGCTTCCATCCGACGCACTGCCTCGCGACCGTTCCACGCTTCTTTGCGTTTGACGAAGCGCGGCACCTGCCAGGCACCGATGTCGACGAACATCTCTTCGGACAGCTCGGGACGCGACGGCCCGACCATACCGCGCGGCTCGGTACGAAAGGCGCGATGACCACAGACCCACAGTGGGTAGCACTCGAACTCGCGATGAAACATCTCGACGCCCTCGCGCAACAGGCGGATGGGCATCAGCGCGTCTTGCACCACGTTGCGCTCGTCGCGGTACTTGCGTACGCCCTCGGTCTGCGTGAGGCGCATGAGGGACACCTTGGGCGGCATGAGCCAGCCCAGCGTGTAGCGGAACAAGGGATGGTTGCCGAACGGCACGAGCAACTCGCCGTGCCAGTACAGGCTGCGCGTGTAGCGGTGGTAGTAGTCGCGCAGCGGCAGGTACTCGGTGCTGTCGAAGCGCGCCCCCGGGCGCGCGAGCGGAGAGTTGCCGCGCTGTAAGAACGACTCGATGTGTTTGTAGAACCAGGGCTTGTAGAAGCGTGCGATGTGGTTGACCGCTGCGCCCGCGGGGAGGTCAGCAAAGTCTCCGTGTACGATCACCGCGCGGTCGAGGTCGAAGAACAACATCTCCAAGAACTCGGGCGGGTCGCTCGCCGTACAGAGCTGCGTGAAGCGAGCGCAGATGGCAGCGAGTCCCTGCACCGGCTCGTAGGTGACGCGCACGTACGGCTTGGCCGGGATCACGCGCAGCTCGACGGCCGTCAAAAAGCCGAGCGCGCCGTAGCTCCAGGGCAGCGCGTGGAACAGGTCGGCGTTCTCGGTCGCGCTGGCCCGCACCAGGCGGCCGTCGGCGAGCACCACCTCGGCGGCGACCACGGTGTTTGCAAACAATCCGTACTTGTGTGCCGATGACTCGATGCCGTAGCCGAGGATGAGGCCGCCGACCGTGAGATCGTCGAGCTCGGCCACCACCGGCACCGTCCAGCCCTTGGGAGCGAGCCGGCGCGTCAGCTGGCCCATGTTCACGCGCGGCTCGACGCGCACCACGCCCCGCTCGACGTCGAGGTCGAGGACGTCGTGCAGGTCGACGTCGATGCCGCCTGCCTTCTGTTGTTTGTACTCGATGGCGCGCACGGCGACGCTCTGCCAGCTCTTGCGCGAGGTGTGCAGCCGTCCGGGGCGACCCGCGAGGTTCCACCGCTCGAGCTGAGCGACCACGCCTGCGACACGCCCGTCGTGGCCGGCGGCAGCGTTGCGCAGGTTGCGGTAGTAGATATGGCGCGCGGTCCAGTACACGTCGTAGGCCTTGGACACGGGCAGCACGAGCGGCACCACCAGGG
>JBEGTL010000338.1:0-8614 GCA_041179425.1 Pseudomonadota bacterium | reverse complement strand
ACTCAGGTTCCGCGCCGAGGTGCTGAGTAAGGGGAGTCAACCAGGACCGTGGACCCCAATCACCCTGCGGCCGTACCAGCACGCCGCTCTGTTGGCATGGAGTCGAGAGAAGCGTGGCATCGTGGTGCTGCCCACCGGCGCGGGCAAGACTCGCCTCGCGTGCGCCGCAATGGCCGCGTGTCAGGTCCCCGCGCTCTGTCTGGTACCCACGCGCGCTCTGCTCCATCAGTGGCGCGCCGAGCTCGCTCGCCACTACGGCGGTAGCATCGGCTGCCTGGGGGACGGTGAACGAGAGATCGCGGAGCTCACCGTCGCCACATTCGAAGGCGCCTATCGGCACATGGACCGCATCGGGCATCGTTTTGGTTTGTTGGTCGTGGATGAAGCGCACCACTTCGGGGTCGGCGTGCGAGACGAGGCACTCGAGATGTGTGCCGCGCCCCGGCGCCTGGCACTCACCGCCACGGCGCCCGACGGCGATGCTCTCGCGCGCCTGATCGTCTTGATGGGGTCGGTCGTTTGCGAACTGGGCATCGGAGACCTGGCGGGGGAGTGGCTGGCCGACTTCGAGAACGTGGTGCTGGCGCTTCGTCTCACTCCGGACGAGCAGACGCAGTACGACGCCGCAGTACGCGCGTTTCGTGCGGTGTTCGAGCCTTTCCAGGCGCTCAGTCGACATGCTCGCTGGAGCGATTTTCTGGCCACAGCGTCGCGGTCGGAAGAGGGGCGTGCCGCCGTAGCGGCATTTCGTTTCAGCCGACGACTAGTCAGCTTTCCGGCTGCGAAGCGGCTCGCGCTCGCGGCGTTGCTCGGCCAGCACGCTGGCAATCGCAAGCTGGTCTTCACGCCCGACAACGAGACCGCTTATGCGATCGCACGTGAGCACCTGGTCATGCCGATGACCTGTGACATCGACCGCAAGGAGCGCGAGCAGGCGCTCTCCGCGTTCCGCGCTGGCGAGCTGCGGACTCTCGTGAGCGCGCAAGTTCTCAACGAGGGCATCGATGTGCCCGATGCCGACGTGGCCATCGTTGTGGGCGGCGTACGCGGCGAGCGCGAGCATGTGCAGCGGGTAGGGCGCCTGCTGCGTCCGGCACCTGGCAAGCGCGCCGTCGTCTACGAGCTGGTGATCGCGAATACGCATGAAGTGCGAAAGTCCGTCGAGCGGCGGCGAAGCTTACAGCCGGCGGTGCGAAGTGGCATTGCCTGAGGGTACAGCCACCACCAACATCACCAACAAGCGATCCGGGTATGAAGAGCTCGGCCGCGTCGCATCGGTCAGAGCGATCACGCCGGCCTATCTGACTTTTGCAGACTACCCGTGGCTGGGCGCCTTGATCGAGGAACGGCAGCGGTTTGTGGGGCAGCGGCGGCGAGAGTGGCGCACCCGGATTACCGAGCCGTTCTCTTTCGCCGCACCGATGGGGAAGCTGCGCACAGCGCTCGGCGTCCTCGACCGCGTAGTCAAAGATCGTGAGGTACGGGAACCGCCGCCTCGCGTACTGCGCGCGACCCTCTTCCGCGCTGCGGCCAAGGAGCCCTCCCGAGAACGTGCGCTGGCTAATGTCGCCGAAGAACTAAGTCTGAGCGAGAGTGAGATCATGCTGGGCTTGTTCAGCGACCTACCCGAGGAGCGCACGCTCATGGCGATCCCTGACGACGTGAACCCCGCGCAGCTGGCGCTGCTGTGCAACGAGGCCGTCGTCAGCTCGCTTCTTCACAAGGCCGTCCGCGTTCGAGTGATTGCACGCGGTCACGTGCGTGCGGTCGTGAGGCACAGCAAGCTCGTCGGGTTGCTCTGTCATGCGACGTTGGGCGGGAGCAAGCACGAAGTGGTGCTGGAGATGTCCGGACCGTACGGTCTGTTCCGACACACGCGACTCTATGGGCGTGCTCTGGCTTCGCTGGTTCCGCGCCTGGCGCGCTGCCATGCCTACCGACTTGAAGCGGACTGCGCACTCGGCAACGGGCAGGTGGGCAGACTCGCCATACGGTCCGGCGACCCGATAACGCCGGCCCGCGAGCTGCCGAGCTTCGATAGCCAAGTCGAGGAGCGCTTCGCGCGGTCGTTCGGGAAGCTTGCGCGGTCGTGGCAGGTGGTGCGCGAACCTCGGCCGGTGGTGGTCGGTGACGCGCTGATGTTCCCCGACTTCGAGCTGGTTCACGCAGGCACGGGCGAGCGCTGGCTACTGGAGGTTGTCGGCTTCTGGACGCCGGAGTACCTGGCACGAAAGCTCGAGCAGCTGCGAGCCGCGCGCATCGAGCGGATGATCGTGTGCGTCGATCAGGAGCGCTGCTGCGCGGAGGGTGCGCTCGACGCGGTGGGTCGGGTCGTCCATTACAAGAGAAGGGTGGACCCGCGCGACGTCATTGCGATTGTCGATCCGGTGTTGTTTGCACAGCTGCCGCCGCCGACGCGCCGAAAGACGAGGAGCCCGGGAAGTACCGTTGCTTGGTCAGCTCGTCGATGACGAGCCATGCGGATTCAGGAGGCGGGCGTGCACGGATGCTTCGATGTTCTTCACGGTCACGACATCGCCTCCAGGTAGGGCCGCATCGCGCGCTCGACGTGACGCATGCGGGCGTACTTGAGAAGGGCGTCGAGCTTCTTTCGGCGGCGCTCGCGCCACAGCTTCATCGCCTCCAGCACTACGTCCATCCCGATCTGATTCCGGTACCGAAAACTATCGACAAGGGTCTTCTCAGGGTCGTAGATGCGCACGGGCGCGCCATCGAGCTCGTGCGTCTCGATGCCGTCGCTGAAAGCAGGTCCCGAGAACCAGTAGAAGCGGGTCGGCGGGTAGTCGAGGCGCGGCTTGCGCGTCCCGCGCTCGAGCGCGACATCAATGGTGTGCGGCACCTGCGTGGTCAGCTCGTGAAACGAGAGCGCCGAGATGAGGCAGAGGACGCCCTGCGGAACGCGCGTCGCGACGGTGACCAGGTCGGGGTGCGCGAGTGGATCGAGGGACGCGAGCCGGTACAGCCCTCGGCTGACCGGCTCGATCACGCCCGCGTCTCTCATGGCGTATAGCGCTCTCCGCTTAATGCCGAGGCGCAGCGCTTCGGACATGCGGAGGGCGGCGCCATGTCGGCGGAACAGCTCGATCTCGCGCCCGTAGGCTCTGGCAGCCACGGAGACATATTGCCTTCAAATGTTAAGTAAGTGAAGGCGTTTTGTCTCGGAGGTGCGAGGATTGTTGGTGGAGTTGTGGGAGAGACATCCCGGACCTAGCGCTTCCGAGGTCCGTGTCAGGCGGCAGCAGCAGCGAGGGTTCACTCAAGCGCCTGCAGCGCCCGCAACAACGCCCGCCGCACACCCACGACATCACCCAGCCTGCGCGCGACCAGCGCATCCACCAGAGCCCGCTCCACCTCGTCACAACCCGTGGCCACACCTGTGTCCGAAACAGCGAAAGTGGCTGAAGGAGCCCGGCTTCAAAGAGGGTTACGACGCGTTGGCGCCGGAGTTTGCGGTTGCAAGCTTGCTGATCGATGCGCGCACGCGGTCGAAGTTGTCGCAAGCGGAGCTCGCGAAGAAGATGGGGACCTCGCAATCGACGATCGCGCGGTTGGAGAGTGGAGCGGCGAAGCCGAGCCTGTCGACGTTGGAGCGGTTTGCGAAAGCTACTGGGATGAAGATGCGTGTGGTGTTCGAGCCGGCGAAGGCGCCGAAGAAGGGGCGCTCGCGGGGGCATCCACATCAGCGCGCGCGATCAGGCACATCGTCAAAGCGCTCAATCTGTTCGAAGCAGTCGACGAATTAGCGTGACCCACGGCGTAACGCCACCGACCTGCTCGACGGCGGCCATTCCCGCCTACACCTCGTCCAGCGTGCCCGACAGGCGTGCCTGCCGCGAGAAACGACGGCAGAAGAGCGAGGCTCTACACTCAGCAACTGCCACACCCCCGTGCGGCCAGGACGTATCGAGCGCGGCTCGGAGCGGCGGCCTACGGTTTCACGACAGAATTTCGCAGTGAAGTGCTTGCATTTTGTGTAGGAACGCGCCTGCATTCGTCAAGAATTGGCGCAACGCTAGGCCCGCGAGCGTTTTGCGCCTGCTTTAGACTGCGAAACGGAGCCGTCATGACGTCCCGACCGACGACACTCGTGGAGAGCGATCAACTTGCACAGGCTACCGCGACAATTCTTCAGACCGAAGACTTGGTGCCGAAAGGCAAGCGCTGGCCGTTCTCAAGAGTCTCGAAGGCGCACAAGGACTACGAAAAAGCCGTCCAGGACGTGACGGCGAGGCGGCGCACGGCGCGCGAAAAAGCCATCGAGACCAACTTCAACCAACTGCGCGTGGAGGCCGATGCGTTCTTCGCGCAGGCCAAGTCCAGCGCGCAGACCGACTACAACGGCAAGATCGCCGAAGCGAGAAAGCCGTACGACGAAGCCGAAACCGCCGCCCGCGACGAACGCGACGCCACGATCGCCGCTGCCAACCTCGCGTATCAGCAAAAGGTCGATGTCGCCAACCGCGCGTACGAGCAGAATGCGGCCGCATTCGACCAGAAGCGCGACACGTTGATCAGCGCGGCGAAGACGGTTCAGGCCGATGCCTATGCAGAGATCGAAGAGGGGCGCAAGGCAGAGTTGGCGCAGCTCTCGCACGACCTCAAGACGATCACGCTCGAAGGCCCGATGCGCGTCGTCGAGGATCGACATGCCTGGACGATCGATGACCGCAAGAAAGCCTTGATCGGCCTGGTCGACATGGCCGGGCGCGAGGACTTCGAGGCCGAGTTTGTCGAGCTGTGTCTGCGAAACGTCGCGGGCTACGTGTCGCAAGACCAGTTCTTGCCGGCGGATGCACAGCATCACCGGTTGATGGACGTGGGACTGCTCGAGGGCATGGTCGAGCTCGCTCAACGCACGCCCGAAAGGCGCCCGATCGTCGTCAAGTACATCCACGAGATCGTCGCCAACAACCCTGGGCACAGCTCGCCGGCGCTGATCAAGAGCTTGAGCGGGCTCTACGTGATGGCCAGCGGCGACACCGAGACCGTCTATGCGCAGGACGCTGCCGAAAACGAACGGGTCTTCGACGCCATGCGGGAACACATCGCCGACGCGCTCAAGCTCACACCGCGGCGCAGCCAGGCCCCGCGCCCTCGCACCGACAGCGGTGCGCCGCGCGACAGCGCGGGACCCAAGGCGAGCGAGCCAGAGACCAAGCCAGCGTCCGAGATCACGGCGGAAGTCGAGGTGTATGAGCTTCAGCCACTCGACCGAGAAGAGCTTCAACCGGAGACCGAAGCCGTGGTGCGGGATGCGACCGCGACCACGCGCCCATCTGCTCCGAAGCCTCCGCCGATCTTGCGTCGGACGAAGCGAGAGCCGGTGTCGGAGCACTAAACACAGTTCTACGGGATCAACATTCATCCTCGAACGATGTGTGCTCTGCGAAGAATGCGAGTCGGAGTGGGAATCTCCACAAACCTCGGCGTCTATCGATGCAGCAACGCATGATGAGCTGCTCAGATCGCAATCACCTTCAGCCCGCGGAAGTGCTGCGCGAGCACGCGCAAGTCTCCTGGGTCTGTGGTGAGCACTGTGTCCCCGTGCGCCGATGCGATGGCAGCCACCAAGGCGTCCACCACGCTCGGACCACGACGACCCCCTACAGTCCGGACCAGCGCGAGGCCGGCCCGCTGGGCATCTTTCTGCGTGTCGGGTACGGTCGCCGCCTCGACGAGAGCCGTGACAGCGCGACCGTGAGAGCCATGCCAGAACTTTGCGACGACTGCCGCAGGAACACGAACGGGTAGGCCCTCTCCCAGGGCGGCCTCGAGCAGAGCCCATGCGGCTCGATTTCGCTTCTCCAGCTGGATTAGAGCACCGGTATCGAGGGTAAGTCCTGCCCGAGGCAGGTCTCGCGCGGCAATCGTTCGCGCGCGCAGTACCTTGGTCTGCCTTCTTGTCATCGACGCGTCAGGCCGAGGCGCTTGCGCGCCGCGCTTTTCTCGGCAAGGGTCGTGGGACCACCGGCCTCCGCGAGGCCGGTCTCGACGGCCATACGCAGCAGCCTCTGTTTGATGGCCAACTGCATCGACGCCGCAATTGCCTCGCTGCGCGTCTGGCCGTCCTGACTCGCGAGGCGCTCGAACCTTGCGAGAAGCTCCTCGTCGATCGAGATGGTTACCTTACGAACCGGCATGAGTAATACCCCGGTCATACCGTACGTCGAGCCTACGTCGCTGGCAAAGGTCGCGGCCGGTCGCGAGGGGCAAGTCGAGCGCCCGCGAGGCCCGCCCGGCGCCTGCCGGGATCCAGCGTCGTCGTTCAATCTGGGCTCATCACCGAACGACACGCGATGAGTAAGCGCCACCTGCTGGCCCAGGAGACCAATCGCATGCGGCTGGCCGCGAGCGCGACGTCATGGGCGACGTCACGCGCGCGCATGAGGCTCGCAGCGGCTTCGAAGCCACCTTCACGCGCGACATGCTCGGCCTCGAGCTCGAACGGGCCCTGCCGGGGGGCCTGCGCAGCAAGTGGCAGCGCGACCCCACCGGACGTCCCCGCGAGCACATCGTCACGGCCGGCGGGAAGACGCTTCGCGCCGTGGGCTACAAGTGGGACGTCAGCGACCGTCTGACCGGGCTGTTCGACGGTCTGCAAGGCACCACCGAGTACCGACACGATGCGCTCGGCAACCTGGCCTGGGCCGGCTACCCCGATGGCAGCGCCGAGCTCCGCGTGCCAGACGCGGTCGGCAACCTGTTCCGCACCGAGCAGCGGGGAGACCGCGAGTACGGACCCGCGGGGCAGCTGCTGGTCTCGTATACCTCGCACGGCGAGACTCGCTACGCCTACGACCCCGAGGGCAACCTCGTCGAGAAGCACGAGTCGGACGGGCGCGTGTGGCGCTACGAGTGGAACGCGGCCGGTATGCTCGGCAAGGTCACGCGCCCTGACGGCAGCGCGGTCACGTTTGCCTACGACCCGCTCGGTAGGCGGGTCAGCAAGACCTACCGCGGGCAGACCACGCGCTGGGTATGGGACGGCAACGTGCCGCTGCACGAGTGGGTCGAGGGTAGCCTCGTCAGCTTGGGGGACGCGGGCGGCGTGCCCTGGGCGACGGCCGACTGCCGGCGCGTGTGTTTGGAGTGCTGGGCTCAGCGCTTGGGGCGAGCTGCGTCTGGTGGAGGGCGAACGGTATGCTTGTCTGTTCCGTTGGCCCGGACAGTATGAAGATGCTGAGACAGAGCTCTACTACAATCGGTTTCGGTACTACGCTCCCGAGAGCGGGCAATACGCGAGTCAGGATCCGATGCGCCGAAGGAGCGGCCTGCGAGTTGGTCGCTCGAGATGTCCGGACCTTACGGTCTGTTCCGACACACCCGACTCTACGGGCGTGCTCTGGCTTCGCTGGACCGATAGCAACGCGCAGACTCCGACGCCTCGAGCCGCGCGTCGCCGAGCCACCGGACACGCATCACCGCTTCACAATCTCCACCTCGATGAGTTCGGGCCAGTAGCGCGAAAAAGTCCTGACTTGAGCCCGGTTCTTGGCAGCGCGGGGCTTCGGTACCTTGCGAACGGCAAGAAATGTCCAGCGGCTCGCTCGATTGTACATTGGCTGCTCTCACACTCGGCTTTGGCGCACGCTTCGTTTCGTCGATGATCTCTCGCTCTTGCAAGCGAACGTTGCCAATTGCCGTGGTCAAAGGGAGTGCGCTGTTGTTGGCTCGCATCGTGCTCTGTGCCTGCACAGTTCCTCGGATAGCTGAGGTGCTCTATGCGGGAGGTGTGTACCTTGAGCGAGCTCGATCGGCGTCCTATCGCGACGCGTGATGCACCCTGGGCGAACAGGTTGGCCAGTCGCTTGGTGCAGCTCGGGCTGACGCCCAACTGCATCTCCGTGTTGAGCGCGCTCTTCGCCACTCTCGGCGGGTTCGCCCTGTGGTGGTCCTCCAAGCTTTCGCCATTTGGGGCGTGCCTGCTGTACCTGCTCGCGGCCGTCTGCATTCAGCTCCGCCTCGTCTGCAACCTGCTCGACGGCATGGTGGCGATAGAGGGGGGGAAAACGACGCCATCCGGAACCATCTTCAACGAGCTGCCCGATCGAATCTCCGACACGGTGCTCTTCCTCGGCGCAGGTTACGGCGTGGGCGGCGCTTGGGGAGCGACGCTCGGCTTTGGCGCGTCGCTCTTTGCAATGAGTACCGCCTATGTTCGCCTGCTGGGTGCGAGCGCGGGTGTGCCCCACGACTTTTCCGGGCCGATGGCCAAACAGCATCGCATGGCGCTGCTGACTGTCGCAGCACTTGCCGCAGCGGTTTCATGCCACTTCGAGCGTGCGCGGGCGCCGCTAGCGTGCGCGTTGGGGATTGTCACCGTCGGCTCGTTGTGGACTGCGGTACGCCGAGCGGCGCGGGTCGTCGAGAAATTGCGAGGTGCAACGTGATGGATGGGTTCGCAGGTCTGGTCAAGCTCCTGACGGGTGCGCAGGGCGTCTGGGACGAGGTCGCATCAGAGGCACGACAGTGCATCTACTTCGCCAACCACTCGAGTCACCTCGACTCGCTGGTGCTCTGGGCCGCGCTGCCCCCGGCGCTGCGCGCGCGCGTGCGCCCGGCTGCGGCAAGGGACTACTGGGGCCAGCCAGGG